>JAVRLX010000193.1:0-1896 GCA_031960985.1 Campylobacterales bacterium | reverse complement strand
CAGCGACGCCATCTTCATATCTCTCTCATGGCTCAAAAGGTCAAAAGTCTTTAGTCTGGCATTCGTAAAGTTTGAAGCCGAAAGCGCCAAATAGATAACTTTGGAGTCCACATAGCAGTCCAGCCGTTTCATTGTCTCCAGTGTCAAATCCATAAAAAAGCGTTCGTTAAATAGTCTATCGTGCGTAGTGCTCATTTTCATACTCTCTCCAAAGTCGTATCTGAGCTTAAAAAAGTAGGTAGTTGGATTCACGCCCAGTTTTGCTATGGTGTATGCAAGATGACGGGAAAGTATCATGGCTCTTCGCCAAAGCTCATCTCTGTCGAGTACGGGCTGGAAGTTTCTACTAATGCCAATGCTGCGTCTCTCTCTATACAGATTTACTCTTTCGCTGTCTGTTCCCTCTACTTTGTGATATAGCTCGCGCCCCATTCTGCCCCAGCCGTACAGTAGAGGCTTTGTTTGCAGTAGCTCTCCAAGTGTATTTATGCCGTATCTTCTAAGCTTAACGCTAAACGACCTGCCGATACCTGGGAACTCATCTATAGGCATACTATGTACAAATTTGTTAACTTCATTAGGCTGCACCACCTTTACGCCATACGGCTTGCTTTCACTAGTAGCCAGTTTTGCTATCCACTTTGTTTTTGCGGCGCCTATGCTAATGGGTAGTTTGAATTTGTCCAGTATCTGCGCTTGCAGCTCTTTAATGAACGCATACGTATCTTCGTCTTTTACCCATCCACTTAAATCTCCGAAAAACTCGTCTATGCTGTACTGCTCAAGTACTGGAATTTTAGTTTCTAAAAACAGACGGAGATTGTGAGAGAGAATGTGATAAAAGTGGTAGTTTTGAGGGATGACAATGAGCTTTGGGCAAAGCTTTAGAGCTTCCCCTAGTGGTGTTCCGGTTTTAATGCCATACGGTTTAGCTTCATAGCTTTTGGCTACTACTATGCCTCTGATTTTACCGTCAGGGTCCATAAAGTGCTTTTTCCAGTCTTTACTCACTCCATTAAATTTGTCATACAGTAGGTTTGGCGCAAACGCACCGCCGTCAGTTGAAATATGTACCTTTTTGGGTTCATTTGAAAATATGGCGCTATCGCCTTTGTTTACTACGGCTACAGGTTTATTTAACAGCGCATCATCAACGGTTCTCTCGCACGATACAAAAAAGCAGTCTAGGTCTAGGTGGATAATCATGGGTAGGATTATAGTTTGGGTGGAAATTTGGGGGTGGAAATATTGCACTTTGATTGATTTAGCATTTGTAAAATGCGTGTAGATTTATTTAATCTTAGATTACTAGAGTATCACTTCGCATTCCAGAGCTCATTTTGACTTCAAGCTTATACTGCCGCCCGACAAATGCAAATCCACTCCCCAATTCCAGCAGAAACTTCTCCATATTTTTGACTAGATTTAGTTCCAACTCCCTCTCTCTAAAAGGCTCTTCAATAGTAAAGAAATCAAAAATATAAGGATCTTTGAATGACTGTGTTGCATATTCTCTATAAAAAGTAAGCATTCTTTTTATGTTTCTAGTGGAAAATCCCTTGATCTCCGGTATTTCGTTTGAAATGTCAAAGCTAAGTTTGTCTATGACTTTTGCACCCCAACCGAGCTCGTTTTGTTTTGCGTTTATTCTCTTGCCGATACTGAAATAGAGCATTAGCATTTGGATATTGACACTATTTATGGCTTTTTGCTGAGCTGACTTTATCTCTAGTTTTATTTCACTCAACAGTGATTGATAGTTTTCTGCTTCGATTATCCCACTCATCTCGCACTCTCCCTCAGTCTTTTCAAAACTTCCACCATAGACAATGTATCTAGTTTGCAGTATTCTAGTAGCGCGTGTCTATATTTTTCTCTCTCGTCTGCATTCATATT
>JAVRLX010000192.1:0-2025 GCA_031960985.1 Campylobacterales bacterium | reverse complement strand
TACAAAGACGGCTTTCGCTACACAAGCGACAGCATGGCGCTATACGATTTTATATGCACATTTGCCCCAAAGGGTCGTCTTTTTTTAGACGTGGGGGCTGGATGCGGTATGCTTGGCTTGCTGCTTGGTAGAGATTTTGACGTAGATTTAAACATGGCAGAAATTCATACCCGCCAAGCCGAACTTTGCCGAAAAAATGCCGCCGACGCGCAAACTACGAAAGTGTCAATCTAAATAAGCAAGCAGTGATCTAGAAAATCTTGACACTCTAGGTTTTGAGCCATATTTAAATTATTTAGTGCTATGAAAAGCTTGTTGAAGTTATTTTAGTAGGAAGACTATTTATTACCCACGCAGAATGAGCTACTTTTATTCGTAAAATACCAACAATTCCGATAATTCGTTATACCCCACATCTGTCAGCAAATCATTTATCTGTGAAACAGTATATTTTTTATCGGTAAAGTGGTGCTCATAGCAAGCCAATAGTGCTTGCTTGTTCTTTTCATGGAGCATCACATAGCCAAAGGATTCTGCTTTGTTTAGCTCTATCATAACTTTGTATGCGTTTGCAAAAGCTTTTGACTCCATGTCTAGTCTAGTTGTTTGCATTCTCTTTTTTACACAGTTGTAATAGTCCATAAAATGAGTTATCTCATGGGTCAATGTCATAGCTAAATTGTCTATATGGTTATCTTTTGCAATGATTATCAAGATGCCAAGCGGATCGTTGCTTTCTTTTAAGATGCCAAATTGACCTTTTGCACCCAATGCTTGACTGTGCGGCTCAAACACAATTTTGCCTTGCTCTTGCAGGATGCCGCAGGCGTTACACATTGATTTTCCGGTGGTTGTTTTGGCAAGCGTATTAATCAGTACCTGTAGCAGTCTTTTGTCATCGGCATAAAGAGCGTCATTTATAAATTTACTTTTTTCCGTACCCGTAGTTGTAAATATATCTGGATCTTCAAAGAAGTCATAATCTGGCAGTGAATGATTAACGACAATCGAATACTCTTCGTCTGAAATGGAATATATGTCTTGTCTAGCGTTGGACGGCTTTCTTGCGGTAGCGGCTTTGTTTGGCTGATACACATTTTGTGCGCCCAAAATCCTGCCTATCATCATTTGTCCAATTTTTTAATTTGTTGTCTAAAATATTCCATGTCGCAATCTCCATAATTTTAGAAGACTATACGACACACACCAGACGGCTTCATGTCCTGCCTACCATTACGCTACAAAATTTAATCCATCTCCCTCTGCCTTGTCATATAAACCTCTATCTTCTTGTTTAACTCATCCCTTAACTCTTTAGGCGAGAGAATATGTAAATGCGGTATCCATCTAAATATTAATGGAGTCAGCTCCATGGGGTTTGTTATATTTACAGATAACTCTATGCCGCCGTCTTGGTCTGTCGATATTAGCCGTTGACTAGGGGCAATGGCTCTGCGGTGGAAGTATTTGGCTATCTCCTTGTCGGCGTATAGTCTAATTTCTATAGGTTTGGCGGTAGAGTCAAACCATACGCTAATGGCGTTATCTAGCTTCTCTTTTAGGTCTTTTGCAATTTTATAGCTATCTTTGGTTATTTGAACATTAGAGATATTTTTTAGGTAATACTTTTTCACATAAGAATCAGCCGTATCTTCTGCCAGCAGATACCAAAACCCGTCAAAGTTGATAAGTTTAAAAGGCTTCACGGTAACGCTAAGTCTATGTTTTCCAATCTGATAGTTAAACAATATCATGCGCTTTTCGGATATGGCTTTTTCTATTGCCAATGTTTCACTTGCCTTGTCGGTTATGTCTTCAAAGTGAATCTTTGCATATAGTGGGTTGTCGTCTTCGTTTTTCAGTCGGCTAAGAAGTTTTTTTGCCTTCATGGAAAAATTAGAGCCTATGCTTTCCGATAGCTTTTCAAGCGTATCTAGCACCAGCAGGTCTTCTGGGCTTTGTGTCTTTTCTAGCTTATGCTTTTCAGACATCTTAAACACTTTTCCTAGATCGGAAGAGCGTCGT
>JAVRLX010000191.1:0-2025 GCA_031960985.1 Campylobacterales bacterium | reverse complement strand
CTACTTAAAATCATCATGGGTGAGATGGACTTTGATGATGGGAAAATAACTCGCCAAAACGGCATTCAAATCAAGATGCTTGCCCAAGAGCCACGCTTTGACGCGGAGGATACCGTAATAGATTCGCTCAAAAAAAGTCTTTCAGAACTATTTAATGCGCTAAAAGAGTTTGAGAGTGTAAATGAGCAGTTAGCGCAAAATCCTGATGATAAAGAGCTACTAAAAAGAAGCGAAGAGCTTACATTATTTTTGGAGCGCCACTCTGCGTGGAATCTTGAGGATAAGATAGAGCGGATAGTAAAAGAGCTAAAATTAAGCGAACTTCGTTTTCAAAGAACTGTCACACTCTCAGGTGGTGAGCAAAGGCGTGTGGCGCTTGCGAGTTTGTTACTTCAAAAGCCCGATGTTTTATTGCTTGATGAGCCGACAAACCATTTAGATGTGTATATGGTTGAGTTTTTGGAAGAGCTAATACTCTCTGAAAACTATACGATGATATTTATCTCGCACGATAGATATTTTATAGATCGTATCGCTACTAGATGCGTTGAGATAGACGATGCAAAGCTCAGAAGTTTTCGGGGTGGATATGCTAACTATCTCTCCGGCAAAGCGCAACTACTTGAAAACATGCGCACAGAACACGAAAACTTGCTTAGGCTTTTAAAGCAAGAGGAGCGGTGGTATCAAAGGGGGGTAAGCGCTAGACGCAAGCGAAACGAGGGGCGAAAAAGAAAGCTTCTTGAACTTAGAGAGCAAGCCAAAAAAAATCCATCCGCAATTCGCAAGATGCGCTTGGAGCTAGAAAGAGAGAAAAAAAACTGGAACGGCGGAAGCGCGCAAAACCGTCAAAAAGAGCTATTTTGGCTTGAAAATGTCTCGTTAACGCTTGGTGGTAAAGAGATAATCAAAGATTTTTCAATAAGAATCTTACAAAAAGACCGTATAGCGATAGTTGGACCAAATGGGAGTGGTAAATCCACCCTTTTGAGACTTTTAAGGGGTGAGCTAAAGCCAGACAAAGGGAGTGTTAAAGCTAACGATTTTGCGATGGGTTACTTTGACCAAAGCAAGACAATGCTAGATGATAGTAAGGATATTTTGGAGACATTTTGTCCAAATGGCGGCGATAGGGTTGAGGTGCAGGGGAAAAATATGCATGTGTTTGGCTATCTTAAAAACTTCCTTTTCCCAAAAGAGTTTTTGGACAAAAAAATCGGAATATTATCGGGCGGCGAAAAAAGTCGGGTAGCCCTTGCGCTTTTATTTGCCAAAAAAGTGGATTGTTTGATACTTGATGAGCCGACAAATGACCTTGATATACCAACTATCAACATTTTAGAGGAGTACATCCAAAATTTTGAGGGGTGTGTCATTTTTGTAAGCCATGATAGATATTTTGTCGATAAGCTTGCAAGTAAACTTCTAATTTTTGAGGGGAATGGACAAATAGAGGAGAGCTATCAAGGATATAGTGAATATCTCGAGATAGAAAGGGAGCTAAGAGAGCTTCATGATATGGAGAGCACGGCAGATGCACCCAAAACAAAAGAGGAAAAGCCAAAAAAAGAGGCCAAAAAACTTAGCTTTAAAGAGAAAATGGAGTATGAAAAACTGCCGCAGGAGATAGAGGCGCTAGAAGCAGAGATAAAAAGGCTAACAAATGCTCTCGGTGACCCTGAAATTTATCAAAGAGAGGGGATAGCTAAGCTTTCATCAGAGCTTGAGGAGACTGAGGCTATGCTAAATGCTAAACTAGAGCGATTTTTTGAAATTGAAGAGAAGATAGAAGGATTTGAGCGGTGACTCGTATAGTCGAGATAGCCAATGCGGCGCTTTGGATAGGCAAAGAGATGATGGAGTCTGGAGCCGATAGTTCACTAACAGAGGAGGCAATGCTCTCTTTTTTATGTGCAAAAAGGTTTTGAAGATGTTGGGATATTGGTGTTACAAATTTAGTTTTTGGTGTGGGGAAAGGGAGATTTTAAACGTTTTTATATCTTTATTATTGACATTCGTTTTTTT
>JAVRLX010000190.1:0-2061 GCA_031960985.1 Campylobacterales bacterium | reverse complement strand
GTATAGGTTATCAAAAACCGATGAATCTATATCTGAAGTCTATTGAAAAAGTGGCATAGGGTAACAGGTGTTAGTAGGAAATAAATTAAGAGATAAAATTGTCTTGACAAATGGGGGCAGTTTATTTATAGAGATGGTGCAATCAAAATAAAATCACTTGGAAACAAAAAACAGCTTGTGATGGAAATAAACAATAAAGACTATGCCGTCGGAAGTTGGTCGGCTGGTCAAAAGGAGTTTGCACCACTTTTATTTGGACTATATTGGGCGCTCCCTGCTTCTAAAGTCAGCACCAGAGAAAAGGTCACGACCATCACGATAGAAGAACCAGAGATGGGCCTTCACCCAAATGCTGTAGTAGATACGATGCTTCTTGTGATGGAACTACTCAGCAGGGGCTACAAAGTAAACATTTCAACACATTCAAATACAATTCTTGAGCTCTTTTGGGCGACTAACGAGATAAAACAAAATAGTAAAAAAATAGATGCATCATCGATACTGTTAGATATATTTCGACTTGGAAAGAGCGCGCCTTTGAGAGAGTTTGCCGAAACAATTTTGAAAAAAAGCTTCAAAATCTACTATTTCAAAAATGAAGAAGATAACAAAACTGTTGTGCAGGATATCAGTAATCTTGATGTAAATAACGACAATGTTGATCAAAATACTTGGGGCGAAATAACGAGTTTTAGCTCAAGAGTGTCAGAGGTGATATCTAAAATGTATGGTGAGATATAATGCTAAAGAATATAAATGCAAATGCTGTATTAAATCGATGTGCAAAAGAAGGATTGCAAGCTATCAATGGTAGTGAAAGAGCAAAATTTAAAATCAAAGATACTAAGAAGCTGAAAAAAAGTATAAATATTGATAGTTGTCTAAAAAATGCCTACCCCAATGCTAATCGTTGGGATTATCTGGTAGTTGTTGATGATATTATCGAGGGATATTTTGTAGAGATTCATCCTGCAAACACAAGTGAGGTCAAAGCTATGATAGCCAAAAAATCATGGCTACAAAAAGAGATAATAAATAACCACTTTAAAAGTGTAGATAAGTCAAAATTTAAAATAGTTTGGATTGCTACTGATGCGGGTATACATATTATTCCAACTTCGAGCGAATACAAGCGACTTGCAAAAGAAAATTTGATTCCACGAAGGAAATGTATAATATGAAAAATAAAACCATATTAGCAATAGGTGGTGCTGGGTTTATTGGCAGTCATTTATGCGAAATGCTTTCCGCGAAACTATGAAGTGTGAAGAGATAAAATGAGTGAAATTGTGATATTTGATAAGATAGAAGATAAGATTATTGAGATACAAGGCGAAAAAGTTATACTTGATAGTGATATAGCGGAGTTGTATGGCGTAGAGACAAAAAGGATTAATGAGGCAGTAAAAAATAATCCAGATAGATTTCCAGATGGTTATGTAATTGAAATAGACAAAAAAACAAAACATGAACTGGTCGAAAATTTCGACCGGTTCAATAAGCTAAAGCATTCTACTGTAAATCCAAAGGCTTTTACCGAAAGAGGATTGTATATGCTTGCAACCATTCTTACGAGCAAGCAAGCAGTTCAGACAACGATAGCAATTGTTGAGGCTTTTTATAAACTTCGCAATCTATCAAGAGTTATCAAACAGCTTCCCGAAGCTAAGACCAAACAAGAGCAACAATCACTCATGCAAAAAAGCGGTGAAATTATTGCTGATATACTTGATGATGCTTTAGAATCAGATGAATCTGAGACGACCATCGAGCTGAATCTTGCCGTTTTAAAATTTAAGCACACTATCAAAAAGAAAAACAAATGACACAAGAAAATAATCTGAGATTGAATTTAGCCCCAATAGTCATCTTTGTCTATAACCGCCCTTGGCATACGAGACAAGCAATAGAGGCACTACAAAAAAATGAGTTGGCAAGTGAAAGTGAGCTTTTTATATTTAGTGATGGAGCCAAAGGAGAGCAAGATTTACAAAAAGTATCAGAAATTAGAAAGTATCTAAGGACAATCGATGGCTTCAAAAGTATAACTATAATAGAAAG
>JAVRLX010000189.1:0-2078 GCA_031960985.1 Campylobacterales bacterium | reverse complement strand
CCGACAAACACGGTATTCCAATCGAGCAAAAAGTGGGTGGAAGTCCATACTCAATGGATGCAAACTTGCTTCACATTAGCTATGAGGGTAAAGTGTTAGAAGATCCTTGGGCTGAGCCTGAAGAGAGCATGTGGAGATGGTCGGTAAGCCCTGAAAAAGCTCCAGATGAGGCTGAGTATATTGAGATAGAGTTTGAAAGAGGAGATGCCGTAGCTATCAATGGGCAAAAAATGTCACCTGCTACGATACTTGCTAAACTCAATGAATACGGCTGCAAACACGGTATAGGTAGAATAGATATCGTCGAAAATAGATTTGTGGGTATGAAGTCAAGGGGGTGCTACGAAACTCCGGGCGGCACGATACTTTTAAGAGCGCATAGAGCGATAGAGTCCATTACGCTTGATAGGGAAGCGGCGCACCTAAAAGATGAGATAATGCCAAAATATGCAAAACTAATTTACAACGGATTTTGGTTTAGTCCAGAGAGAGAGGCTCTGCAAGCACTTATTGACAACACGCAAAAAAATGTAAGCGGAGAGGTAAGGCTAAAGCTTTATAAAGGAAATGTGTCGGTAGTTGGCAGAAGGTCGCCAAAATCGCTATTTAACCCTGAGTACTGCACTTTTGAAAAAGATGAGGTTTACAACCAAAAAGATGCTGCTGGCTTTATTAAACTGCAAGGGCTTAGATTTATTATCGGCGGTCAAGTAGCAGGCAGAGAGTAATCTACAGCTTTACTCTCAAAGCCGTTTGCCTTTACCCACTCAACTATGGGCAAATGCTCTGGGTGGGCGGCATAAAGCTCTAAATGCTCTTTTGATGGCAAAGTAACGATTAGCGCCAAATCAAAGGAGCGAGCTGAATGCAAAAAATCCAAACCAACCTCCAAATCAACAATAAAATCAATCTTTTCTTTGAGGGTAGCAAGCATTTGTGAGAGGGTTTTTATTTTTTGTTTATCGTCGTGTTTAAAAAATACAATGTGTCTAATCATTTGATATTCCCTTCAAATTTTATAATCTCTAATTTTGGATACGGTATTTCAATCCCTGCATTAACAATGGCGTCCAAAAATTCTTTTAACAAATCCCCTACCTCTACGGCTTGTTTTTTCATATCCACAAAAACCCTATACTCCACATCTATCCCATAATTGCCATATCCGGTTACGAGAAGTTTTGTCCCCTCTATAAAATTATTGCCCATGAGTTCTTTTGCTTTTTTGTCAAGTATCTCTTGAAGTTTGGCAAGATTGGTTGCGTATCCAACTGTAAATTTGACCCTTTTTCTAACCAAAGCGCTATCTTTTGTAAGGTTCTCTATCTGCCCTGAAAATACGCTTGAATTTGGGATTAGGATATCTACATCATCTGGAGTTCGTATATTCGTAGTTCTTAGATTTACAGATGTAACAACCCCGGTTCTTCCATCTGGCAAGCTAAGGATATCGCCTATTTTGATTGAGTTTTCAAAAAGGAGGATAATTCCAGATATAAAATTGGATACAACCCCTTGCAAGCCAAAACCTATACCAACAGAGAGCGCCGATACAATAATTGCAAAATTTGTAAGCGATAAGCCAAAACCGCTTAATACAATAAAAAACATTATAATGTAGGCGGTTATGTTGATTATTTTTGAGACAATAAATCTAATGTGTTCTGAGTGTCCGCCATCTTTGTATACTTTGTCAAAATAGGCTGGAGCGGCCTTTAAGACAAGCCACACTTTTACGAAATAAACAATCAAAAGCAACAAAAACACCCACAAAACCCTCTTTATCTTTATGTCAACATTGTTTGATACAAAAAGGGTAGTATCCATAGCTCTTGTAACGGTATTATAAGCCTCTTCAAAATATCCGCTTGTCTTTGCTGGGAGCGAGTCGTCAAAAGATTTAAACACCCTCTCTAAGACTTGATTGTCTAACTCTATTTCGCTTTTGTTTCCTTCAAACGCCACTTTTTGCTTGCTATATTCACTAAGTAGCTGCGATGAATCTTTTGTGTTTATCTGCGTAACATATATTGGCTCGTAGGTTTTGGATAAAAGCTCGTCAAACTCTTTTTTCTCTT
>JAVRLX010000188.1:0-2085 GCA_031960985.1 Campylobacterales bacterium | reverse complement strand
CAGATATGCTCTACCGTCATGCCTTGGAAAAACTGGAGGCTGTAGATTTCATACAAGATAGCGGTAAAGATAAGATATTAGCCCCAAAGTACGGCAGTCTGCAAGCGGCAGACGCACACGACAGGGAGTTGCTAGCTACAATTTTAGGACTGCCTACCTCGATGGGAACAAAGCATAAAAAATCACTTATAGACAGCTTGGCAAAAGGCCAGCAGCAGCGCAACTTTATATGCAGAAGCGCTCCAAACCCCCTAGATGCAGAGCTTGCGACAAAAATATACGAAGCCACGATAAAAAATTTCAAAGCAAAGATGGTCTACAAAAAAAAGGATGGAACACAAAAAAAGTACGAGATAGAGCCGTATCTAGCCAAAAACTACCGTCTGCGTTGGTTTTTGTGGGCGATGGATAACGGGGTGTTTAAGACTTTTGCTCTGGAGGGCATAGTAAGTTTTGAGATACAAAAAGAAAAGTTTAAACCCAACACAAAAGCCATGGGTCTAGCAAGAGATTCCGGCTCGCCGTATGCCAGCCTAACGAATGATCGTTTTAGCGTTACTTTTCGTGTTGATTCGTCTTTGGCGTTTTCATTTCGCGAGGGAAGTGCTCCTATATTTCCAGAGCAACGCATTAAACAAACTTTTTCAGACGGTTCGCTGGAGGTGGAGACTACTATAACTGATTTTCGTGAGATACTGTTTGAAGTAAAAATGCTGCTTGATGCCATAACGGTTCTCGATAGCCTAGAGCTAGTAGCGCTGCTAAAGAGTGAGAATGAAGCATTTACAAGTCGCTCAAATGCCGAAATGAAACAAGTATCTACAACAAACCAAGAGCAAAAAGCCGCACCGGAAACTTCTCCAAAAAGATAATTTTTTAACCACTTTGTCATTTATCCTTTTGCATTTAAACGCAAAAGGAATCCGGCATGCAGACAAAATCTCAAAACTACCAAACCCTCACTATACAGCTAGGCCATGCAAAGGCTAGCGTTTGCTTTGACTCTTCATCTTTGGACTCTTTCATTAACGCGCGAGCAGCGCTAGAGCTTCTTGTACATGGATTTGTCAAAAAACAAAAGTGTCAAAAAAAGATAAAAATTTATCCATTTCGCCGCATATAATTTTTTTGCAGGAAACTTTTAGATTGCCGCGGGCGGAAGCCCTCGCAATGACACTTGGGGGAGGTTCTTTCACACTCTCTTTACCATAGGAGTGTTTTGACGGCAAGGCGAGTTGGCTAAGAAATAGAGATTTTTCTGGTCATAAAACGAAAATTTTATACAAAGGATGAAAATGTTTTCGAAACTAATTTTAGCCATAAATAGTGCGTCTGGAATACACTCATGCGTGCTTCCCCATGCGTGCTTGTGCGGACAGTGTGTCGTGGACGGTCTGTTGACATATTATGCTGCTAGGGGAATTAGCACAATGTCATCCGTAAAAACTACCAATCTTGAGCAGTATTGCTTTTTTGGCGCTGTTTACGACTCCATCAATGGAACATCATTTTATAGGCATGGCGGAGCTAAGTTGCGTTCGTCGTTGCAAAACAAAGACGCCACTACTCTTATGGCTCATCTGTGGTGGGGTAGCCACATTCACAATGGGCTGAGTGTGCTAAGAATTATCAAAAGTCAGGCTCGCTTCGACGAGTGGCACAAAAAAATGAGAGATGATTTGTGTGATTATTACAATGTTAGAAACCCGTTTCCAGTCAAAAATCTAAATCAGTATACACACGGCAACGCACAAAAGTTTATAAATATCCTGTTGAAAAACATTGCATCTATTTTGCATTTGGCAGAGTACAACACCAGAAATCCACTCTCTAAAATACCTATTAGCAACCAGCATGGGCCGCTTGGCGTAACGCCGGTATGGGTTAAAGGGCGGCTTGTGGACGCCGCAAATGGCTACACGCAGCTAGATTTGTTTGGTTTTGAGAGTCACACATATTGTTGCAACGGTACTCATCTAAACATACAAAACTGCATGGGAATGGATTTTTGGCATGCGCCAATGGACCGCATTATGATTAGCGAGGTGAAAACGCTGGGGCGCACACTGGCTCATTGGAAAAAAA
>JAVRLX010000187.1:0-2087 GCA_031960985.1 Campylobacterales bacterium | reverse complement strand
AGATATAAGATGTTTTGGTGAACGAATTATACCTTAAAGTGCCTATTTTATGGGGCTTCGTAGATGTTTTTAACTAAGAGATTTTATGTTATTTTTGAGCTGGATGTATGTGCGAAAGTTGAGTTATCTCAACAAAACATGCTTCAATGGGCTTTGGCGGGTAAATAGCAAAGGATATTACAATGTGCCGATGGGAAGCTACAAAAATCCAGCTATCTACGACCAAGATGCGATAATGTCCGCAAGTCTAGCGCTCCAAAACGCAGAGATAGAGCACACAGATTTTGCAAAAGTACAAGAGCTTGCAAAGAGCGTGATTTTGTATATTTCGACCCACCTTACTATCCACTTAACGCCACTTCTAGCTTTAGACGTATCATGAAAATGCGGCGTAAAAAATGGATTTAGTTTTTGACACCACATTATCTGCTGGATATGAAAATAAAGCACAAGTTGCTAGAGTTCTAACAGAAAGTTGGGCGGGCAAAAATATTTTCTGCCCAAATTGTGGCAATTCACTAGCAGGTTACGAAAATAATAGACCGATAGCCGATTTTTATTGTCTGTCTTGTAGTGAAGAGTATGAGTTAAAAAGCAAGAGCGGCAAAAGTCTAGGTAAAACTGTTGCCGACGGCTCATATAAAACAATGATTCAAAAGATTAAAAATAAAACAAACCCAAGTTTTTTCTTTTTAAATTACAAAAAACAAAGTTACCAAGTTGTAAATTTTTTAGCCGTGCCAAGTTTTATGTTTATGCCAAATATGATAGTTCCGAGAAACAAAGGGATTCCAAATCGCCAGAATTACATAATGTGCAATATTGATATATCTAGTATTCCAAATAGTGGCAAAATATTTTTTGTAAAAAACGGTCAGGTCGAGCCAAAAAATAAAATATTAGACGAGTGGAACAAAACACTCTTTTTGCGAGACTCAAAAACAGAGCAGAAAAGTTGGCTAATTGACATTATGATGTGTATCGATAAGCTGGATAAAAAAGAGTTTAGTTTGCAAGAATTTTATACTTTTGTGCCATACCTCAAAACAAAGCATCCAAACAATAATTTCATCAAGGACAAAATTAGACAGCAGTTACAAGTTTTAAGGGATAAAAGATTTTTAAAATTTACAGCCAGAGGAAAATACGAGGTAATTTAACATGCCAATATCGAGAGAATTAGCGTTAGTAATTTTAAAATATCTGCTTGAAAATCCGTCGTTTTATTTTCCATTTATTGTAGTATGTAAGGGTTATGCTAGCTATACTGACAATGATGATGATTTTGTAGAAATTATTCCGGAGGACGATTATGATAACTTGGCTGAAAGCCTACACTATGATGAATTTGAACTGTGGGAAAATTTACAAAAAATAGACTTAGAAACTGACCTTACGCACTAAAAGTGCGTAAGAACCTCTATCTCTCCTGCGTCAGCAGGTAGCTTTAGGGGGGTTGCAAGGGACATTTATGTCCCTGCCACAAATACGAGCTTTGCTCGTATTTGTGCGTAACATCAGTTAGAAACAATACGGCTTATGTCAAAAGGGTTTTTGGAGCAAATGACCTCTAATTCTTTGGAGGTAAAAATAAAGGAAATGGCTTTGGAATATAGGAATAGGTGGAGTAGCGAAAAGAGCGATAGCGAAGATTGTGAAGAGTTTGGGAAAAATGAATATTTTGGAGGAAAAGCGGAAGGTTTTGAAGAAAGCTTGGAAATTATAAAAGAACACATGAAATTTATTTATAACAAGAGAGCAAAATGTTAGAGAGACAAATAAAGATTATCTTGGCTCAAAGAGGGCTGAAAACTTCTGATGTCTATAATGCATTAGATATCAACAAAGTCGTGTTTTATCAAGCCATAAGAACCAATAACTTAAATAACAAAACTTTGCACAAAATATTAGATTTTTTGGAGTTTGAAATAGATGTAAGGCTTATTCAAAAAGTGAACACAACCCAAAAATCAAGTTAGACCACAACGACGCACGAAAAATCGATATGCTCAAAGACGAAAGCATAGATTTTGCCCTCATGCATCCGCCATACGCAGATATCATCAAGTATTCAGACGATATAGATG
>JAVRLX010000186.1:0-2140 GCA_031960985.1 Campylobacterales bacterium | reverse complement strand
ATTACCTCTTTTGACCCCTCAAAACTCTCAAGCGCCCTTGTTAGAGCTTTTACAAACTCGTTTTGAGACAATTTAAAATCAGGCAATGCGGGGTCAATATCTTTTTTAAAATCTGCTTTTAATTTTGAGCAGAGAATACAAAGGTCCAACATATGGTAAATGTTGGTATATTCACACTCTTTTATAGATATAACTTTTTTAAAACCCAAATATGGAGTTTGGTAAAGCTTAATACCTATCTCCTCTTCTGACTCATACCCCACTGTAATAGCAAAAAAATTAAAAACATCGAATTTTAAATCGACAATTGTGGTCTTATACCCAAAATCATGGCTTGCGTACGCAACTGCAAGCTCATAAAGGGTTTTTGGCTCCACTTTACTAATAAGAAACTGTGCTGGCTGATTGAGTGTTAGTAGCTCGCCGTTTTTACCGAATACAAAAAATGGATTATAATCATATTCTACCCAGTTTTGGTAGTTTATAGTCATTGGCTGCTTATTCATCGCCGAGCTTCTTGCCTAGCTGAAGTATTTTTTTTCGTAGCGTATTTCTATTAATACCCATTTTGTAAGACATCATAAGTTGGCTTTTAAACTTTCTATAGTTTGCGTTAATAATAGCTTCATCAAAAATATCCAAAAATGGTTTGTAATTTTCATCTTTATCGTCTATATGCGCATAAAAATACTCCTCCATAACTTTACTTAGTTGTTCTTTGGTAATGTTATTGCAAAGCAAAGCTTGATAAGCGGCTCTCTTTAGGCTGTGGCAATTTTGAGTTATATCTGTTGATACGGCCGATGTATCTATGTTTGAATCGATACTTAAATCTTTTTTTGCCATATCCAAAAAGTGCTTTTTGAGTGGCTCTATATCCTCTTTTCTTTTGGGTAGAGAAGGTATCTCTATTTTGATTCCAAACAACCTATCAAGCGTGCTATCTTTAATTCGTTTTTTCGATGTAGCGACTATTTTTTTTCCGTCCAAAATCGGCAAATCGCTCTTTGGAAGTTTGTCAAAATCTTCTATTATTATTTCATCAAAATTTTTTAAAGCTTTTAGCACATCTTCAGGTTTATCTCCATACACAACAACTCCATCTGGCATTATCGTTTTGGCAACAAAAGTTTTGCCTACGCCAACATCGCCCATTACAATAGTATTAACATTTACCCCGCGAACAAGGGTAGTAAGCTTTTTAATTTCTTGCATTTGAGGTGAAAAGGCTATAAATTCATTCTCCACGCAACTTTTCCACAAATATTTTAAACTTTGCCCATTATATAGGATGATGGGTAAAAATACACTCCAAAAAAATCACTGCTCAATTTTTAAACACCAAAAATGTGATACATCCCCATCTATTTTTTGTATAATAAGAGATACTTTAAACAAGGAGAGACAATGAAAAAAATGTTAAGCATCACTGCAATAGTAGCTCTAGCAACATCATCATTTGCGGCTAGCGACCTTGCCGGCGCATTTAAAGAGGGTAAAGCCTCTGGACAAATTAGAGGTATGTATATCAAAACTGATAACAAATCCCCTGAGGTAGACACATCTGCGTTTGCTCTTGGTGGTAAGCTTGCATACGAAACTGCGCCACTATACGGCGTATCTGCAGGCGCGGCGTTTTATACAACTAACGACCTTGGCACAAAAAATAAAGATCCTAACAAAGTAGATGATACTCTTTATGATGAAGATTCAAAATCATATAGCCTTTTAGGAGAAGCGTATTTAGCAGGTCAATATGGCAAAACAACTGTAAAAATTGGTAGACAACAAATCGATACCCCTCTTGCGGGAAGCAATGATGCTAGAATGATTCCAAATCTATTTGAAGCGGCTCTTGTTATTAATGAAGACCTTCCAGATACTACACTTATCGGCGGATATGTATCAAGAATGGCAGGCTGGGATTCAAACTCTAATAAACCATCTAGAACTCAATTCCAATCAATGTCGAGAAGCCTTCTTGGTACTCTTGCAGACACAAGTATAAAACATAGCGAACCAGGCGATAAAGGTGTATATGTTGCCGCGGCTATCAACAAATCAATCAAAGACCTTACACTTCAAGCATGGGAATACTACGCAGTTGATGTAGCAAATGCTGTATATCTACAAGCAGACT
>JAVRLX010000185.1:0-2153 GCA_031960985.1 Campylobacterales bacterium | reverse complement strand
TTTGTTTGCATTTTCTATAATCTGGCAATTCCCTAAATTTATCTAATAATTGTGTCATTTTACCCTCGTTTCGTTTTTTATGAAACTTAAGCAAATGGTATTCCTAACTTAGTTTTGAGTTGCCGTGATTAAAACTCCGCACGCCTTACGACGCCGATTAGTTTTTTGTGAGGAAAGTTGTAAAAACTTACAAATGTAGGCGATAGGCTTTTTATCATCGCAAAAATCATCCATATCGGGTGTTTTGTTACGATTTCCTCTTGCCCGTAAAAAATAGTTCGCTCGTATATGTCGTTTCTTTGGAGTATCGACTCCATATTGAGTATCTCCATATATCCCTGCCAAATAGTCAGCAGCTCAAGTCCTTCGGCTATTTGTCTGATTTCAGACTTGACGCCTCTTGGTTCGTTTGTGACTTTGATTTTTACTATGATATTTCTCTCATACATAATTCCGTTTTGGAACATTGTTTTTGGTATGTAGGCTGGTATCTGCGTTAGATGTCTTGAGAAAAAAAGGGCAGTCCCCTCTATTTTTGATTGCCTTGGAAATTTCTCTTTGTATTCTGCCAAAAACTCTTCTTTAAGTATCGGAATAAAAGAGGCGTAAAGCTTTTTTTGCCCTTGCGTATATATAACGATTATAAATAGAGGAATGCTTGCAATAATAAGCGACCAGTAGCCTCCGTGCGGGATTTTGAGTATACATGAAGCAAAAAAAGTGATACTGGCGACGCCGGATAAGAGTACAAAGAAGAGCTTCAGATAGTTTTTTTGTTTGATAAATATCATACACATCAAAAGAGCCGTGATGCTCATTGCCCCGGTAACGGCCAGTCCGTATGCGTTTGCAAGCTTAGCGGATTCGCCGAAAATGAATAGTATGAGCACTACGCAACCGAATAAAAACCAGTTAACGGAGTTTACATATATTTGGGAGCTTAACTCGTAAGATGTGTACTCTACTTTGAAGTGTGGGAATATCTTTGTAGTCATCGCCTGATAAAGAACTGAGAATATCCCGCTTATCATTGCTTGAGAGGCTATTATCGTAGCCAAAATAGCAAGTATTACAAATACCACATATAAGGTCGGGGCAATCTCTCTTATCATCTCAAATAGCGGACTTCCGGCATCAGCCGCATGGTTCATCAAAAAAGCCCCTTGTCCGAAATAGCTAAAAAAAAGCGTAATAAAAACAAAAAGCCAGCCTTTGAGTATAGGCTGTCTACCTAGATGTCCCATATCTGCATAAAGAGCCTCACCTCCAGTGGCGCACAAGATAACATCGGCCAATATAATAAAAGCGGCAAGCGGATCGTGTAGTATGAAAGTTAGAGCGTAAGACGGGTTGATAGCAAGTAAAACGGAAGGCATGGAGGCAATAAAATAGATGCCGCTAAACGCCAATGCCAAAAACCAAATGAGCATTATCGGCCCAAACACTGCGGCTACTTTTTCAATTCCATTTTTTTGCACATAAAACAATACAAAGGCTATTGCCGAGGCGAGAATCAAAAGCGCATATTTGGGGGTATGCTCGTATCCAGGGATAATAGTGATACCCTCCACGGCGCTTAGGATACTGATGGCTGGAGTAATAACGCCGTCGCCTATCATGAGCGATATTCCTATGAAACTAAGAGCAGAGACAATAGCGGCATGTCTTGCATTTCTAAGGTATGGTTTTAGAATTTGCGTAAGTACAATCGTTCCACCCTCGCCGTGATTGCTTAGGCTTGTGGCTAGCCATGCGTATTGTACCGTGACAAGTATGGTAAGCGTCCAAACTAGTAAAGATAATATGCCGAAGACATTCTCCATTGTAGGTTTTGTGAGTAGCATAATTACTGCAAATGTATATATGGGACTTGTGCCGATATCGCCGTAGACTGCACCCAGCGACTTTACAACCATAAATTCATTTTTTATTCGTTCTTTTAATGTAAGGGTCATCAATACCTCTTTTTTCTAACTGCTTTTATTATACAAGAAATAGAAGATTTTTTGCGCACGGCTTTTAACCGCCACGGCAACTCAAAACTAAGAACTCTTTAAAGAAAATACATCTTTGATGCCCCAAGCAAATAATTTGCGACATTGTGTTTTGTTGTCAATCTTATTGATATTTTGAAGATTGATGGCAATGCTTCT
>JAVRLX010000184.1:0-2081 GCA_031960985.1 Campylobacterales bacterium | reverse complement strand
CTTTTCATTTTTTCAGTTATATCATCAAACTTATATTCATCCGACTTCATCTCGCATACTAAAGCGTAATAAGTCGAGCCTTTCTTAATAAATATAATTGCTTCTGGTTTTTTTAGTATTCCAACTTTATTTGCATTGTCCAAAAACACGCAGTGCGCAGACTTGTCGTCTGGTATCCTAAAAGCGCAATAATCGCCGCCTTGTTTTAGCAGGTCATTAAATCCAGCAATAGAGACAGTTTTACATCTGGCTTGCTTACCTCTTTCTTCGATATAAAGAGCACCCTTTGAATAGTCAAATCTCAACAACTCTTGAGCATCTTTTGAAATGACATTTTTTAGTATGTTAATCATTAACATTATCCGAAATATTAAACCAAATCCTGTCAGATACAGCATTTAGATTATTTATTAGTTCATCAAAAATATCCATTTCTAAACCAAACTTGTCTATTTTGACATTTTGCAATTCTGATATATTTTTTTTGGTATTTTTTATAGCGTATGCTTTAAGTTGTTCTTTTGAGATTATCTCCGATTCATCATAACCAAGCTCTCTCATCAGTTCTTCTTTATTATTAAAATCATTTGAAAGCATTATGAGATTATTAAGCTCTTTCAAAAAATAATCACTATGTGTAGTTACATATATTTTTATACCGCAATTTACAAGTCTAGCAAGTAATCTGACAATTTGTCTTTGATTGTCGGGATGTAGATTTAATTCAGGTTCGTCAATAATAAGAAGGTCACCCTTTTTTGCCAAATGTTTTATATAAATATCTAGCTCTAGTACGGATTTTACAGCAGAAGATGATAAATATATCGGCATTCTAACTGTTTCACCGCTTCTCCTTACCTCAAACACAAGCTGTTTATTTACATATTTAATTTCGCCGTGGAGTATATTTTTAGATATATATTTTGAGACATCTTTATTGTCTTTAAAAAGCTCGCTAGTTCTTTTTGTAAGCTCTGGTATGTCTCTCGTAAAATCAATATTTCTTTTTATGGGCAGGGCGTATCTTGCAAACTGCTCATCCAAAATCTCAAACGGATTTATTACTTCATTATCTTTTCTATTTATTAACTGCTCTATCAGTACATTTCTGTGAGTATCTAGCTCTCTATGAAAGAGTGCTATACCGGTTCGCTCGGATGTTATATTGACTGAGTTGTCAAATAATTTTCCAAAAAATATTTCTATCAAAACTTTATTTATTTGGTCGTCTATTATATTTTCAGATGGCAGAAGAGTTTTGTCATTCGACAATACGGCAATTTCCATAGTTGTTTGATTAGCCTCTTTAAAAAACTCTATTAGCTCCCTTCTTTTTGCTCCTTTGGCTATCTTAAAACCGTCAACATAGTTTGGCTTTACTACCGAAGGATCGACTATAAATTGGCTTTTTTGAAAGAATTCTTTTCCTGCGCTTAATATTCTAGGGATATAGTTCGTATATTGCTTTCCCAATTTTTCAAGTATTTTATATGTTTGCGATTCAAATGTTTTCAGGTCTATTTTTATCAATCCGTCGTTTATTATAGTGTTTACAGTTTCTTTGGGTATCGAAAATCCAAGATCTCTTTGTGAATCTAAAAGCTCTTTTGCTAGCGTTATAAAGCCGTATACCAAATATGTGATATATGTTTTACCTGTATTATTTGCACCGCAAACTATAGTGAAATCACCAAGTTCTATAGTAGCAGACTCTATGGTTCCAACATTCTTTATAGTGAATTTCATTTATTTTTCCTTATATCGTCTCTACACTCTCAAGCCCGATTTGGGCTACGATGTTTAGCTTTACGCTATCTGTGAGCGCTTTGTCTAGGCAGACAAATTTTGCATTGGTAGGCAGTAGTTTTGCTATCTCTTCGCTTATGAACTCGTCAAAACAAAAGACAAAGACTCTTTCCTCATCTATCAGATGATGGAGCGTGTATTTGCCTTGTTTTTCTACTTTGTACTTAGCAGTCAAAGCTATGCCGTTTTTGAGTCCTATCTCAAACGCTACGCCAATCGGCGTCCAGCCTGCTATCAAAGTATTGTCATGAAACATACTCAATCGCAAAATCTTT
>JAVRLX010000183.1:0-2078 GCA_031960985.1 Campylobacterales bacterium | reverse complement strand
TCTATGAGCTTGCCAAGTATCACTATCAGACCCACGGCGCTCATCATCTTCCATGTTTGCCCGTTGATAGCTTGATAGATTTTATTCATTTCCACCCTTATATTTTTGAGCTCCTTTTGACTTTCATCCCACTTCTTGTTTTGTTCATCCCACTTCTTGTTTTGTTCATCCCACTTCTTGTTTTGTTCATCCCACTTTTTGTTTTGTTCATCCCACTTTTTGTTCTGCTCTTCTCTGAGTTTGTCTATATTCTCTCTTAGCTCAATATCAAGATGATAAAAATGATTTGTTTGAGCTTTGAGTGTCAAAATCATTTTATCTTCCACGCTCAAAACAGTATCATCACTATCTAATTTTTCCAAAACTTTGTTTGCTTCCTTATCTAGCCATTTATCAAAAATATCATCATTAAACATTACTAAATCTCGCTCCTATTTTCTTCATCTCTTCTCTCGCCTTGTCGCCCAAAAAGAAAAAATCCAAGCTAAATGCCAAAAATGTATAGCCTTCGTCTATTTTTTCTTTTAGCTTTTGATGGTCTGATTGTATCACATGAAAACCCAACGGTTTTTTGTGCACAAAGCAAGCTGTTTTCACCTTCTCTAGTGCTTCCTTGACATCGGCATCATCATAGCTTCCGGGCTTGCCCATAGAGCCTGAGAGGTCATAGGGTCCGACTATCGTACCGTCTATCCCTTCTACTGTTAGGATGTCGTCTATATTTTGCACCGCCTCGATATGCTCTATCTGGGCTATTACCACGGTCTCATTTTTGTTTTTTTCTTTATACTCTTCAAAGCCAATCCCATAGTTTTGAGCACGGTAAAGCCCGACACCCCTTTTTCCAAAAGGCGGATACTTGGCATACCCCACGGCCTCTCTAGCCTCATCACCGCTTTTTATCATAGGCACTATGATGCCGTCAGCTCCCATATCAAGGACTTTTTTGATTATAACTTCTTCGTTTTTGCTCACTCGCACGAGCGCCTTCATATCTCTCGCCTGAATAGTGGTAATAAGTATCTGAGCCATAGTCAGATCTATGGATGTATGCTCCATGTCTACGACGAGCCATTCAAATCCTGCGCTCGCCATTATCTCAACGACATTTGGATGTCCGATAGTCAGCCATGAACCGATGGTGAGTTTGTTTTGCAGAAGTTTGTTTTTTAGATTCATCATTTATCTTCCTTCAATATTCTTTGAAACTCATCAACCCACTCATCTAGCCAGTTTTTGCTAGTACGAGCATATCGGTAACAAAACTCAGCTCTAGCTTTTTGGACATTATCAGAGTACCACCAAGTATCCACATCATCGTATACAGCATTTAGATGCTGTGCGGCAGACTCTGGGGTGTAGTGGATAATCTTTGCCAAATGTAGCATATCAAAAAATACAGCTGCCTCTTCTCTGAAGCTGTAAACAGATTGATCAAAAAATATGATTGTCGGCTTGTTGGCCGCTAAGCTCTCCAAGTATGTAGTGTGTACATGGTCACACACAAAAATATATGCACTTGCTAATCTTTTTTTAAATGGTACCGACCAATCTTCGAAAGAGACATTTTTATTTATGTCTAGTAGTTCATCTTGTATACCCCACCCATAGTCGGCTTGATAACCCCTAATAGAAATTTTTATATTTTCATCTACCAATGACAAAAACTTTTTTGCATATGGGATATATTTTAGTCTAATATCCGAACTATTGTAGCTATTTTGCAGTCTATAGACCCATATGGGCATTGCAGTCATATTGTACAAAATATATTTGTCACTAGAACTTTCATCCAATTCGTCAAAAAGCTTTTGTGCGGGCAGAGGTTTTACGCCACTACCACTCCACCCCCAACTATAGTAACAATCAGCTATAGATTTTTCATACTCCTCCGGTGTGTTTACAAAATCTATACCATAACCACCACCATGCTGAACTGCTAGAAGTTTTATATCTTGTCTATACTCTGCAGTGAAAAATTTAAAAATGTGGTTCGAATGCAAAGCATTCGCAGTAACATAAACTTTAGTCTTTTTTATTGGCAACACTAGCACCTGCTCTCTAAACTCTACAAAAGC
>JAVRLX010000182.1:0-2110 GCA_031960985.1 Campylobacterales bacterium | reverse complement strand
GTCTTGGCCTTTATCGTTCCAAGTTCCGTAGTGCTAGGTAGCCGCCAGTCGTTATAACCACCTAGTGAGAGGTTTTCGCAGTACCTAATGGCATTACCCTAAGTTTTTTTCACAGTTTTTGCAGCATTATCATCCTGCCACATCATGCCGCTGATGCTGTCTGTGACAATTTGCTTCGCATCATCTCTGCTAAACTGAGCAAACACCGAGCTTGTAAAAACAAGCAGCAATAGCAAGATTTTTAAAAAGCACTTTTTCATCGTTTTTTCTCCATTGAACTGATTTTATTTGATACCCAGTTGTTTTAGTGTGAGAGTTGCCAAACTTTCAGCTATCTCTTTATGTCTTGGAACCGTACTTTTCCTACCACTTGGCAGATGTATGTAAATGTCGTGATTTGCTCCGTTTCCATGAAGCGCACACTCTTTGCTCTCCAGCAGACTGACAAAGTCTCTTCGTTTTATACTGCAAGTTCAAGCGTTTCGATTGTAGTTTTATTTGAAACCGGCGCCCTTGATTCGTCGTCAAACATCAGATGATAGACCTCGCGCAAGTTCTCTTTTAACTCCTCGACACTATGCCCTTGCGAAAAGCAGGAAGGCACTTCAGCTATCCTGCCGACAAAAAACTCACCGTCCTGCCAATACTCGATGTGAAAAGAAAATGTCACTATTGCCTCCTTTTGAAGTGGGTTTTATTTGATTTTACTAGTTCCCAAGTTGCACTTGGGAACTCATACTGGACTTGCGGTGCTGTATACGCTGCCAAGTTGGAGCTTGGTAGCGATAAAAAAGCTCTTATGCGCTTTGCATCAATCGTGGAATGCTCATCTCAAAGTTTCCCAAGTCTACGCTTTTGCTGGCATTTTGTATATCTATGCCTACAGGTTGCCCTTGCTCGTCAACATCTAAGATAATGTTTTCGCTCATTTCTATGGACTCCACGCTATCTTTGTCCACCAAGTCGATATACAAGCTATCGGTATCTGGATAGTATCTTAGTTTCATAGTTCTTCTCCTTTAAAATTTCTGTCAAAAAATGCGTTGTGAATCGTCTCGTTGTCTGGCAGATAAACGGTACGAAGATATTTTTGCGCTTCCTTGACGTATGACCAGTATTTTATTCTACCGTCCGATTGTATCTCTTTTTTAACAAAGTCGATTTTTGCTTTTATGCACCACTCTACTTGTAAATACGGTCTTTTCCGCAAAACCTCATTTTGAAAATAGTTTGTGGTTTTGTGCCCTAGCATGATGTTGTACCCATAAACTTACACCAGCCCAAGCAATTTTCTAGTCTCTTGCAAAGATTACCCCTTGAGTATTTCTTACTAGTTCCCAAGTTGTACTTGGGAACTCATACTGGACTTGCGGTGCTATATACGCTGCCAAGCTGGAGCTTGGTAGTGAGAAAAAAGATTGCTACGCAACGCTGGCAACATTCACGCTTTTGCTAGCATTTTGTATCTTTTTTTAGCGTGTGTAGTGTAGCTGTTTTAAAATAAACAAGGCTTTATTTTTTGATTTTTAAAAATGTTAAAAGAATGCGTTTTTAATTTTTAATGTTATAGGTACATTGTTGTTTGTCTAGTTTGAGCCAAAAGATGAAGCAGGTATTAATAAAGTATATATATAATTCTATATATTTTGAACCTTGGAACATCATGAAAAAATCTGTAAATTCGAGAGATGTTTTAAAAGCTTTGAGAAAAGCAGGTTGGCATGAAGTGAATCAAGTGGGGAGTCATAAGCAGTTTCGACACGAGATATTTAAAGGGCGCGTGACTGTGCCGCATCCCAAGAAAGAGATGCACGAACAGACTCTGAAAAGCATTATTTCCCAAATGCAAATAACTGAAGATGAGTTTTTTGCGCTCATTGATTAAAGGAAGCCAAATGATTGAATTTATAAAAGATTACCCCGCCATATTTGAAGCTGGAGATAAAGAAAATTACAGTGTATTTTTTCCTGATATTCAGGGGTGCGTCAGCGCCGGAGATACTTTTGAGGAGGCAAAGAAAAATGCCGTTGAAGCGCTATCTTTTCATATTTCCGGAATGATTGAAGACGGTGAAAGTGCGCCTGATATTTCGATTAAACACGCCATGGA
>JAVRLX010000181.1:0-2120 GCA_031960985.1 Campylobacterales bacterium | reverse complement strand
ACGTTGCGGCAGGTGTTTGCGCAAATTTTTTTAAGCTACTTTTTGTAACTTGAAAAAATTTGCACGAGCAAGTGTCGTGACGGGGGAATCTCAATGAAATTGACATAGGTTTTAGGAGAGGTCTATTTGATAAGTCCAAGCTCATACACGGGGTCCCCAACAAAGCGTTAGCTTTTTGGGGTGTGCTTTGCTTTGTCCTCGCTTCGCTGCGGAATTCCACTTCGTTACATCCCACCGCCCAGTCCCTCTCAATAGTGGTTTTACCTAGCGCTTTTGCTAGTTCATCGTTTTGAGTTTTTAGCTGTGATATCTCTTTTTTCAGATTACCAACCGATTGTGTATCCTCAAATGGAGCTGCCATATTGGCAAGAAACTGATTTTTCCAGTTTTGTATTGTCTTTGATGTTACTTGGTACTTTGTTGCCAACTGTGCAATAGTCAGCTCCTCTTTTAATAGCTCCAGTATAATTTTACTCTTTTGTTCGGCACTAAAAACTTGACCTTTTTTTCTGCTCATTTTTATCTCCAATGTTTATGTGTTTATTTTAACTCTTTTTGGAAATAAATTTTCATGAAAATCTGTCTGAATTTTTGAGGGCATTATACCTAAAGGACTATAAAAACAATAGTACATACAAGGGATTTTTGACGCAAGAAGCTATCGAGGCAATCAAGTATCAGTTAAAAAAGCACAAAGCTATTTTTAATTGTTCCACGCCGACAATGCAAAAACGAGTTAATGTTCATCTTGAGCAGTTCAATAAAAAGATAAAGCCGGACGATCGTAAAAACAAAGTTGTCTTGCACACGCTAAGACACACTTTCGCAAGTCATTTGGCTATAAAAGGTACTCCAATATTTACGATCCAAAAGCTAATGAATCATAGCGACATCAAAATGACTATGAGATATGCAAAGCTTGCACCGGATAGTGGAAGGGATTTTGTAGAGAAGCTTTTTGCTTAGACTTTACAAATATATCAAATAGGATATAATGAACAGATGAAGAGTTGGCAAATAGAGTTTTACAAAACGCCAAGCGGCAATAGTCCTGTCGAAGAATGGCTTGACGATTTAAGCATTGAATCCAAAGTTGAAATATTACGAGTTATTAAGTTGCTCAAAGAACTTGGAATTGATCTTGAAATGCCGTACGTAAAACCATTGCAAGGCAAGCTCTATGAGCTCAGAGTAAAAGACAAAGACGGAATTTATAGAGTATTGTATTTTGCTACAAGTGGAAGAAAATTTGTTTTGTTGCATGGAATTGTTAAAAAAACGCAAAAAACACCTCAAAAAGAAATTGATTTAGCCACAAAAAGGATGAAAGATGTCGGATGATTTTTCAAAATATATAGACAAGCAACTTCAAAATAGCGAGTTTGCAAAAGCCTGGGAAGCTTCAGAAGCCAGATTTCAAGTTGTAAAATCTTTAATTGAACTAAGAAAAGAAAAGAGACTAACTCAATTGGAATTAGCAGAGAAGGTTGGCACTACTCAAAATATTATTTCCAAAATTGAACGAGGAAAAATGAATGTTGGACTTGATTTTTTAAATCGACTTGCTCACGCTTTTGGTCGCAAACTAGAAGTAAAATTTGCAGTTTAACAGGATGAAAAATGGTTGCACATTAATTTGTAGGCATTGACTAAAGTTTTTTGAAAGAGTAGAATAGCAGAAATCAATCTGCTCAGAGCACTAAAAAGTTTGGCGACTTTGCTCCGAGCAACTCCGTAAAGGTGCAAAATGTTACCCCAAAATGCCTTGCATGTCAAGCAGTTTTTCGAGCAAAACAACCGTTTTAAGACACTACAGTGTCATACAATAAATGGGCGCTGGCTTTTGCGAAATACCGACTTTGTACTAAATCATCCAGAAAACTACTCTCAAATTCAAATCAACTCTCAAAACCTTACACAAGCCCTAGCTTTTGACATAGATCACGAAGATCCACTTATATTCAACGATTTTGGCTTGCCTATGCCAAGTATAATGACTTTAAACAACGATAACGGCAAAAGCCATATACTTTACTACCTAAAGGCGCCCGTTAGCGTTGGCAGAGCCAAAGAATATATGATTGATATACACGAAAGCATAACTAGCACACTAAAAGCAG
>JAVRLX010000180.1:0-2109 GCA_031960985.1 Campylobacterales bacterium | reverse complement strand
GTTTTAGACATATGCCAATGACGCTCTTACTCGCTGGTATATCATCATCCTCCCAATCTAAAAATCTAAAAGATATCTTTTATGCAATGGCAAGCAACTCAGAATGTAATCCGTCAAAAACAACTTGTGAGTTCAAGTTTATATCATTGCTAACTTATATTGATATGGCAAATATAGCTACTGTGGTAAACTCGTTTTGTAGTTCTTACTTTGTTCCAACAATCAACATTGCTTATCCGAAATTTGTAGAGCTTCAAGTCGGACTTGCAGCCATTTCAAAACATCTACTGGGCAACAACTTTTCACAGGCTATAGTAGAAGCGCCACATATACAAAAGTTCATAAAATCTTTCTCACAAACAACATTAGAACCAATCATGCAAAAACTATCACAGGAGATAGACTTTATTGCAAATCTTGGCGATAAACCAGATTATTTACAGCTTTTTTATGGCTCAGAAAAATATTCTGAAAAAGACTTACTGCTTCACTCTGTGACAACTCTCTATGAGTCTGTTACTGCATTTATAGATGCCCTATCATGCCAGCAAAATTTAGAGTTTGTAGCTCATGATAAAAATGGCAAAACTGTATGTAAAAATATAAAAGATGCTTACAAAAGACGAAACTGCCTCAAAAAAGCTCTTAATAATTTCATATCAAACAACAAATGTCATGCAACGCTTGATAAAACTTTTTCAGATTCTTTAAGAAAACTTGACAGACTACGAAATATATCAGCTCATGCACATGCAACTGAAAAAAGCAAAGAGAGCTACAAACAAAAGCTTAAGGAATTGCTAGATTATTTTGGCACAAAACTAATATCAAAAAATGACCAATCTTTTTCGTCTTAGCGTGCTCTTTTGTTTTGCTCTGTTGTATCCTTTTGACGTACCGTGATATCTTACGGTTGGGCGCATTGCCCACATAATTCTTGGTTTTTTCATTTGTTTCTCCACTTTTTTGCGCAATATTACAGTATTTGGTCGCCAAAACTATTTTTAGGAATTTTTCCAAAAACAAATATTGCAGTAGGATTTAAAAAATGCTCACTTTACCTTTAGAGTCTATATTTTCTTTTTCCAACCTCGAATTTGCGCTTAATCGTATCCACTCAAAAGCGGTTGGCGTGGATGGTGTAAATATAGATGAATTTTATAAGGAGCTTGACAAAAATTTACAAAAGCTAAGAGATGAGCTTATATCCGGTTTGTATGCGCCAGAGCCGATGCTAAAAGCCAAGCTTCCAAAAGATGATGGTGAATTTCGCCCTATAGCAATATCAAGCGTCAAAGACAAAATAGTGCAAAATGCCTTAGCTATGGCGCTATCTGCATACTTTGACAAGACATTTTCCAACGCCTCTTATGCCTATCGCAAAGACAAAAGCCATATAAAGGCGATTCATCGAGCAAGAGACTATATATCGCAAGGCTTTACACATATTCTAAAAAGCGACATCGATAGCTTTTTTGAAAATATAGACCACGACGGGCTACTACTTATTTTGGACAAAAATATTTCCGATAAGAGGATAATTAAGCTTATCTCACTCCTTTTACAAAACGGGCTTTTTGAAAAGCAAAAATACTTAACTCATCAAATTGGCGTACATCAGGGCGACAGCCTCAGTCCACTCCTTTCAAATATCTACTTAGACCAAATGGATAAATTTCTGGAGGCCAACAAAGCTGCTTTTGTCCGTTATGCCGATGATTTTGTGGTTCTTGCAAAAACAAAAGAGGAGCTTGAAAGCCATAAAAATGCGTTAGATGAATTTTTGCCATCTATCAAACTACGCCTAAACAACGAAAAAACAAAAATATTAGAGGCAAAAGATGGTTTTACATTTTTGGGAGCAAGATTCAAAGGCAAAGAGATTAGTATCGATAACGATACACTTCAGCGTCAAATTTCCAAGCTTTACAAATTAGCCAGATCCAAACTCCCATTTGACCGCTATATCGATGAGATAAACATCATCATAGAATCAACCAAGAGGTATCTACTTCAAATCGTCCGTGAAGATAGCCAGCAAATATCATATCTTCAAACAGCGCTTATTGATGCCATCGCTATCAAAATCTCATTATCCAAGCAATCAGG
>JAVRLX010000179.1:0-2193 GCA_031960985.1 Campylobacterales bacterium | reverse complement strand
CCGACATCAAGAGAAATCCTGATGACCGAAACGGACTTGGAAAACCAGAAAGGCTCAAAGAGAACTTTAACGGCTACTTATCAAGAAGAATAACATCCGAACATAGGCTAGTTTATAAAATCATCGGGGATTTGATAGTTGTGGCGCAGTGCAGATTTCACTATTGATGTTACGCACTTTATGAGCAAAACAAGCGAAGTGCTAGGCTTTGCCGATGTTTTCTCGAAAGCCCATAAAGTGGCAGGGATAAATGTTCCTCGCAACCCTCCTTATGCTACCTGCTGACGCAGGAGAGATAGAGGTACTTACGCACTTCGCTCGTTCCCAATGTCCTCATTGGGAACGCATACAAAACCCACAATACAAGTACGCATCCCCAAGCTGGAGCATGGGGACGAGAGTAGAGTTCATCATGCCAAGCTTGTAAAAGCTTGGGAGGAAGAGCATAAAGACAAAATCAAACTCTTTTATCTCCCTGCTTATTCACCAGATTATAATCCTGATGAGTATCTCAATCAAGATTATAAGCAAAGCGCCAATAAGTATGAATTACCAACGAATCAAAAGCAGCTTAAAAGCAATATAGAAAAGTATATGCTCTCACTGCAAAACGACGCTCAAAAAGTTGCTAACTTTTTTAAGCATCCTAAAGTTCAGTATGCGGCTCAAGATGCTAGTTGATTTTTCAGTTTATTTGATGGGGGAGTAATAGCAACATAGCACAAATTTTTGGAAAGCAAACGCTATAATCTTTATAATACATTTTATTAATTTTGGAACCGCATTATATGAGATTTATTTTATTTTTGTTTTTATTTATAAGCTTACTACCACTTTATGCCGACAAAAAAGATGTCACCGTGCAACTTAGATGGCTTCATCAGTTCCAATTTGCCGGTTACTATGTAGCTCTCCACAAAGGCTACTACTCTGACGTCGGTCTTAATGTCACTCTTTTGGAGGGTGGTCCATCTATCAACCCTGTCAATATGGTAATGAGCAAAAAAGCCCATTTTGGAATATCAAACTCCAGTCTTGTCATCGACTATCTAAACGGCGTAGATGTGATTATGCTAGGCGCCATATTTCAACACTCGCCAAATATCCTTTTGACCACAAAAGAGTTTAAAAGCCCCATAGACTTGGCAGTCAGAGGGAAAATATCTTTGATGGGCGGCGATCAAGATGTTGAGTTAAAGGCTATGTTTTTAAAAGAGGGGATTGATCTTGCAAAGGTGAATTTCATACCAAATAAAAACCATCTGCAAGACCTTATTGACAACAAAGTCTCCGCCATCAACGCATACAGCTCAAATGAGCCGTTTTTAATGAAAGAGAGAAATATACCGTACAACATTATCGAACCGCGAACATATGGACTTGATTTTTACGGAGATACACTCTTTAGCTCCAAAGAGCTCTGCAAAAGCTCGCCAAAGCTCGTAGAGGATTTTGTAAACGCAACAATGAAAGGGTGGGAGTACGCCCTATCCCATGAAGATGAAATAATCGAGCTGATACTAAGCCAATACAACACCCAGCAAAAAACTAGAGAGCACCTAAAATATGAAGCGTCGACGCTAAAAAAACTGATTAATCCTGATTTTGTACAGATTGGGCATAGCAATCCCGGCAGATGGAAACATATCGTAGAGACCTACCGAATGTTCAATCTTGCAAATGGCGATAGAGCGCTAGAGGAGTTTTATTATTCGCCCGACAAAAAGCTCGATTTGACTTGGTTTTACATCTATTTGGCGATATCCTCGGCGGCTTTGCTTGTGCTAGGAGGCATCTCGCACTACATACATCGCATAAACAAAAAACTTCAAAACAGCACCCAAAGAGATAAGATTCTTTTTCAAAACTCTGCGTCAGCCGGTATCGTCTGGAATGAATCATATATTATCACGGGCTGGAATACTCAAGCTGAAAAACTGTTTGGATGGAGTCATGAAGAGACTATTGGAAAGAATTTCTTTGAATTTTTTGTTGCGTCGGATGATGTAGAGATGGTACGAGAAAATATGAAAACAATTTTGAATAGCAACGAAACATATATTTTTATAGAGCCCCTTGCAAATTACCAAAAATAACTCACAATTTAAGCTAATTTAAATTTTAAAAAAGCCTCTTGAAATAGCGTAAATGGTATAATTTCTCACCACAAAAACAATCCATAAACACTAAATC
>JAVRLX010000178.1:0-2199 GCA_031960985.1 Campylobacterales bacterium | reverse complement strand
AATTATATGTCTCTCATATTTAAAGCGTTACAATCAAAGAAAAAATTTATTACAAGGAAAGCGCTTATGGGTACAAGTAAGTTTGCAGGCAAAATAGCTCCAAAAGAGCTTTTAATCGATGTGCCAACTCTCATATCTTCTTATTATGTGTTAAAGTGCGACATCTCAAATCCGGCCGAACAAGTGAGTTTTGGGACATCTGGGCATAGAGGAAGTAGTCTTAAAAAGAGTTTTAACGAAGAGCATGTGCTCGCAATTGCACAAGCCATCTGCGACTATCGAAAAAATGCGGGGATTGACGGCGTTTTGTTTATTGGAATGGATACGCACGCCCTCTCCCGTCCGGCGCAGATAAGCGCAATTGAGGTTTTTGCCGCAAACGGTGTAGAGGTAAGGATAGCCGCAAACGAAGGCTACACGCCAACTCCGGTAATCTCTCATGCCATACTTAGCTACAACAAAGGGCGCACAAGCGGCTTTGGCGATGGCGTAGTTATCACCCCCTCTCACAATCCACCTCGTGACGGCGGCTTTAAGTACAATCCTCCAAGCGGCGGTCCGGCTGGTCCGGAGATAACCGACATTATTCAAAAAAGAGCCAATGAGCTAATTGCAAATGGACTTAAAGATGTCAAAAGAGTAGGGTATGAAAAAGCGTTAAAGATGCCAAATGTCAAAGAGTACGACTACATCACTCCATATATATCTGACCTAAAAAATGTCGTAGATATGGATGCAATAGCAAAAAGTGGACTCAAGATAGGGGTAGACCCAATGGGCGGCTCTGGCCTTGCGTATTGGGAGCCGATGGCGCAGATGTATGGGCTAAATATAGAGGTTGTCAACAAATACACTGATCCGACTTTTGCTTTTATGAGCGTCGACAAAGACGGAGAGATACGGATGGATTGCTCTTCGCCGTATGCGATGGCGGGGCTTATCGGGTTAAAAGATAAGTTCGATATAGCCTTTGGCAATGACCCCGACTACGATAGGCATGGGATAGTGACAAAAACGGCTGGACTTATGAACCCAAATCATTACCTCTCTGTGGCGATAAACTACCTATTCCAAAACCGTCCAAATTGGAAAGCAAACGCCGCTGTTGGCAAGACGCTAGTGTCAAGCTCGATGATAGATAGGGTAGCGCACGGGCTTGGTAGGCGGCTTTGCGAAGTCCCTGTTGGCTTTAAGTGGTTTGTAGATGGGCTTATGGATGGCTCTTTTGGATTTGGCGGAGAGGAGAGCGCTGGGGCGTCGTTTCTAAGATTTGACGGCTCTGCATGGAGTACCGACAAAGACGGTATTATACTCGACCTTTTAGCGGCGGAGATAACGGCAAAAACAGGCAAAGACCCGAGTGTGCACTATCAAGAGCTAGAGGCAAAATACGGCTCTGCTGTTTATGAAAGAATGGACGCAAAAGCGACTTCAGAGCAAAAAAGCAAGCTCAAAAAGCTAAGTCCATCCGATGTAGCGGCAACCACTCTTGCAGGAGAGGAGATAATCGCCAAATTAACCGCCGCCCCTTGCAATAACGAAGCGATAGGCGGGCTCAAAGTGACTACCGCAAACGGCTGGTTTGCCGCTAGACCATCCGGAACAGAGGATGTGTACAAGATATACGCTGAGAGCTTTAAAGGAGCAGAGCATCTAAAACTCATACAGGAAGAGGCGCAGCGTATCGTCTCTGCCGTGATTGGCTAAAACATGAAACAACTACCTATTCGCTACGACTATTCGACATTTGGCGAGATGGACTCTTATTACTTCAAAGAGGGGACGCACTACAAGCTTTTCAACAAGCTAGGCTCTCGTATTGTCGAAGTGGATGGCAAAAGCGGCGTATATTTTGCCCTCTGGGCTCCGCACGCCAAATATATTTCTGTTATCGGTGATTTTAACGGTTTTGACAAAAGTGCACACCCTATGAAGCTTAGAGAGGACGGCTCCGGCGCATGGGAGTGCTTTATAGAAGGCGTGGAGTGTGGCGCAAACTACAAGTATTGGCTGGAGTCGCATATTGGCGGCTATGCTGAGGAAAAAAGCGACCCGTACGCTTTTTATTGGGAAGTTGCCCCAAAATCGGCTTCTAGAGTTTGGTCTTTGGAATACGAGTGGAACGACGCCGAGTGGATGACAAATCGCAAAGAGAAAAACTCCATTTATGCGCCAATCAGCGTATATGAGGTGCATCTA
>JAVRLX010000177.1:0-2215 GCA_031960985.1 Campylobacterales bacterium | reverse complement strand
ACATCTTTTGCGGCGCAAGGGTGGCCGGGGGTAGCTATGGGGGTTAGGAATTTACTGTGTTTGAGATAGAGCTAAAAATCAAAAGAGAAGATTGGTTTTTTATAATTTTTGTTGGAATCCTCTTTGGCTCGTTAGTCTCTGGGGTGGGGTATTTTTTAGTTGATAAAAACTTGCTTGATGGGGTGCTCTTTGGCGGGTTATTAGGGCTTTTTATATCGACGCTATCGTTAGTTTTTATCGGTTTTTCAAACAACTTTATATTGCCTAAGCTATCCAAAACATATTGGAATATTAGCTCGATGTTTTTTTCGTTTTTATCCGGTTTTTTGGGATCTTTTTGGGCTACAAAAATAGCTCCGCTACTTGGGATTTTTACTCTGCCACCCTTTGTTCAAAAAAACTTTCAAATATCGGTTGTGATAGGTTTTTTAACTTACATTGTTGGGGTATTGTTACATAGATTTGTAAAGATGAGAAACCATAGTGAAATGGTTGAAGCGCTTTTGCTTAAAAGTAGAATAAGCTCCCTTGAGACACAGCTAAATCCACATTTTTTGTTTAACTCGATAAATTCAATAGTAGAGTTAATCCACAAAGATAAATCAAAGGCAGAGGAGGCGCTGCTTGAGGTGTCGTCGTTTTTAAGATCAGTTATGAAAGAGGCGTCATTAATAACAATAGGCGAAGAGCTAAAAAATATAAAACGGTATGTGGAGCTTGAAAATATCCGTTTTGATAACAAAATACACCTAAAGATAACTTGCGATGACGACACCCTAAAATATATGACGCCAAAATTTTCGATAGGGCTAATTGTAGAAAATGCGATTAAACACGGCTTTGAGCCCCCAAATAATTTGAATATTACAATAATAGTGACCAAACAAGCTGATAGGATACAAATTAGCGTTCAAAACGATGGAAAAAAGCTTGTCTCAAAAAAATTTGGGATAGGTCTTACAAACCTTTCTGAGAGGTTAAAATATTTGTGTGATGGGTATGTTGAGATTGGTTGCGAGGAAAAAAGGGAGTTTATAATCAATATGAGGGCTAAAGTTGAAGATACTAATAGTTGACGATGAGTATTTGGCGCTCTCAAGACTTGAGAGACTGCTTATTGAAATAGGCGAGAGTAATATTACAAAAGCGCATAATGCGACTGAAGCTTTGCATAAGGCTAAAGAGGGTGTTTTTGATGTAGTTTTTTTGGATATTAATCTCCCTGATGGCGCAGGAATAGAGTTAGCCTATGCGATATTATCAATTAGTCCCACAACTTCAATCGTTTTTCAAACAGCTTATGAAAACTATGGAGTTAAGGCGTTTGAAGTAGGAGCCATAGATTATTTGCTAAAGCCATACTCAAAAGAGCAGGTTCAAAGAAGTATCGATAGAGCCAAAAACGCTAAAATAGCAAAAGCTCATACATTTATGGTGCGAGATGATGGGGAGTATAAAATGGTGGATGCAAAGGATATATATTATATTGAGGCCGATTTGTCCCAAACTGTTCTTAGAACTAAAGATTGGTTTTTGTATTATCCCAAAAAAATCTCACAAATGGAGGAGATGTTAGCCCCACTTGGATTTTTTCGAGTGCATCGCTCATACCTAATCAACACCTCCAAAATAAAAAAGATTGTTACCGTAGAGCAAAGCAGACTTGTTTTTTATTTTGATGGGATAGATGAGGGGGTAGAATCAAGTAAGGACGGCGCAAAGCTATTTCGCCAAAGGTTTGGGGATTAGAAAGTTGTTAATGATGTTTTTACCTTCACTACCGTAAGTCAACTTGTTGCATAATGTTATGTATGTAAAATCCTAACTTACTGGATAACAAATGATGCGCAAAAAACTACCCATTGGTATCCAAACCTTTGCCAAAATCCGCAAAGAAAATGCTTACTATGTTGATAAAACGCCATTTATTATTGATCTAATAAATAATGGCACGCACTACTTCCTCTCCCGCCCTCGCCGTTTTGGTAAATCTCTACTCATTGATACAATTGCCGAGCTTTTTTCTGGAAATCGAGAATTATTTAGAGGGCTCTATGCAGAAAATAATTGGGATTGGAGCAAAACAGCTCCTGTAATTCGTTTTAGCTTTGGGGGTGGGCAGGTGCGCAATCGAAGTGAGTTAGATAAGCGCATCCTTGATCTGTTAGAACAAAATGAGGAACGATTAGGGATTAGTTGTGATGAGTTTTGGAGG
>JAVRLX010000176.1:0-2231 GCA_031960985.1 Campylobacterales bacterium | reverse complement strand
CACTGTATGTTTTTTTCTTGGCGCTCATAGTTTTTTCTCCTAAAAAGGTTATGTTGTTTTTATTTTAGACTATTTTTTTAAAGATGACTCATAAAATTGTTGTTTAATTTTTTGGGGGCATTATATTCCTTTGTATCAATTGGTTCAAATTTAACCAAAGGTTAGTGGATATTTTGAAGACTTAACAAACGCCCGAAGCAGCTTCAAGCTTGACAACTCTGAAGCAAGCAAAATTTTCTCTGTCTTTTCTTCCAGCGAGTAATTTCTTCTATCTTGCCCAAGCCCATCACCCTCATGCCCACCTTCTCTGTCTCTATTTTATTTTCATCTATGATGCTGGATAGTAGCTTCTGTCCGTACGGAGCATCGTACACTCCTGCTGCGAAGCGTAGAGTAGAGTTTTTTACCATGAGTGTTTCGCCTTCGTTTATGAGTATGTTTTCTAGGATGGTTTGGTTTGTGTCTGCGAATGTCATGTGATACTCTCCTGTTTGCGGCTTTTGAATCTATTAGATTTTAAAGTTTATGAGAGATTGTAGCTAGATGGTAGGACAGCTTTGTGTCCTGTTTTTGTGGATTTTGGATGGTTTTTGGTTTTGGTGCTATATAACACACCATATTTACTTACTGACATTAAGCAGCTATCGGCAAAGCCGATAGCTGCTTTGGGTGAAAACCCTAAAACTACCCGTCCGTTAAGGCTGGAGAGCTAATTTGTATTTGATTTCGTCTTATTTTTGTAACTATGATATTTTAAACTGTTGCGAAAAGTCAGTTGCTCACACCAACGCCGTCAAGTCATCACTACACTTATCAAGCTTTTTACCAACATCATCCGTCTCAAAAAACCCAAGCTCCCTCCTGACAAAAGCGGCAGTCATAGTGCTATGCTCCGTATACCCATAACTAAACCTAGTCAAATTCTGCCCACTGATTTTCAAAAAAGCGCTCATAGGTGGCAAGTTAGCAAGTTCGCTTCCAAGCAGTATATTTTCTATCCGTGTATCTTCGCTGTAGCTTCTACCGTTTCTACTACTATCCATACCAAACCCACCGCCGCTACTCTCATTTCTGCCAATTTTGAGAGTAGTTTTCTGATGCTCTCCTATAATATCTGTTATGATTTTTGCTCCGACTGGTTCGGCATATGACAAATAAAAATGTGTAGCAGTGTTTTGCAGTAATGCCATGACATCCACTTTGCTTGTAGCCCTTTCTACTCTTGCAAGTGATTGTGTTGCTAAAATAGTCGCTATCTTTTTTGACCTTGCTAGTCCTAAAAAGTCTATGCAGTTTCTAATAGTCTGCCTCCCCGCACCCTCCGCACCATTTGATAATGTTTGAAATTCATCCAGCACAACAAAACATCTTGTTTGCTCATCTGGCTTGCCGTCGGGAAGTGTCAGCATTTTTGACATCAGTTTTGAAATTAGCATATTTGTAAAAAGTGAAAATTCCCCTCTTGTATCTTCTGCGTTGTAGATAAACAGCCTCAAAAACTTGACCTTTTTTTCTGCTCATTTTTATCTCCAATGTTTATGTGTTTATTTTAACTCTTTTTGGAAATAAATTTTCATGAAAATCTGCCTGAATTTTTGAGGGCATTATATTCTACAACTGCCCATCCCAAAGACGCGATTCCAAGGTCTATCCCTAAAATTTTTTCAATCATAAAAATCTCCGACAGCTAGTTTTTAAGATTTTAACTAAAATTAATAAAAGAAGTTTTACAATAATTCTCATAGTCGATTAACACAGAAGAGTAGGATTGGAAGTGCGGCTATAATAAGGGGTTTTTGAAGCTCCCCGCAAAGCTCTACTTCACGAAGTATCTTTAAAAGCTTCTAGCTCCTCTCCTTGCTTTTACTAGATGAAATCAACCAAATGCTCCCGAAAAAAAATTAAATAGAACCCTCCAAATAATTAAAGCACCACATTGCAAAAGCTTTTGTTTTGTAATCTTTTAATCCGAAAAATGAGCCGCTTACAACCGATAAGCGACTAATTTTTGGGTCAAAACCTCACAAAATTTAGCATTCACACCCAAGTGCTTTAATTATTTGGAGGGTTCAAATAAAAATTAACGAAAAACTCGGAGTTGAAAATGACGGCAAAAATAGGGATAGTGACGGTGTCCGATAGGGCTAGTGCGGGGGTTTATGAGGATTTGTCGGGCGAGGCGATAAAGCAGACGCTTTCAAAGTATTTGCAAAGTCCGTGGGAGGCGGTTT
>JAVRLX010000175.1:0-2122 GCA_031960985.1 Campylobacterales bacterium | reverse complement strand
ACGGGATAGCTATTTTATCACTAGCTACAAACTTTTCAACAAGCTTGATTATTTGAAAAATCAAATACCCTTCGTCCCCCTTAAAATGCGTACTTTTTAGGCTCTCATACACTTTTCTAGCCGATTGAAATACGATTCTTTGATAACGAAACCGTTCTTCACACCTCTCAAGTTCTATGGTTGTGTATTTGCTAACATCGGCTTGCCCGTTTACTATCGGAGCAAGTTCGGCGCTTATAGGTGTCTCCTCTGGTTTTATCTCTAGCAGTTTCAAACTATCAAAATCAATCTCGAGTGTCGGCTTCATCACCTTGTCTATACGCAAAATATTTGGCCAAGTTATCTCGTATTCACTCGCATTTGACTTAACACTAATCGCTGTTTTTGGCTTTGGAGGTGGTGGCACACCTCCGTCCCCCTCGTGTGGCAAAAAGCTAAACGGTACACCAAAGACATTGACATATTCAGGCTCGAAAAGCCCTGTTTTGGGATCGGTCTCATAGCTTGTTCGCCTAAGCCCTCGCCCTATGACCTGCTCGCACAACAGCTGAGAGCTAAAAGCTCTAAGCCCCATAATATGTGTTACTGTCTTGGCATCCCAACCCTCACTCAGCATTGCTACCGATATGACTTTTTGGATATTAGCTCCTGCCTTACCCGTCTTGCCGACATTATCGACAATCTCTCTTAGAAGCTCCTCTTTTTTGAGACCTTCTAGCCGTTGCCTCTCTTTTGTCTCAAGGCTCGTGGATGCGATTATCTCTTTTAGCCTCTGCTCATACTCTTTGTTGCCACTTTTGCTCTCGCCTTTTTCACTCATCTCAAGCACTTTTGAGTCCACACGCAAAGTCTTTGTTTTGTCTGCTAGCTCGCTAAAGAGACAATCACCTTTGACAAAAAAGTTTTCAATCCTAGCCGCCGTCTCCGTTCGATTACACACAGTGAGCATTACGGGTGTCGTAGCGTGTCCGGCATCTCTCCAAGCCTCTTTTGTAGCTTGCCAATCAGCCGACAGCAGGTTGTAAGCCGCTTGCACCAACTTTGGCAAAGGCTCGCTATCATCGGCTTTTCTATTCAAGTCGTCTCGTACCGTATCGTCGTTAAAGATATGATACAGTCTGGATTTGTAGGTTTTGCCATCCGGCAGTGCGTCATCTCGCACCACAACCCTTGGCGTCTTGACCAGTCCGGCTTCTATAGCGTCGTTTAGCCCAAAGTCAGAGACTATCCATCCAAAAAGCGCTTCGCCTTTTGTCTTTTTGCCGGTCGGTGCAAACGGCGTAGCAGAGAGGTCAAAGCATCTGTTTATACCTCGTTTTTTGGCTATCCTATCCAGTCCTTCTATCCATCTTGTCGCTTCCTCTTGTTCCTCTTTTGACAACCCTTCTACTTTTTTGTTTTTTAGTTCGGCAGGTATGCGATAAGCGTGATGCGCTTCGTCATTGATGATTACAAGATTTTTTTCACTAGCCAACTCTCCTAGCACTCGACGGCAAAAGGCTTCATCACTCTCTTTGCCTTTTTTGACGACACTATTTTGCGGCTCTTTTAGCGGCATCAGACAGTGCCAGTTTTCTATTTTTAGTTTCACAGCCCGCAGGCTCTCTCGCAGACTCTCGGGCAAAATATTAAAAGCGTCGTAGTAGTTTTGCGGATGCGACGGATACAGTACGCCAAGCCGCTCTTTGACCGTCAGTCCCGGAGTCACTATAAATATCGCACTAGAAAACCGTTTGTCTTTTGGGTATTTGACGGCATTTAGCGTCTGCCATGCGATTATCATCGCCATGACGGTAGTCTTACCCGTACCGGTCGCCATTTTGGAACATACCCGCTCCCATGTGCCGCCGTCAGACTCTAGCCGTATGCCCTGCCTATAGCTCTCGTTTGCTTCTACATACCAGATGAGCGTCTCTATCGCTTCTAACTGTGCAAAATAAAACGGTAACTCTCTTTGCTCTTTATCATACCAGTGTTCAAGCAGTTTTTTACTCACCACCGTAGCGCCGGCGTAGTCGTTGGCTCGCCACTGTACTACTCTTTTGCGGATTTCGTTTACGGTTTTTAGCTCTATAAACTCCCCGCCACTTTTAAAGCTAGGGTCTTGAAGCGTATATCCAGC
>JAVRLX010000174.1:0-2240 GCA_031960985.1 Campylobacterales bacterium | reverse complement strand
CTTTTCGGCTTTGCCTAGTGAAGTGCGGGCGGCAAGGTTTATTTATCTCAACAAAACATGCTTCAATGGGCTTTGGCGAGTAAATAGCAAAGGATATTACAATGTGCCGATGGGCAGCTACAAAAATCCAGCTATCTACGACCAAGATGCGATAATGTCTGCAAGTCTAGCGCTCCAAAACGCAGAGATAGAACACGCAGATTTTGCAAAAGTACAAGAGCTTGCAAAGAGCGGTGATTTTGTATATTTCGACCCACCTTACTATCCACTCAACGCCACTTCTAGCTTTACGGCATACCACGAAAATGCGTTTTTAGACGAGGAGCAAAAGAGGCTTTATTGCGTATTTAAAGAGCTTGACGCAAAAGGTGTATCGGTCATGCACTCCAACTCTGATACTGAGTTTATCAAAGAGCTTTACAGGGACTTTTACTTAGAGTTTGTCGAGGTCAATAGGTTTATCAATAGTAAGAGTAGTGGGCGGGGGAAAATAAGAGAAATTTTGAGCAGGAATTATTAATGGAAAGAGCCGAAGCTATCGTAAAATTAAATGAATTGTTAGGGCAAGAGATGCACGGTCTTGCCGAAAAATACAAAGTTACAATCCACAAAGATGGCAAGGTAAATAAAGGGTGGGCGGGTCATGTGTTTGAGCGACATTTGGAGCTTCCGATCAATTCTGCTCAATCACCGAATTTTGGCTCTTGGGAGCTAAAGCAAATCCCAATCAAAAGATTGCGAAACGGTCAGCTTACCTTCAAGGAGACGATGGCGATTACAATGATTGACCCTGTAAATGTAATGCAGAAAGATTTTGAAAATAGCCATCTGCTCTCAAAACTCAAAAAAGCCATAGTTGTCGTGAGATTGGTCGGCTCAAATGTGGATGAGCCCAGCTATATACACTCTGTGGTTGAGTTTGATTTACACGGCGAGTTGTATGATGAAGTCAAGAAAGATTATGACCTTGTTAGAAATCATTTGATAAACAACAAAGGCGACATTACAACGCTTAGCGGCAAAATGGGCAAGTATATTCAGCCTAGAACAAAAGGTGCGGGACATGGTTCAATTAGTAGAGCTTTTTATGCCAGAGCGCTATTTTTAGCACAGTTTATAAATTTAAATAGTAAATAATTAAATTTACTTTGTAATCTATTTTACTTACTTTTAAGTTTTGTGGAGTTAAAATTTTGCTTGAAAAAGAGATAAAAGTTGTTTTAGCGCAAAGAGGGCTAAAGACCTCTGATGTTTACAAAGCTCTCGGTATTGATAAGGTCGTGTTTTATCAAGCGATCCGCACGAGCAATCTAAACAACAAAACCTTGCATAAAATACTGGATTATCTAGGGCTTGAAGTCTCCATCTCACTAAGCGAGAAAGAAAATGCAAATTGAAAACTACAAAAAGCTATATATTGCCGACGATGACGAACTTGTAACGGAATATATCAAAGATACCGCATTGGTTTGGTGCAGCCATCACTGGGACTGGATCTACTCGAAAAAACCTAGAACATGCGAATCTGAAGCTTTAGAAAATTATTCATTGGTATGGTGTGAAAGCAATGAGGAGTTTGAAGAACTGTATAAAAAATTTTCAGTTCCAAAACATCCTGATATTTTTGACTACTCATTTGAGTTTGATTTTCCAAGCCTTCTTGTAAAAACAAAGCATCTAAACGAATGCCTAAAATAAAAAACCTGCAACCCGAAAATTTCGAGCAAGAGTGCACAACGGTTTGGAGCTTTCCAAGGCGGGGTAATTGGGCAACACATAATAGCAAATATAGAGGCAACTGGTCACCGGAAGTAGTACGAAATCTAATACTTCGCTATTCAAACGAGGGTGACTATCTCCTTGACCCGATGGTAGGTGGTGGCACTACGGCAATAGAGTGCAAATTACTAAACCGCAACTTGCTTGCGCTTGACATCAATCCAAATGCACTAGAACTTACAAAATCGTCTCTAAATTTTGAGTGTAAATACGACCCAAAAATCAAACTACTACAAAATGATGCACGAAAAATCGATATACTCAAAGACAAAAGTATAGATTTTGCCCTCATGCATCCGCCATACGCAGATATCATCAAGTATTCAGACGATATAGATGGCGATTTGTCCCATATTCACGATTTGGATAGATTTTGCGATGAGATGCAAAAGGTTGCGGCGGAGCTTTTTCGCGTTTTAAAGGATGGCAAATTTTGCGCTTTACTCATCGGTGACACGAGA
>JAVRLX010000173.1:0-2257 GCA_031960985.1 Campylobacterales bacterium | reverse complement strand
GTGGCGCCACCGCCAGCTAAGGGTTTTGGCCAATCGTAATAGACAAAGCCGCTACCTGATTTGTTTGCAACCTCATTCATAGCTACAAATAGATTTTTTTTACCATCTGTATCTACACTCTCACCATTTATCCCAAATTGCATTTTGGTTGCACAATTAAATTTTGACGCATCCAAAATTGTCCCATCGAGTTTGCTAACGGTTGGATGCATAATCATTTTTGGGATAGGTGTGGTTAAATCGTGAATCCAAAAATACTCTTTTTGCTCATATCTAATAGCTTTAACCGCAGCTATTGCCTCTTTTTGAGCGCTTGCTTCATCCATCTCACCTTTTTTACTTTTTTGGTAATAGTAATCAACTATCCCATACGCTACATCTACAACATGTCTAGTTTTTAACTTTTTTTCTCCTAGTATGTTTTGGTATGAGACATATGCATCAAGCCCCACTATAACCACATAGCCAAAAAACGACAAAATTACAAAAATCCACAATCTAAGTTTAACGCTCATTAAAACCTCCTCTTATTTCACTGATGTTACGCACAAATACAAGCAAAACAAGCGAAGCGCTCGGCGTAGCCGATGTTTCCTCGAAAACAAGCGAAGCGCTCGGCTTTGCCGATGTTTCCTCGAAAACAAGCGAAGCGCTCGGCTTTGCCGATGTTTCCTCGAAAGCCCGTATTTGTGGCCCGGACTAATGTCCCTTGCAACCACCATGTAGCGAAGCGAAATTCCGCAGCTTGCGAGGACATGTAGCAAAGCGAAATTGCGCAACGCAAGTGAGCACAAAAGCTACCTGCTGATGCAGGAGAGATATAGGTCCTTACGCACTTTTAGTGCGTAAGGTCAGTTATTTCATATTTAGTGAGTATAGCAAAATCGTAGCAAAAAATAAAATTAGTTACAAAAAGTGGGGAATAAATTTACATTTTTGTAGTGTAATTTTGTAACACTAATTTATAGTCTAAACTTTATTTATTCAGAGGGTTCAATTATAACCGGTTACTTTGAACGTAACTACCTTACAAAAGCTTTTCTCCCGGCATATACGGTGCTATCTCCTAACTCCTCTTCAATGCGCATTAGCTGGTTATATTTTTCAACTCTCTCACCACGACAAGGCGCGCCGGTTTTTAAATGTCCCGTATCAAGCCCTACCGTGAGGTCTGCTATAAAGCTATCAATACTCTCACCGCTTCTATGCGATACCATAGCGCCCCATCCAGCGCTGTGCGCCATTTTTACAGCCATTATTGTCTCTGTGAGCGTACCTATTTGATTTAGTTTGATAAGCGTAGCATTAGCTATATTTTCTCTTATCCCTCTTTCTATAAACTTCGGGTTTGTGACAAATATATCGTCCCCCACAAGTTCAAGTTTTGAGCCTAACTTTTCATTTTGTATGCGTTCCCAATGAGGACATTGGGAACGAGCGAAAGGGAGAGTGCAAAAACCTCCCCCGAGTGTCATTGCGAGGGCTTTCGCCCGCGGCAATCTCAAGACTTCCCGCAAGTTTTGGCTGTTTTTAGTTCAAAACTTGCCTAAAAACCGGAGATTGCCGCGCCCTTTCGGGCTCGCAATGACGGGTACTGGGGTTCTTTCACAAACTCCCAAGCAAACGAGTGGGGAGAAAAGTATGAGTTTCTCTTGTTCCCAAGCTCCAGCTTGGGAACATACGCCTTATCGTTGTCATGTATGCGTTCCCAATGAGGACATTTGGAACGAGCAGTACTCTCGTCCCCATGCTCCAGCTTGGGGATGCGTACTTGTATTGTGGGTTTTGTATGCGTTCCCAATGAGGACATTTGGAACGAGCGAAGCTCCAGCTTGGGAACATACGCCTTATCGTTGTCATGTATGCGTTCCCAATGATGACATTTGGAACGAGCAGTACGAGTAGTGACGCTGAGGCGGTTTTGTCATTGCGAGAAGCAAAGCGACGAAGCAATCTCATAGGATTGCCGCGCCCTTTCGGGCTCGCAATGACACACGGGTGGGCGGTTGATGTTTGTTTGATTTTTTGTAATTTGAAGTTTCTCTTGTTCCCAAGCTCCAGCTTGGGAACATACGCCTTATCGTTGTCATGTATGCGTTCCCAATGAGGACATTGGGAACGAGCAGTACGAAGTAGTGACGCTGAGGCGGTTTTGTCATTGCGAGAAGCAAAGCGACGAAGCAATCTCATAGGATTGCCGCGCCCTTTCGGGCTCGCAATGACACACGGGTGGGCGGTTGATGTTTGTTTGATTTTT
>JAVRLX010000172.1:0-2294 GCA_031960985.1 Campylobacterales bacterium | reverse complement strand
TTATAAATTGCCATATGAACACTCTTTGCAAGCTATATTGGAAAAATATCAAAACTATAAAAAAGATCTTGATTTAGCTCAAACCATTTTTGGTTTTATAGATGGCGATAGAGCTTTGAAAGGTAGGGTGCAATTTTCACATTTTAAACTTAATGGAAATGCGGATAAGTACAAGACTATATGTCTCCCTCTATCAACACCTAGACCGACTTTTTTCCCGAGTTACGTAGTTCAGTGCGCAGAAAGTGGCACAACACAAAAATATATTACATTTGACAATTTAAATGCGATACTCAGAGGCTTTAAAGTATATCCGCCAAGACACACAACCATAGAATCGAATCCAATGTGCGAAAAGAATCCAAAAATATGTACTACTTTTAGACCTTTGAATACCGGAGCTAAATTTACAGGAAAAATTCGTTTCCATAATCTAAAAACAGTTGAAATTGGCGCACTATTGTCGGCGCTCACTTTTTTTAATAAAAATCAAGATGGTCAATATTTTCACAAAATAGGTATGGCAAAACCCTACGGTTTCGGAACAGTAAGTATTAACATTAACGGTATAAAAACAGAAAAAACATTTAGTGTGGACGAATACATAAAAAAATTTATCGAACATATGAATAAAACATTGAAGACAGATATTTTAAACCATCCTCGTATCCAAGCTTTTCTAAAGCTCTCATCTTTTGGCTTTGACGACAAAAAGTTGATTCACCTAAAAGAACCAAAAGACTTTATGAATGCCAAACGATACAAAGAGGTATTGCCTGAAGTTGTTAAAAATGGCTATGACAAGTCAAAGTTTTGCAAAGATGCACATGGGCAAAATAGCGATTACCATCAAAAAACACTAAATCATCAGCAATCATCGCAACCAAAAGACGCAAAAGGCTTGGCTGATGCTTGGAAAAATCGATGAATAATGAACTCATAAATGTCGTAAAAACGCTCTTTGGCACAGATAAGATTGGTATCAAAACAATAGGTATATTTTTGCTCTTTAGTATTATAGCTGGCTGGCTTCCAGATGGTATTATTGCTATTTTTTCAGCTTATTTCAAAGATACAAATACTGCATGGCTTCAGATTGGTTTTACTTTTGTGGCATTTCTAGGATTGTTTATTTGGTTGCGGAGAGTGGCTGACAATATTGAGCTAGCAGTCAAAGTAGATATCAATCCTGCAAGCGCCAAAGGACTGATACTTTTTCTGAGTGAGAATAAGACGAATATAAAAGAATACGAACAAGTAACGAAAATATCAGATATGAAGACAAACTGGCAAATGCCAATAATGGCGATAGACTATCACAAAAATTCACTATCAAAACTTATCATCATCACATCAAAAGAGTCAAATTATCAAATGCAAGACTTTAAAGAGGCTATTAAATCTTTGATTAGTGATTTTGATCTATCTAGGCTTGAATGTTATGAAAATACAATTAACTTTGAGGATGCCAATGAAGTTTTTAATGCGCTTGAAATTTCCTATAATAAACTTATTTCAGAAGCCATCAAAAAAGAACAGATTTATATTGATTTGACTGGTGGAACAAAAGTTGTGGCTCTTACGGGTTCTATCTTTGCATTGCCTGAAGATAGGGTTGTGCAGTATATATCTACAACAGACAGAAAAGTCAGATTGTATGACTTGCAATATCACCCGAAAAACTAAAAGGATTAGCCATGATAACTTTTACAACTACTTTAATCGACATACCCCCAGCCACTCTTATTACCTTCGAAATAGATGGCGGCGTCACCACACTCGAAGAAGCTTTTGCGGTGGAGCTCCCGAAAGTTCCGCTTGACGGCGGCGTGATACTCTCGGGTCGAGGTCCCATCTGGTTTTTCGCCCGCCTCATCCACCACTACCACCCTGCCAGATGGATTGCTGTTCACGATCCTCGAATAGGCTATATCGTAGTGCAAAGCCACTCTTTGGAGCGAAGGGAAGGGGAGGTGTTGGAGGTTGATTTATGAAGCTAATAACAGTACTGGGAGCTACCAAAGTAAATACAAAACAAAAATATATTTTTGACAATCTCATTTTTGAAGAGTATTTTGCATTTATAGCTCTTGCAAAGGCAAAATCAATTAGTACTGATAATATAATCGTAGTAGGAACTAATCAGACTGAAGCGCTCTTGCGAAATGAGATCTATCAAATCGACAAGAAAATTTTGCAAAATTTTGTCTTGATTGCAGATGAGAAAGATATAGATAACATATATAGAACTTGTCTTAAACTTATCGAAGCAGATACAATTTTAGAGCTAACGC
>JAVRLX010000171.1:0-2322 GCA_031960985.1 Campylobacterales bacterium | reverse complement strand
AGACGCGAGAAAGATCACAATGAATAACATTCTTTCCCTAAACGACGCTCTTTCGATCTTCATTGAGGATAATTGTCATATAAGCACGGCAAGTGTCATCAATGGTGGCGCTATCGTAAAAGAAAATTCATTTTTTGGGAGTAACGCAATGGCAAGAGAGTACATCGAAATCAAAGCAAAAAGTATTGTCGGGGGGGGGGACGGCGCTCTTAAAAAGTCATTAAGAATAGGATATTTTGCTGATGGAGAGTGGTCTCATAATGCTTTTAGAAAAATTATTTCCGATAGTGATTTTGAGATTGGATTTATTACTCCAAGATGGGATACCAAAGACGATACGCTTAAAAAATTTGCTGATATGTACAATATTCCATATGTCAAATCGCAAAATGTCAATTCTAAAGGGTATATAGATGAAATTTCAAAATATAACTGCGATATTTTTGTTTCAATGAGTTTTAATCAAATTTTTAAAAATGAGATAATAAATCTACCAAGATTAAAAACAATTAATTGCCATGCTGGCAAATTGCCATTTTACAGGGGCAGAAATATTTTAAACTGGGCGCTTATAAATGATGAAAAAGAGTTTGGAATAACAGTGCATTATATCAATGACGGCATTGATACTGGCGATATAATCTTGCAAAGATGCTATAAAATAACAGATGAAGATTCTTATAAGAGTCTATTAGAGTGTGCATATACACAATGTGCTGAAGTATTGTATGAATCGTTAAAACTACTTAAAAATTCAGCTATCGAACCTATAAAACAAGACAAAATTCACCCTATAGGTTTTTATTGCTCGCAAAGAAAAGATGGTGATGAGATCATAGACTGGAGTCAAAGTAGTCGTGAGATTTTTAATTTTATTAGAGCTATTTGTAAACCAGCTGTAATGGCAACAAGTTTTATAAATGGAAAAGTTATTAAAATAAACAAAGCCAAACTAATCGAAAATGCCCCAATATATAAATGTATAAATGGCGCTGTTGTTGGATTTGATAGTGATGGATTTTTAGTAAAAACGAAAGATAGCGTACTAAAAATTACAGAATATGAGTTTGATGGAAAAATAAAAATTGGAGATAGACTTGAGAGCAAATAGTGTATTTATCATCGCCGAAGCCGGCGTAAACCACAATGGAGATATAAATATTGCAAAAAAACTTATAGATGTTGCAGTTGAAGCTGGGGCAGATGCGGTGAAGTTTCAGACTTTTAAAGCTGATAAAGTAGTTACAAAAAGTGCGCAAAAAGCTCAGTATCAAAAAGAGACTACAAACAAAGAAGAGTCGCAATATGAGATGATAAAAAAACTTGAGCTTAATAAAGATGCGCATTATGAGTTAATTGATTACTGTAAAAGAAAAAACATTATTTTTTTATCGACGCCATTTGACCATGAAAGCATCGATTTGCTCAACGAGCTTGGGATGGAAATTTTTAAAATCCCCAGCGGTGAAATCACCAATTTGCCCTATCTGCGTCACATTGGCTCACTTGGCAAAGAGATAATACTATCTACGGGGATGGCTAATTTAGGTGAAATCGAGGACGCTCTCGATATTTTAATTACATCGGGAACACCAAAAGAACGGATAACCGTTCTTCATGCGACAACCGAATACCCATGCCCCATTGAGGATGTCAATTTGCGAGCGATGCAGACGATAGCTTGCGCTTTTGGAGTAAAAACTGGATATTCAGATCACACCAACGGCATCGAAGTACCCATAGCCGCTGTCGCAATGGGCGCAACTGTAATCGAAAAACATTTTACTCTTGATAGAGAGATGGAAGGACCTGATCACAAAGCAAGTTTAGAGCCTGATGAACTGATCGCAATGGTAAAAGCTATACGCAATATTGAAAAAGCTTTAGGTAACGGTATTAAAAAACCAAGCCCAAGCGAAATAAAAAATATGAATATTGCCCGAAAATCGATTGTAGCGGCTCAGACAATTAAAAAAGGCGCCTTTCTAACAGAAGAAAATATCACTATAAAAAGACCGGGAAATGGAATAAACCCCATGAGATGGGATGAAGTTGTTGGGACTATCGCTACTAAAGATTATAGTAAAGATGAACTGATATGAATGAGATAGCAAGATGAATATAGAAAATCAAAATATTATAGCTTATGAAGATGGCGAGATAGAACTAAAAGTATCTATCAAAGAAGATACTATATGGCTTACACAAAAGCAAATAGCAGAACTTTTTGATGTTACAAAACAAAACATAAGTTTACATACTATAGAAATATTTAAGAGCCAAGAACTTGACAAAAATTCAACTGTCAAGAAATACTTGACA
>JAVRLX010000170.1:0-2325 GCA_031960985.1 Campylobacterales bacterium | reverse complement strand
TTATTTATCGTTTTATTAAGCTTCAAGATATGATGGGAGATAAGCTATTTAAAGTGTTTTTAGATGAAATTGGTGAGTATGAAGATAGTATGTCTCTACTTGATGTCTTGGATAAGTTAGAAAAGTTTCGTATCATAGATAATGCATATAGCTGGATGGAATATCGAAAGTTAAGAAATAAGCTAACACATGAGTATCCAAATAATGAACAAGATATTATAGATGGGATAACCCTCGCTGTGAAAGCATTTGAAAAAATAGAGATAATTTTAAATAATATTGCAGACTATAAAAAAGCAAAATTCCATCAAATTTTAAAAAAAGGCGAATTTAACAACTGATTGAGTAATTGCCATACCACACAAACAATGCTAATACGGAGCGTGGCATAATGGTGGGAATAAAAGAGACACTAAATTCACTTAGACTCGGCTTGAGTATAATATCTGCAATATTGATTACACTTGGCGGGACAATTGGTAGTTTGTATAAAAACAATGAAATTGATTTACTGTTTTGGTTTGCAAGTTTCCTATTTTTTGGATTTTTGATAGCAGGGTTCATTATAATACATAAAATCAAGCTAAAAAAAATGGCGCCTGACACCCTATTTCTTTTTTTCTGTAATTGAGTGGTATTGGAGGTTTGTTTGTTAGGTTTTGGTATAATAACGCCAATTATACAAGGAGGATTTATGCGTACTTACAGATTGGAAGTTGAAGAAAATATCCTTGACAAAGTTCTTTGGATGTTAAATCATTTTAAAAATGATGGTCTTGTGCTTAAAGAAGAATATGAATCCCCTGCAGATGTTAAGGCAAGCATCTATCAAGCTGTTGATGAAATAAATATGGTAAAAGATGGTAGGTTAAAAGCTAGACCTATAGAAGATTTGTTAAATGAATTATAATGTTTCTACAATTCCTGAGTTTGATAAAAATGCAAAAAAACTATCAAAAAGATATAGAAATTTAAAGGCTAATTTACAATCTTTGGTTGCAAAACTCGTAGAGAATCCTAAAATTGAAACACCTCTTTCAAATAGCTGCTATAAAGTCAGAGTAGCAAACTCTAGTGTGCCAACAGGAAAAAGTGGTGGATTTAGAGTTATTACACATTATTTAGATGGGCAATCTAATATTTATCTTTTAACTATTTATTCAAAGAGCGACCAAGACAGTGTTTCGGATACGGATATTATGGAACTTCTTAAAAAAATAAAATAGCGCTAGAGTGAATCCCACCCCAGCGCTAAATTAACTCGCTTTCTTCATCTTAATATGCCCAAATAGCGTACTTCTTTCAGGTAAAGGGGGTAAAAAGAGGTTTACAAAAGGTAGCTGGTAGTTTTATGTTTCGGTGGTTTTGTGTATATTTAAGGTAGAACTAAGAAAATGCAAAAAATGGCGCCTTCAAAAAGGTGCCTGACACCTTTTACGTCATCTATACCTTTTTGGAGTTTTGAAAAATTATAGCTAAGTTTTTATGCCAGATATCGCAAGAACATTATTTAGCGGCTCTTTTTTGATAGTTCTGTAGATGTCGTAGTCGTTGTCTATCGTCAAAATGTCTTTGATTCCTAGCTTTTCACTTGCGACGATGAGGGAGCTATCGGCCAAATCCATCGGCATATCCATATATTTTTCGCTAAGCGTTATGATTCGCTTGATGTCGGCTTGCAAGATTTGATGTATGCTTACCGCTCCAAGCTCTATCCACTTCAAAAAATCTATCTGCGCCTTGATATTAAAATCTAGCATATGCGACACTTCCGTTATCACAGGCCAAGTCGTGACAAGTTCGCCCTCGTAGCCTTTTAAAAACTTAACTATTTTTTTGTGATATTTATCGCTTTTGTCAAAGAGGGCAATCATAGGCCCCGCATCAATGAGCGTTTTTTGCATGAAACTTTTCTTTTAGTTTTTCTTTGTAATCCGTAGACAATGAGCCATCACCGCTACCATACTTCCCAAACAGCTCTTTGCCTAACATGTACGCCGTTTTCTTTTGTGCTACTTCTTTGTTTTCAAAATAAAAAACTAGAGCGTCTTTGACTATCTGCGATTTTGCTTGACGCTGGTCTCTTGCGTAGCCATCTAGCCTATGCTCCAACTCTTCGCTTAATCTTACGGTTAGCATTTTTGCCTCCATACTGTTGTATTACGCTATTGTAATACAAAACTTTTAAATAATTCTCAAAACAGAAGTCCACTGTTATTTTCTTCATATAGTTTGCTCATAAAAGAAATTATAGCAGAGAAAAAAGGCGAAGTGATTTGTGGAAAATGGGTGTTATATGAGGGTGGCGGTGGGGAGATGGCGTGG
>JAVRLX010000169.1:0-2421 GCA_031960985.1 Campylobacterales bacterium | reverse complement strand
CACCCTTGAGAGAATTTACCAATTTCGAGACAGATACCTTTGGCGGATAATTAATAAGCAGATGCACATGATCACTTTCTCCATCAAACTCCACAAGTTCTGTTTCAAAGTCCCTGCAAATCTTTTCAAATATTGGACGCATGAAGTCTATTACTTCCTTAGTGAAAGCTTGACGCCTATATTTAGTGACAAATACAAGGTGCACATGCATAAGAAATACACAATGTCTTCCGTGTCTCATATCTTCATAATTATTCATCCCCAATAATTCCATGCCAAATTAGACAACAAGCCCCATTGCTCTATAATTAGGCATTTAAAGAGGAAAAAGTCACACTTGAAGACTTCACCCAACGGGTGCAACTTTTTCCCACACAGGGAAGATTATGACGCAAACACTATTAAACTTCAAACTTGAATCAACCGATGAAAAACTCACTCCAAGAGCAGGCGTTGCAATCCTTGGCGAATACCTCAAAGGGTTAAACTTAGAGAACCTTTGCAACTTGAATATTCCACTTGCAAAAAGCGCTAAAGGATACACTCCATTTGAATTTATCTATCCCCTTGTCTTAATGCTGCACAGTGGTGGAAGAGTATTGGATGATATCAAAGAGATTAGACTCGACAATGCACTCTCAACTCTTCTAAATATGAAAAATATTCCAACCCCAAGTGCAATCACTAAGTATCTTCATAGACATGGTTCTTTGGGTAAAGAAGGTATCAGACAAATAAACAAACATTACCTCAAAAGATTGCTAAAAAGTTTCAAAAATGAAGAACTGATCTTGGATATCGATGCCTCATTTATTGAAGCACATAAAAACAGCGCCAAATACTCATATAAGGATGCTCCCGGATATATGCCCATGATAGGGCATATCAATAACGGATGGGTAATAGACGCAGATTTTAGAGATGGAAATGTGGCCCCTGCCGATAGAAACTTAGAATTTATACAACAATGCGTTTCACAGCTTCCAAAGGGGGTAAAGTTTGACAGGTTCAAAAGCAGATAGTGCATCCTATCAAGCTGCAATATTTAACTACTGCGAAGAAGAAAATATTCTTTTTACCGTAACGGCTAAAAAGGATAGAAACATCCTTGAATCAATCAAACATATCAAAGATGAAGCATGGCAAACCTTCTCTCCCAAAGAAAAGATAGCAGAGTTTACTCATACTATGAATCGTACCAGTCATGCTTTTCGTATGATAGTCGTCAAAAAAAATATAACCCCATTACTTCCGACACTTGAGGAGTATATTTCAGATGAAGTGATGATGCGCTATCAAGATGAGATTTACTACTGTATAGCCACTAATGATAATGATTTAGCTCCAGAGGAGGTTGTTAAACTCCATCGCCAAAGGGGTGAGACAAGTGAAAATAAGATCAAAGAGTTAAAAAACGGTTTTAATATGAGCTATCTACCCACATCAAACTTTCAAGCAAACGCTTTTTACTTTGCTATTGGTACACTCGCACACAACCTGTTTTTACTCTTTAAACAAATACTGGATGAAAATCTACAAAAATATACCGTTAAGACAATACGGTATAAGCTTTACAATATTGCCGGTAAAGTCATCTCTCATGCAAGAAGTATAACGCTCAAAGTAAATGAAGAGTTCAAAAATATCTTGAGTATTATTAGGCAAAAGGCTTACCAAGCAAGCCTTGAATGAATATTAATAATCCAAACAACTGTTATTTTAAAAAGATTACATAGGATACTACTGTCCAAAAAATACTAAATGAAGCAAAAATCCATACAATACACACCATTTAAGGAGCAACAAACTCTTAAGAGATGATTTTAGAGCTCAAAAAGCACTTCTTCGCTTTTTGAAAATATGATTTTTATCGTTTATGGGAGTGTTTTTGGGGGTATGGAAGGATTTGGGGAAAAGCTCCATTTATAAGGGAAAGCCAAAATTTTCCATATTCGGCATTGGACAATACACCTCAGCGATTGGAAAATAGCAATTTCAGGGCTTTATAAAAACCTGAAATTCAATATTATTCCGCCCATGAATGGTAAGCCTGTAATGCTTGATGATACCGTTAACTTTATTTCAGTGGCAAGCAAAGAAGAAGCCGATTTTATATACAAGTTACTTGTTTCTGTGCCAGCTACAGAGTTTCTTTCTTCTCTTATTTTTTGGGATGAAAAGAGACCCGTGACAACAAAAATTCTTAGAGAGCTGTCCATAAAAGAGTTAGCGAATGAATTAGGTCAGATCGAGAGATATTACGAGTTTGTTATAACGAGCCAAGCAGAAAAAGAAAAAGAGGGGTCAGGTATTGGGAATAACCCTTTTGATTTGTGCGAGTCATAATTGATGAATTTTCAAGATAGCGAACAAAAAATATTAGTCAATGACGCAAGTATCCCTCTCTTTGCATTTTTCGCA
>JAVRLX010000168.1:0-2431 GCA_031960985.1 Campylobacterales bacterium | reverse complement strand
CATTTTTTGCTTCGATGGTATTTCCTTGAAATTTATTGAAATGGTAAGTTGTACGATGAGCAATAGCCCCTTTGATGGAGCTAGCGGGAATTAGTATTTGTTTTTGACTTAGTTTGCCATTTTCATAATCCACCACCTGCTCGTATACCGGCGTCATATCAGCATCGCCGTCGCCAAATCCACTGCCAAACATAAAAAAGTCATCTGGTTTGATAACAATGGTATAGGTTGTAAAGTTTGAACTTATAGATTTTGCTATATATACTTCTCCATCAAAATTATTCAAACTGCTTGAGCAATCTTTGGAAGTAGTTTTTATCTCTACTATTTTAAACTTCCCAAATCCCTTAGTACTACCGCCTCCAAGGCGAAAAGCTGGATTGCTTAAGAGGTCTAAAATAGTTTTAAATGTCTCTTCATCGCTTAGTTGTAGCTCAATACTAAACTTAAATCTAGTTCCTTTATAAACTACCTCTTCATCGAATTTTGCCCTTTTGTCAGTGACGCCTTTTGAATTTATAGCTGTATGTTCACGAATTGGGAGGTTTTCAAAAATCTTTAAAAATGGCGTTTTATTCACAAGCAACCCTTCGCAAACTTGCCCCTTTTCATCTACTAGCAGTGCATTTGAGATAATAATCTTTGAGCCGTTGTCTTTGCCAAAAATATCATCTACGGCCGAGCTGTCAAAATTTTTTCGCAAAACTCCGGCAATACTTGTACCCAAAATCATCGGCAAACCGTTCCAATCTTTTTGAACAGGACTATCTTGCAAAAAATCCATTGCGTTGCTTCCAACTTTGAGCGGAGTATCAGCTTCGATAATAATATGAGCGATATATCTATTTTGGGTCATTTTTCGGCTCCTATTTGCATGCTTAGAAGTTGGATAAATTGTCGTTTATTGATTTTGTGATTGTTAATTGCATTTGTCAAGGCGTTGATTTGATTTGTTTCCCATTTTTTAGTTCCACTGCCAATGTACGCTTTGATTTTTGCTTCAAAATCAACATCGCCACTTGAAGCGATTGAGCGGATATTGCCCCATTGTGAGCGTTTTATATTTGAGAATATCGCCTTATTTGTTTTTATAAACTCCGCTACTTCATTGGCAATATCAAGCATTTCGATATTTGCATTGTGCCGATTTACTAAAAATTGCACCGTATCATCTGTAAAAGTTTGAGTGATTTTTACTCTTTTATCTTTTGGATTTTCATTTTTTTGCTCTTTTTTGAGTGTAAAATTTGGTGTCATCAAAAAGCTAGGATTAATGATAATTTCTCCAAATCCTTCACTCAAATATGCTCCAACTCCATTTTTAATTTGCTCTAGCTGTTTTGGTGTTAAATCTTTTAAAACGATTACCGAGCCTTTGTTGATGCACACTCTCTCATAATCTTTGGTTTGTCGTACGCCATTGTACGGTGTAAAAGTACTGGTTCGTATTTGAGTTTTGTCGTAGTTGATATTACTTGCGTCCAATCCATCACAAATAAACTTTAGATCATAAGTTGGATTGCCGCTCTCATCTACCAAGGCTAAACGACTATTGCAATAAAGCGCCACCTCTCCATTTGAGGTATTGGCAATATTATCAATTGTGGCATCTGCTAAATAACTTATTTTTACTTGTCCATACTCTGCTGATTTTGATCTACCAAGGCGGCTGCTAGACTCTAAAGTATCAATAATAAGTTTTTCATCTTCCGCAGATATGTCATCGATTTTGACTGCAAATTGCCAAATTGTCCCCTTTTTAAGCGATTTGTAACCATACATTTGCCCCTCTTTGCTTGTTCGCTTTTCCTTATCATAAGCTGATTTTTGAGAGTAGCTGTAGTCAGGATGAACAAGCTTGCACTCTTTTGTGATATAGCCATTTCGTAGTTGTTGAGCTTGTTTGAGCTCATCTAATGAAGTTGTTATTTGATTGATTATTTTATTTTCATCAGTTTTTTCTTTAAAGATTGATAGTGGCATTTTGTAAGTTGGATTGCCATCGTGAAGAATAGTTGCATCGCCAAATCGCACTTTTCCGCTATGAAAAACATCGAAACTATTTTGAAATTGTGCATATTGCGTAGCTACCATCCCCAAAAAATTGCTCCCTGCAATAAAGTCATGTTGGTCGATTCGGCCTTCTGTATTTGAACTAGCAGGCAGAACAATGTCACTTAAAAATGTAACTTGAAATACTAACTCTTTCATCGCAAATCTCCGACTATAAACTCACATCTTCCAAGTCCTCGATTACGATTAAGACCCATTCGCTTTATCATTTTGAGCGCTTCCTTCATTTTATCTACATATTCAGCAGGAATATTTTCGATTTTTCCCTCTAAAACCAGTGGCACAACTACCTCAATCTCTCGCAAACTATTATCAACGGCTACGCCACTTTTATCGTCTATTTGAGTCGAAGCGATTA
>JAVRLX010000167.1:0-2442 GCA_031960985.1 Campylobacterales bacterium | reverse complement strand
GCCCTAACATCTCAAAATATACAAAAAAGCGTCCCCCTAGCTCTTAAAAAACAGACAATAGATGGCAATTTTGACGCCTCCTTGCTACCCTACAAGCTTGACAAAGAGGCAAAAGAGGCTGCCCATAAAGCTACAACAAGGGAGTTTTATCCATCGCTTAGTATGGAGGGCTCGATTTTGAGAGGTTATGGCGATGCTTACAATAATGACCAGAGATTTCAAAGAGATTATGGAGTAATTGGCGTTTATTTGAATATTCCGCTTTTTGACGCATCTGTTTGGCAAAACAATCAAAAAACTAAAATTTCAGAGTTGATTGCTGAGAATAATTTTAAAAAAGCCTCTTTGGAGCTTGAGGCAAAAGCAAAGTCGCTAAAAAGCTTGGAAAGGGAGCTAACAAAAGAGGAAAATACGATAAAAGAGGTAGTAGCGGCAAATGAAAAACTGCTTGAGATTGCCAAAATCTCTTACAAAAACGGTAGAATGAGCGTCGAGGAGTATTTAAGATACGAAGATACTCTCTTTAATTCAAAAGCTCAAAAAGCCTCTATTGAATCTGGGCTATGGAATACAAGAGCCTCGCTAGCCTTTGTTTACGGCATAGAACTATCAAATATTGTGGAGTAAAACATGTCAAAAAAAATTATTTATTTAATCGTTTTAGCGCTCCTTGTAATAGGGGCGGTTTTTGCCGTTAAACATAAAAAAAATGAGCTGGCAAACCTTCAAAGCTCTGCAAAAGAGAGCGTGGTAGCCAAAGTGTATGAACCCAAAAAAGCCCCTATTAAACTCTATCTTGACGCTCTTGCTGTTGTTGCGAGCGATAAAGAGATAAATTTTTCTCCAAGAATTGGCGCTAGAGTCGATTTTGTAGCTCCTCTTGGCTCAATAATAAAAAAAGGGGAAGCTGTAGCTAAGCTAGATACAAATGAGCTAAAAGCGGAGATAGAGAGCGCAAAAGCCGATTTATTTGCAAAAGAGGCAAACTATCAAAACCTAAAAACAGTACATGAAAGGACAGTGGAGCTACTTAGTGTCGGAGGGGTTAGCAAAGAGCAATCAGACAACGAAGAGAGCGCGCTTTTGGCGGCAAAATCGGCCCTTCAAAGCGCCAAATCAAAACTTGCGACACTTGAAAATTCGCTTAGTTATATGTCGCTATATGCCCCGTTTGATGGGATAGTAAGCCAAAAATTTTGCAATGTTGGAGATTATGCCCCTGTTGGTAAAAGTGTTGTAGTATTTACGGGATTTGACGGTAAATATCTGCAAACAAAACTGCCTCAAGAGGTAAGCGCAAAAGATATAGTTTATAACAACAAAAGCTATTCGCTCCAAAAAACAAATAGCTCTCCCGACTCTTTGGCGACATATTATGCAAGGGTAGAAAATATAACTCAAAGTGTCGGGGCAAAGCTAACTTGCAAAGTGTCGGTATTTGACGGCAACGCTACATTTTTACCAAATGACTGCGTGCTAAAAAGAGCTGATGGAAATTATGTGATAGCGCTTGAAAATGGGTTGGCTAAGCCACAAAAAGTAAACATCCTTTCAACGGGTAGCGATGGATATGCCATTAATGATGTGCTGGATGGCAAAAAACTCTTGTTAGCAAAACCAGACGCCTTGCTTAGAGCTCTTTTTGGCGCCAAAGTTGAGACGGTAAAATAGCGATGTTTAGTTTTTTTTATCGCAAGACATACCTGCTTATAGCAATGGTTGCTATGTTTGTGGTTTTTGGTGTTGCTGGGCTAAAATTTTTGCCAAAAAATCTCTTTCCAGACTCTGAGAGACCGCAGGCTATTATCATTACTCAAATCCCTGGAGCTAGCTCTTATTTAGCCGCATCGAGTGTTTCAAAACCAATCGAAGAGGAGATGGCAAGACTTGCTTTAGTTAGGCAGGTAAGCTCAACAAGTATGCCAGGTTACAGCATCGTAAAGGTTGAATTTGAGTATGAAAAAGGGTTAAGCTCAGCGCTAACTGACACCTCAAACGCCCTCTCTGTCGTCCGACCAAAATTGCCAGCCAACGCAAATCCAGCTGTTTATGCGGCAGGTTCGTTTACGCAACCGGTAGAGGTTATAGCTGTGTCCCCAAAAACGGCAAATTCGCTATCTTTAAGTGAGATAAGAAATATAGCCGATGGGATTATCAAGCCGCAACTCCTTGCTAGCGGGAAATTTGGCAATATAGAGGTGTTTGGCGGACATAAAAACGCTATCAAAATTATGTTAGATCCCCACAAAGCGGCCGCTTTTGGGTTAAATAGCGCAAATATCATAAATGCCTTATCGGCAATAGACAAAGACACACCGCTTGGATTTTCAAAGTCGGCAAATAATTTTATTACACTCACATTTTACGGCGAAAAAGAGGATATTAACTCAATCTCAAATATTGCCGTAGCCCCAAATGTAAAACTAAGCGATGTCGCAGGCG
>JAVRLX010000166.1:0-2390 GCA_031960985.1 Campylobacterales bacterium | reverse complement strand
CGCCCCAAGTAATTGCAGATGTAAAATGGGAATGCAGGAATATATAAAACGCTCTAAACGGTTTATGGAGGTCAAGGACGGTAAAAAGAAGCGTTATACCAACAAATACAAGACCAATTAGCGGAATCATATATTTATAGAAAGTCTCACTAACCGGATACTTTCTCATCATATATATACCTACAAAAAATACGCCGGTAGCAATAGATTTTGCCCACATATTCATAACAATAATCCAACCCCACGCCACTTGAGTATTTAGCACATCCAAAGTGACTATTGCTGATTTTAAAACTGGCACATTAGCTACAAGTGATTCAAATATCATTAGTGCCCTCCCACATGATTTAGGTGACCGATTTCATTAAAGAGGTTAAATCCTTCGACTCTAGTGGATGCAAGTGGATTTAGGTGGATATCCCCTCCCCCTACATAGAAATGTTTCGGCATAGTCCCTTTTTCAGGTTTTCTCACCCTTGTATCTCGATGAGAGGCGATATATTGACTAATTCGACTCGATGGATCGTCTAAGTCGCCAAAAATATTTGCCTCTGTAGGACATACAACTACGCAAGAAGGGGCAAGACCAGCCTCTACTCTATGCGCACAGTATGTACACTTATCGGCAGTATTTGTCTCTGGATCAATGTAAATTGCGCCGTATGGACATGCTAACACGCACGCCGCACATCCGATGCATCTTTGTTTATCTACATTGACAATACCGTTATCCAAATAATGAAGGGCGCTTACAGGGCAAACCCTCTGACACGGAGCGTTTTCGCAGTGATTACATCTAAGAGGGGTAAATGCCCTCTTTACCTCAGGGAATACACCAAAATCAACATACTTTACTCTAAGTCTCCACATAGACAAAGGGACGGTGTTTTCTGCTTTGCAGACAACTTCGCACGCCTTACATCCTATGCACAGACTCAGATCCACTAGAAAGCCTAGTTTCATATAATCTCCTTTTATAGTTTTTAAAAAGGGTCTTATACTTGGAAACCAAATTTTATATGGGTTTACAAGCATAGCAAGGAATAGAGATTTTACATAATCAATTTTTAATCAAAACTGAAAAACAATACACATTATAATCATTTTTTCTAATAAAGCAAATAATTGAAAATTAAGAAACTCTTATTATTAGTGCAAAAAGGATAGATGACTTAACAAACCAAGTGTTACCAAAAGTATCTATTGTGTATAATCGCACAAAAAAGGGTCGCAAAAAATGGGTGAAGCTTTGATTTTAAAATTAATTTTAGCTTTTTATGCTGCATATGTATCAGTAAAACTATTTGTTAGCCTCTCTCAAATACGCTTTTTAAAAGCTTTTAACAAAAATATTGATGGTTTTGAAATACTAAAGGCTAAAGAGTATGCTATCGCCAAAGAGAAGTTCTTAGTATTTGAGACTACATACGAAGCGCTTATTTTTTTATTTTGGGTGTTTATCGGTCTCTCTCAAATTGCCCCGCTGGCATCCTCAAATGAGATATTTACGCAAACCCTTGCTGTAGTGGCATTTTTGGCAATAAATTTCTTACTTGAAATTCCGCTTAAGGTTGCGGCGGTATTTGGTTTGGATAAAAAATTTGGCTTTACAAAAACAACGGTTTCGCTATTTATATCGGATAAGATAAAAGAGCTTTTGATTACGCTTGTTATAGGCGGAGTTTTATCGTTTGTGGCGATATATTTTATCTCCTCTTTTAAGCTTTGGTGGTTGTATGTTTTTGCATTGATAGCTTCTTTTATAGTTATTGCAAATATCGTATATCCAAATTTTATAGCCCCTATTTTTAATAAATTTGAGAAACTAGATAACGAAGAGATAACTGCGGGGCTAAAAGAGCTTGCCAAAAAAAGCGGTTTTGAACTAAGTGAAATATACAAAATTGATGCCGGCAAAAGAGATACAAGGCTAAACGCTTATTTTGCTGGGCTTGGGCGGACAAAAAGGGTTGCGCTTTATGATACTCTCTTAGAAAAACTCTCAAAAGAACAGCTATTTGCAGTCGTAGCCCACGAACTTGGTCACTTTAAGAAAAAACATATATTCGATTTAATGGGGATAATGTTTTTTGAGTTTTTTTGGCTTTGTTATATTCTAGGCGCCCTAAACGCTCCATTTTATAATGCGCTTGGACTTACAAACAACGGCGCTGGTGCAATTATTATTTTACTGCTTTTATCCACCCCTGCGATGTATCTTACAATGCCTTTTGTAAATGGAATATACAAAAAAAATGAGTTTGAAGCAGATGAGTATGCCGCCAAGATGGGGTTAAAAGAGCCGATGATAGAAGCCCTAAAAACGCTTGCTAAAGAGAATAAAGCGTTCCCCTATGCTTCAAAACTAAAAATATTTTTTGATTACACAC
>JAVRLX010000165.1:0-2451 GCA_031960985.1 Campylobacterales bacterium | reverse complement strand
ATCAAAAACCTATGAATGTTTATCTTGATGGGATAAAAAAAGAGGTGAAAAATGTTGCATAATGCAACTTTTTCTGGATTAAAGATGAAAAAAGAAAAAATTGTCTTGACAAACGGGGGCAGTTTAGTAGATAGTTTTGAAATCAGGCTATACGCTGATGCTCTATGTGCAAAATATATCAAAAGACGATTCATAAATAAAAGCCAAACCATAGTATCAAACGACTCTGACGGTGAAGCAAAAATCAGCCTAAAAATCACTGACTACTACGAAATCATCCCGACCATTCTCCAATGAATACCCCACCTATATGTGATAGAACCGCTAGAGCTAAAAGAGCAAGTCTCACAAGCCGTAGCAGAATACATACAAAAAGACCAAATCATCAAAAACTAGGACATGAGCTTGTTATTTCAATTGGCTATAATTTCCTAAAAATACCTGAGAGGATTGTTATGCAATGGTAAGTATCGCTAGAAAAATATCCTGCATTTTCAATCTTATGGAAAAACTTTACAATGGTAGAGAACTGTATGCACAAGATGAGTCTTTAACAGATGAGCTCGGGGTTGATGAAAGAACACTCAGGCGATACTTGGCTGACATAAAAGAGCTGTACAAAAATATCATATTTACGGAAACAATAAAAAAAGAGGTAAAAGGCAGAAAAGTTACCGTATATAAAGCCAAAAATATTCGAGAAGATATTGCCAGAATATTTGAATTTTTTACCAATAGCAGGGATAGTGAGTTTGATTGGCTTTTGCAACTTGTTTATGAAAATGACCCAAGCATACTAAATAGACTAGAGCAAAAACAAAAGAGCGCACTAGAGCAGCAGATTAAAAGAGATAGCGATGTTTTACTGTTTCGCTCCAATCCGTTTGAGCATCTCTCTAATGAAAAGCTCAAAAAGCATTTTGCCATACTAAAAACAGCAGTTAAAAACCACGAATACAGGACAATTAACTACAACTATCAAAAACAAGAACGAATAGAAGATGCAAAGTGCCTAAAACTCATATTTATCAATAACAACTGGTATTTAGCCATAGAGGTAGTAGATAAATTTCGACTAATAAGGTTGGCTTTTATAGAGGAAATCAGTTATTCTAAAAAAAATACATATCAAATCAATGTCCTCGACAAATATTCTGAATTTTTCGCAACCATGCAAAATCCTATGAGTCTGCCATTTGTGCCAAAACAAAAAGCTCTTCTAAGGGTTTCAAAAGAGAGTGCTATCTACTTTAAAGAGCATATGAAACCGTTTTTTGAGTCTCAAAGCTTTATCAGACAAGAGGACGACGGAGGCGTAGTCTTTTCTATTTATTATACTCAATCATTTGAGATTTTGCCATTTATAAAAAGCTGGTTGCCAAATATCGAGATATTGGAGCCAAGTGAACTGTTTGACGAATTAAAGCAGGAGCTTGAAAGGTATATATCAAAAATCTCAAAATATAGTGTTAATTGACAGAATTTGTCAAAAGTATAATGTACAATTCTCACATCAAAACAAAAAAAGGATCTAAAGTGAGTTGTACTACAAAACGACTTCTTGTTCAAATCGCCGCCGCTGTTTTAGCTGTCATTATGAATGCAGTTGCAAGTTCTTGTAACACTCAGCAAAATGCCCGTTAGGGCTTTTGCATTTTTAGAATATATTAACAAATTGGTTTAAGATTGGGAGATTTTATGAGTAGCGCGACAAAGAAAAAAATTGGATTTTCAAACTTCAAAGCATTCGGGGAGAAGCTACAAAAATTTAGCCAAAAGCCAATTACTCTAGTTTATGGTCCAAATAGCATAGGCAAATCAAGCTTACTGCACGCTATAGCGTATATGCAATATGTCAGAGAGACAGGCGACTGCAATCTTGTGGAGACAGAAAAACTAGGCGACAAAATCTCGCTTGGCGGGTTCAAGAATTTTGTACATAGGCATGATGCAAATAGAGAAATAAAATTGTATTTTTATGACAACGATTGCACTGATATATTAAAAGAAGCTTTCGCACGAGGGAGAAATTCAACAAACAAGATAGCACCAAAGATTGAAGGCTTGCATTCTATATCAATCGAAGTATTTATAAAAAAAGGCATAGAGACAAACTTGGTTTATTCTATAGACGATGATTGGCTAATTGAAATCGTAAATCATGACGGCAAGGCAGATGTAATATTAAATGACGATCATGAGCTTTTTGATTCTTTGATTGAATCTTATCACCTTGTTTACTTTGATCAATCTAGTATAAAATTTACAATTGTACAAAACATAAAACTCTCATTTGCAATTAAACATCAAAACAATGATGAAGATGATGATGAAATTCAAAACTTTGAACTTTTAGAGCCGAAATTAAAAGGGCATCGTAGGTCAATGCTCCGGACTGTTTTATTGCCATGTCTAAAATTTGTATCTCTTGCTAATGAACTGTTTTTTAAA
>JAVRLX010000164.1:0-2398 GCA_031960985.1 Campylobacterales bacterium | reverse complement strand
CGCAGAGGGTATTAAAAAAATAGGCATACTATCGACCCTTATTCGAAATAGGCAGCTTCATAGAGGGACTGTGCTTTTTATGGATGAACCGGAAACTGCATTACATCCAAAGGCAATCAGAAAGTTAGCATTAATGCTTGTAGCGCTCAGTAGAAATGGGATTCAGGTTTTTGTCACTTCACATAGTTATTTTTTAATAAAGCAATTGTCCATCATTGCTTCAAGAGACAAAGTCGAAATCATGTGCTATTCGCTTATTCGCAAAGATGGCAAGATCGAAAAGACAGAGTCAAATTTAAAAGATGGCCTTCCGACAAATCCTATTATCGATGAAGCGTTAGCGATGTTTGTCGAAGAGGTCCGAAACGAGGTAATCAGGTGAGCGTGGCAAATTCTATGCCACACACGGAAAATGGCATTACTATTAATTTTCCGGATAGTAAGTATTTTCAGTTTGAATCTTGCCAAGCATATGTTGATATAAAAAGTCAGGGTGTTAAAGAAATGGACTTCGGATGGTATGAGACAAAAACTAAAACAATGTGGCTTGTCGAATTGAAAGGATTTTTTAATCCGGACAATCCAAAACATATCATTCCAAATCTTTTGTCGGAGGAAGTATTGAAAAACAAAATAGATGAACTTTGCGCAAAAGCAATACATTCGCTATGTATGCTTGCCTCTATGCGAAGAAATACAGCGTCTTGTGCAAGTGAAAAGCTACAAAAAGCTACAAAAATAAAACTTGTTTTCTTGGTAACGCTTCCAGGACATCTTTTGAGCTATTTATCTATCATTCATGATGAGCTAAACAGTTTACTACGGCCTTATAAAATTATTTTTGATGTTTTTGGGCTATTAGTTGTAGATCCACAAACAGCAAAAGAAGTTGGTTTGAGTTGGGTAGGGTAGTTTTTGCACCTGACAAAATATATGGCAAAAAGATTTAATGGTATGAATATCATGGTGAATGCGATCGGTCCTGGCGGTATATTTGACAATCAACCGGAGTCATTTTTGACTAAATACAACGCTATGGCATCGTCAAATGGCATGTTAGACAAAAGCGATATAGCTGGCACTTTAGTCTATCTGCTAAGCGATATGAGTAAATATGTAAACGGGCAAAATATTATAGTTGATGACGGGTGGAGTTTGTGAGACTGACGGAGTACCAGAAAAATGCTATAAAGCAGAAAGCATTGGAGTTTTTTGGCTCCAATGCCCAGATTTACGTATTTGGCTCTAGGATAGATGACACAAAAAGAGGTGGCGATATAGATATTTACATCGAATCTTTGGGTAAAAATGGGATTTTGGATGCAAAGATAAAATATTTGATTGCACTAGAGAAAGAGCTGGGAGAACAAAAGATTGATGTGATAGTAGATGATGGTATGGTGAAAAAAGGTATTTTTGACATCGCAAAAAAAGAAGGTATAAGACTTTAATGATTGAAAAACTGAGGATAAAGCAGCTTATTGATGAGTGTGAAAAACATAGAAGAAGAGTGGAGAGAGCTCATATCAATATGAGTTTATTTATGCCTGTTGACGGTGAGCAATTTGCCTCTTTGAGTGAGGATCAGATAGAGCATATCGATCAGTATATTTATAGATTTTCAAAACTTCAAGATACTTTAGGTGACAGGGTATTTAAGACATTGCTATCTGCCGTTGGTGAAACAGTCAAAAATAAAACATTTATTGATATTTTCAATAGACTGGATGAGCTTGAGATTGTTTCTGATTACGACAAGTGGGCTGAGCTTAGAAAGATAAGAAATGAGATATCACATGAGTATGATTCTACAAATGATGAGATAGCACAGAAACTAAATAGGATTTATGCGCTAAAAGATGACTTGTTAAGATATTATTTTGGTGTTAAAATGTTTGTAGAGAAAGATTCAAAGGCGTGAATATCAAGGGTGAATGCCATTGGTCTAGAGTCATTTTGACTAAATACAACGCTATGGCATCGTCAAAGTGTGTGCTTGACAAGAGCGATATGAGCATATTATCGGCACAGAGGTGCCATTATGTAAACGGGCAAAACATAATCATAGATGACGGGTGGAGTCTGTAGTTGATAGAATTTATCTCAAAAAAAGATAATAGCAGTGATTTTCAGGATGCTTGGCAAGAGTATCTTGACGGCAATATGGCTAGCTACAAATATCTGCCGGTGTATGTAGAATATATGTTGTTTTATGCGGTCAATATCATATCTGACGAGAGTTTTGTCGCTATCGAAAATGGAAGATGCGTCGGTATTTGCTTTTTACCGATTGAAAAGCACGGCGATATTGTCTGCATTTCTTTGGCAGGAGGCTATACTATCGCACCTTTGGCTATCAATGAAAGAGTTGAAAAAGAGATGTTTGCCAAGATAGACA
>JAVRLX010000163.1:0-2401 GCA_031960985.1 Campylobacterales bacterium | reverse complement strand
TATATTAATAAGAGATGCAAAAGATGAGGGTACGACTGGAGTTATGGCCTCTGTTTTTAGCGTAATATTTGGAGCTGGCGACGAGGGTGGATTTAAGGGTATAGGCAAGGAATTTGGGCGAAATAATAGATGCAAATTTGAAGCTGATATTGCGGAATTTGCTATATTTTGCACAAGAGAGGGCAGTAAATGTGTCTCTTTGGATTTTGATTTTCGCGGAGTACACTCCTTGCCAACACCAGATATAGGGGTAGCCTTGACAAGATTTTTGAAAAATGAAGATATATCAGATTTTCAAGAAGGGTGGCTACAAAAACTAAAAATAATAGTGGAAAAATTTGATACCTTGGGTATAGCAAAAATCAAAAGCTCCAATAAAATTTAGTTCCGGCTACCTCTTGTTCTTTTATTTTGCCGCTTGCCAACATAGAATAGAAAAGCTCTTTTGAGCCCTCATCATATAGCGCATCTATATCAAATGAGCTAAACGGTCGGTTTTTTAGCATATAATCAATTTCAGCCTCGCTAAAAGCTCTCCTCTTTGCGCTCTCATTTTTTCTGCTGGCAATGCTTACTTTTAGCGAAGGATCCAATGTGCTGGCTATCTCTCTTAGCCTCTCTTCGCTCACCTTTTCCACATTGTATGCAGGTGGGCGGTCTATCGTACTCAAATCTATCCTGTCCGCCCCTATTTGCTTATACGCTTCGTTTAGCGCCGCTATATCTTCATCTGAATCGTTGACATTTTTGACAAAGAGAGTTTCAAGCACAAGCGTCCCATTGTATTCTAACCTAAAACTCCTCATGCATCCTATCAACTCACCGGGTGTAATACCTAGCGGTCTATCAATCTTTTTGAAGCTTTTATCTAAAGCGCTATCGAGAGAGAGCTTGACAACATCAAATAGTTTTAGAGCATCTCTAGTTCTTGCGTCACATATCGTAGAGCCGTTAGAGAGGATAAGTAGTTTTTTTGAACCTTTTATTTTGTTAATAAGAGAGGCTAGTTCGTAAAGTTTTGGATAAAGGGTCGGCTCCCCGTTTGCCGTAAGGGTAATAAAATCAATATCTGGATGCTTCATAAGGGCGGCGGCAACTTCATCGGCGATTGTCTCTGGCGCTTTTGAATCGTCTATTGATGATACTTTTTTAGCTTTTGGAAGCTCACAATAAAGGCAGTCGTAATTGCACTTTTTGATCCCCTCGCCAATCAAATCAACACCCAAAGAGAGCCCAAATCGCCTTGATAAAACAGGTCCAAATACAGATGAGCTCATTTTTAGTACCCGAGTAATATAAAAAATGAGGCTAGAAAATAATCGGCCACTAAGATAGTAACAGACGAGGCGACAACGGCAATTGTAGTAGCTCGTCCAACACCCCTTGCGCCGCCAGAGGCGTGATATCCAAAATAGGTTCCAATGGAGCTAATCAAAAAGCCAAAAACACCAGCTTTCACAAGCCCTGTTAAAAAATCGCTAAATTCAGCATATTGGCGTATCGTGTTTAGATATGAGGTTGGATTTATATCAAGCGCCGCCACGGCTATGGCAAAAGACGACACATTGGCAACCACGTTAAATGCGGCGGTAAGTATTGGCAAAGCTATTAGGGCGGCTATAATTTTTGGAATAACAAGAAATTTTTTTGAATCGACCGCAAGGGTATCTATTGCATCGATTTGCTCTGTTACCCTCATCGTCCCAAGCTCCGCCGCCATCGAGCTAATAGCGCGGCTTGTTACCATTAAAGCCGCAACGACTGGGGCTAGCTCTTTTCCGAGCGCATAAAAAATTGTGTACCCCATCATATTTTCCATCCCAAATTTGTGGAAACCTTGATATATCTGAATTGCTTGCACAAGCCCCATAAAAACAGCTGTCAAAACTATAATAGAGGTAGATTGTATCCCTATCCGCTCTATCTCATAAAAAATCTCTTTTATACGAAATGGCTTTTGCAGCATGAGAGGAAAAAGTCTAATGTTGAAAATAAAAAAAGAGCCCATTACACTTATATTTTTATAGGCAGACATAAATGGCGAGCCTATAAGAGCCAAAAGAGCCTCAACAGACAAATCGAATCTCCCCATCTTTAAAAGTATGAGTTACGGCCCCTTTTAGCTCTACAGCGAGATATGGAGAGTGTTCATGCGGCATATTTGCAACTCCATGTGGGTCAAATAAAAACATATCGGCATCAAACCCCTCTTTAATAAGCCCCTTGCCATCAAGTCTAAGTATTTGTGAGGGATTAAAACTAGTAAGTTCGCTAATTTTTGAGAGCGGTATATTTTTTTCAATCGATAATGCATACAGCGCCGATATAAAAAACCCCAAAGACTCTATCCCAAAGGAAGCCTCTTCAAATGACAAATCTTTGGTAAGCCTAGTGACGTGGG
>JAVRLX010000162.1:0-2498 GCA_031960985.1 Campylobacterales bacterium | reverse complement strand
CGTTATGAAGAGAGGCGTATAGAGATCTATGATGATTTATATCAAATAGCTCAAGACTGGCCTATGGTAAAACGATTTGCAAAAGTCACTGCGACTATTAGACCTCTCCTAGAACCCACTCAAAATCGGAATAATTTTTGCCTATATATAGACGCAACAAAAGTAATCAAGTATCAGGTATATAGCTATGGCAAAAACAATCAAATATCAAAAAGTAAGCAAACTAAACGACGAAGAGTTTAAACGGGTAACAGGAGTTTCAAGAGATACATTCAAATTAATGGTTCAAGTAGTAACAAACCACTATCGCAAGAATAGATCAAAAGGAGGTCGCAAGAAAGGACATACGCCAAGCGATCAGATACTAATGATGCTTGAATACTATAGAGAATATCGTACATTCAAGCATATAGCGGTAGATTACAATACCAGTGAATCAACTGCACATTACACAGTTAAAAAGATAGAAGAGATACTCATAAAAGATGATAGATTTCATCTACCATCTCTAAAAAAGAATAAACCTCAAGATACAAATACTGTTGATGTTATAGTCATAGATGTAACAGAATCTCCAATTGAAAGACCAAAAAAAAGCAAAAGCGCTACTACTCCGGTAAGAAAAAACGGCACACCCTAAAGACACAAGTTATAGCTACAGCTACCGGCGCTATTCTTAGCGTTAGAATAGGTAAAGGCAAAACTCACGACTTTAAACTATTTAAACAAAACAAAGAATCCAAAAGAGTAGTAGATAAAGCAATCCTTGCAGACTCTGGTTATCAGGGTATAGCAAAGATATGTCCAAATGCGTCAACTCCACACAAGAGAAAAAAGAAAACACCACTAACCAAAGAGCAAAAAGAAGCCAACCGTAAACTATCCTCAAAAAGAATCATAGCAGAGCAAATAAATGCCAAGATAAAAGTCTTTAAAATAGTCAAATATCCATACAGAAATAGACGAAAAAGGTTTGGTTTGAGGATGAATCTTATTTGTGGGATTATTAATCTTGAGACTATAGCTATGAATAAAGAGCTGGCTGGGTGTTTTTAATGGGGGAGTTTTGGGAGAGGTCTAGTCTATTCTTACGTTTGGCACAAAAGGAACAGGGTGTTCAAAATATGCTCCTATTTGATATGTCCCTTTTTTTTGACTGCCAAAATCGGTAGTTGTTTTCATATCACCGTCATAATTGAAGTGTCCGCTAACCTCGGGATGATAGTAGTCGGCTTCAGCGCCAAAGCCTAGTATCATAGCCGCAGATGCGTTTGAAACGCAAAATGCAGAGCAAAGGGACACTGAGATAAGAACTTTTTTCATAAGCTTCTCCTAGTTGAATTTGGTTTGATTATACTCAAAAAAAGTATAATCCGGCAAACAATTTTGGAGTTTGATAATGAAAATAGGATATTTTGACGCAATGTGCATAGTGGGCGAAAATATAGAAGAGATATTTGAAAACTTGTTAAACAAAATAACCCACATGAAGGCCAATTATGCATACGGGGCTGAGATGTTATATACCGGTCAAATGGATAATGATGAATTTATGGTAAAAATTACAAAATTACTTGAAAAATACCCAAATAAAAATGAGGCGCATCTACTAACACTAGGGATACAAAAAGCCGACGGCTTTGCATCTTTGCAAGAAGTATCTAGTTTTCAAGATGCTATTTGTAAGGCAAAAAAAATGACCGATGAGGGAAAAAAAGTTGTATTACTCGCCTCACACAAAACAAACGACGACGAAATAGCAGAATATGTCAATAAAGGATTGTATTCGCACGGCGTTGCAAAGCCGTTTGATATAGAAGCCGATGGATTAAACCTCTCTGATGCGGCGGCTATTATAGAATTTTGTAACGACGGAGAGTATAGTCTAGAAAATTTCGATGAAAAAAATACCGATAAAATAGAGTATGTTCACACTTGCGCCGACGGTATAAGAAGCGATGATGAGAAACTATCAAAAGGGCTAGCCAAACTATTCACGCAAAGCGCCCCTGTGGGCTCGCCCATAGGGGGGACTGGTCGATGTGAATATGCGACAGATACGCTCTCGTTGGCTATCCTTTGTCAAGCGATAAAAGAAGAAATACTTCCAGCTTCATCGATGCTTGAACACGGCTTTACAAATGAGTTAAATTTCTCATACGCCAACAAAATGAAAAAACTAAAGAATGCGCTCTTTGTGGATACCGATGGAAACTACTACGAAATAATAAAACGCTAATATTTTTTCTTTTTAAAATATCTAAAAAGTAGTCTGGCTGGATCTATGCTGGCATGAGTTTGCGAGCGGCCTACTATTTCATCAGCTAACAACTTAGCGGTATATGGCGCCAACATAAAAGCCCTACTCCCATGCCCTGTGTGGATATAGAGCCCATCGTATCTGATAGGCTCTTTATTTGACAGCTTAGCCCCATGGATAAGTGAAGGAAAAAGCTTTAGCGTGGCATGAGAATCATAGATAGCCCCTGCGAGCGGGA
>JAVRLX010000161.1:0-2501 GCA_031960985.1 Campylobacterales bacterium | reverse complement strand
AAGCCATTTAGCGACGACAAACTGGTTAAATCAATCAAAATGGTATTAGGAGTATAGTATGAATGATGCAGAAAATATAAAAAACAGAGCGTCAAAAAATAAGTTTCTTACTTATTTTTTGGGTGATGAAGAGTATGGCGTCGATATCTCCAAGGTTAAAGAGATAATAGCGATGATGAAAATAACGCCGGTTCCAAAAACTCCGAAGTATGTTGCCGGTGTTATCAACCTAAGGGGGGCGATAATTCCAGTTATTGATACTAGACTTAGATTTAATATGCAAAGCATCGAATACACTGAGCAGACCGCTATTATTATTATAGAAATCAACAAAGTAAGCATCGGTTTTATCGTTGACAAAGTCGAAGAGGTGCTTACAATAGATGAGGCAAATATCTCTGAGCCGCCTAAGTTTGGCACAAACATCAATACTGACTTTATCAAAAATATAGCCAGAATGGGTGAAATGGTTATAATGATACTTGACCTTGAAAAGCTGTTTGAAACAGAAGAGCTTTCAATGCTAGACGCTATAACAAAAACTAACTAAGACAAAAGGATACAAAAAATGGGTTGGCTAGATAATATGATACTTAGGAGCAAGCTAATACTTCTAACGGCCGTACTGGTGGTCGGTATAGCTTTTTTATCTTTTCAGGGGTTTAAAGGCGCCGAAGGATGGGTAAGAGATGTTGATACACTAGGCAAAAAAGAGTCTGTTCAGGCGATGGCAGCTTTAAAGCTTGATAGAGAAAGGGTAATTATTCGTACGCAAACACTATCTGTGTACCAATTTGAAAATAGCATGAACCCTTCAGCTTTGCTTGCAATATTGGAGCAAAGACAAAAATCTTGGGCCGATTTTGAAAAAAATATGAAGCTGTATGAGGAGCGTATAGTTAACGAAAGCGGTAAAAAAGATTTTGCAGACTTTACTGAAAAGTATAAAGCATGGAAGGGCGAATATGCCAAGCTTGACGCTACTATCAAACAATTAGCAGATACAAGAGATACGGCGACTTATGCCCGTTTGTTTGCACAGTTTAAATCGGAAGTAGCAGAGATGATACCGGTCTCTGAAGCTATGGGCGCCGCTCTTATGAAGCTTCTTGAAATCAAAGAAAAACAAATAACAGAAACCACAGAAGCAGCACACGATGAGGCTTCAAGCTTCAAAATGACCGTAACTACCTCATCTGTGATTGTAGTAATTTTGGCAATCATCCTAGCCATCCTCATCATCCGTTCAGTTACAACCTCAATCACAAAAGCAGTAACAACAATAAACGAAGGGGCTCTTCAAATCTCCTCAGCCTCCGACCAAGTAGCCTCAAGCTCAACCTCGCTAGCGCAAGGCGCATCTGAGCAAGCAAGTAGCGTTGAAGAGGTAAGCGCCACACTTGAAGAAGCAACTGCAGGCGTTACATCTAACGCTGAAAACGCAAGACAAGCAGACATTCTTGCCAAACAAGCAAATGCGGCCGCAAAAGATGGCTTACAAAAAGGTGAAGAGCTTGTAGAGTCGATGAAAGAAGTAACCGAGTCAGCCGCCAAGATAGCAAACATTGTAAAAACAATAGACCAGATAGCCTTCCAAGTAAACCTCCTAGCTCTAAACGCAGCCGTAGAAGCGGCAAGAGCAGGCGAGCACGGTCTAGGATTTGCAGTTGTTGCAGATGAAGTAAGAAACCTTGCCCAAAGAGCCGCAAATAGCGCAAAAGAGACAGGAGCCGTAATAGAAGAGGCGCTAACCCAAATCAAAAAAGGCTCAGAGATAGCAAATCTTGCAAGCGCATCATTTAAAGAGATAGACGACAAAGCTAAAAAAGTCTCCGACCTAATAGGCGAAGTAACCCTTTCAAGTAAAGAGCAAGCTGAAGGCATGAATCAACTAAGTATAGCAATGAGTCAAATAGATCAAGTAACACAACAAGTAGCCGCAAACTCAGAAGAGGCGGCGGCGGCGGCTGAAGAGCTTAATGCGCAAGCTGCAGCGGCCCTGGAAGCTGTAGCGGCTCTAGCCAAAATAGTCGGTATAGATGTAAATCAAGGTACAAGCTATCAAAAAACAACAACACAGACTAGACCAAAAATGGAGCTTAAAAAAGATGTAAGGCATATAGCTTCAAAACCTATGGCAAAACAGCAAGCCCCAAGAGCGGCCGCAAAAGGCTCAGATGATATATTTCCGCTAGATGAAAGCGATTTGAAAGAGTTTTAAAAACAAATATAAGAGGAGATTTGACAGATGGGTTGGCTAGATAATATGACACTTAGGAGTAAGCTAATACTTCTAACGGCCGTACTGGTGGTCGGTATAGCTTTTTTATCTTTTCAGGGGTTTAAAGGCGCCGAAGGATGGGTAAGAGATGTTGATACACTAGGCAAAAAAGAGTCTGTTCAGGCGATGGCAGCTTTAAAGCTTGATAGAGAAAGGGTAATTATTCGTACGCAAACACTATCTGTGTACCAATTTGAAAATAGCATGAACCCTTCAGCTT
>JAVRLX010000160.1:0-2436 GCA_031960985.1 Campylobacterales bacterium | reverse complement strand
CCACTTGAATTACTTGCATAATGAACAGGCATTATTGCCTTTGTATTTTTTGTAATTCTATTTCGTGCATCGTTAACATCCATAAATAAAGTATCTATATTAACCTCGCAAGCAATAGGTCTCGCTCCGGTTGCAGATATAGCTTGAAAAGAAGCCACATATGTTATAGAGGGAACAAGCACCTCATCTCCAAAACCAATTCCAAGTGCACTGAGCGCCAAATGCAAAGCTGATGTTCCAGTATTTACACATATTACATCTTTATCTGTCTGTAAATAAGCTTTTATCTCTTCTTCAAATAATTTAACCTCTTCACCCATACCAAGATATTCTCTATCAAGAACACTAAGAACCGCATTTTTTTCTACTTGCGAAATTGATGACTTTGAAAGGCGAATTTTCTTCACTCAATTTTACCTTTTATCCAATATTGCCCATTATCAAGAAAGCCATCTTCATAAGAGGTAAAACCAGCATTAAGTATCGCTTTTCTATATTCTTTAGTAGTTCTTAGATATCCCCAAAATTGACCCATTCTTTTTAGCCTCAAAATTGATAATAGTTTTTTAATGGCATATTTGGTATCGCTTTCAAATGAAGATACATCTAGGCTTGCACTTATAAGCAAAAACTCTCTTATGGGATAGTTATAAACATTTGTCAAAAAATTATGCAACTCTTTGTCATTAAACACATAATCAATGGCGTTTGCATATGCAAAATCAATTTCCTCGCCATTCATAACATCTGGAAAATATCCATTTTTAAAAATAATTTTTTTATTATCCCTAATCCACCTATCAACACCAGATTTTGCTGGTTCTACTGCGATAAGTTCTCCATTCCATGATGTACTGATTATATCCTCAACATATCCTAGCCCACAACCTATACTAAGCACTCTCTCTCTCTCTCTCGAATTTGCTCCAATATAAACTTTGCACCAATTCTTTTGGACGCCCTCCAGTTCTCATCAATTTCTTCATAGCTAGAATATTTCTTAAAAAATACTTCATAAAATTTTGTATAAAAATCCTCATCTGCAAGTTTTTTATCACTCACTATAGCAAATGATTCAAATTTAATATTTTGCCATTCAGTCTCATAAAGTTTTTTCATATTAATCCTTTCCAATCAAAATTTAATCTCATCAAGAGGATAGTTTACAGCCTCACTCGGATCATGCTCTATACTTGCTATATTTAGCAACATGTTACGCTCACCCAACCCCTCAAAACACATCCACACACCAGATGGCACCGTAAGTCTTTGGTAGTTTGAAGTAGATATGACAAATTCATTTCCAACCCCATTCGTCGCAGAGTCTTCCCTATCGTCGATCAAACGAAATTTAATAGAGCCAAGAGGAACTATAACATTGAGTGTCATTTTGAGATGTTTCTTCCACCCCTTCACCTCATCTTTATTAACAAAAGAGAAATACGCCTCTCCAAAACCATCAAATCCAGTATCGCTTTTTTTCATAGCATGCCATACTGCTCCTTTTGGCGTATCTATTTGACGAAGAGGCGTTAAGATTACTCCATCTATTTTGCCCATAAAAGCTCCTTTTGCTTAGCCAGCTCTTCGTACTGGGCTATCTGTTCTAAAGTTTTATCGTAAATATTTTTGTTGCTCTTATAAAAATCATAATACCATTCGCCAGTAAATCTAATAGTATTCATGTAATCAAGATTTGCTTGCCATTTTAAATAAAAAAGCGCCTTATCGCAGTTTAGCTTGAGCAGCCCTGCCTCATGAAACGGGATGTTGTCTGTAACCGTATAGGCATCATCCGCGCTAGCAAAATCCCAATATCTGCTCAAATCTTCCAACAACTGCTTAACGGTATGGTTTTGTTCGGCGCGAGGACCAAAGTTGAAAGCCTCCCCGTGAAGCGAGCTATCCTCGTATAGTTTTTGTCCAAGCGCTAAATATCCGCTCAGTGGTTCTAATACATGCTGCCAAGGTCTAGTTGCATTGGGGCTTCTAATCTCTACCTTCTCGCCCTTACTCCATGAAAGCATACAATCTACAACTATCCTATCTTTCGCCCAGTCGCCGCCGCCTATTACATTGCCTGCTCTACCTATAGCAAACTTTGTTTTTGTCTCTTTGTTTTTAAAAAATGAGTGATAGTATGACTTGATGACAAGCTCCGCAGCACCTTTGGAGCCACTGTAGATATCTTTACCACCCATCTTATCGTCTTCTTTATATCCCCACACCTGCTCGACATTATCGTAAGCCTTGTCACTGGTAATTATAATTACGGTGCATTCAGGGTTTAAAAGCCTTAACGCCTCCATCATATTTGCCGTTCCCATGATATTTGAGCTCAGCGTTTCAATAGGGTCTGCATAAGATACTGAAACTATCGGCTGTGCCGCCAGATGGAACAAAAAGTCCGGCTTCTCATCTTCGATAATCTTTTTT
>JAVRLX010000159.1:0-2531 GCA_031960985.1 Campylobacterales bacterium | reverse complement strand
TTCTAAGCTGCTTTTGATTTGTTGGTAATTCATACTTATTGGCGCTTTGCTTATAATCTTGATTGAGATACTCATCAGGATTATAATCTGGTGAATAAGCAGGGAGATAAAAGAGTTTGATTTTGTCCCGACTTAGGACAAAAGCACCACACCAAATCAAGCTGAGAGCTTAAAAACAGGGGTGTTGTTGTTTAGGTTAAATTTGTAGTGCCTGCTTAAGTTATTGCTATCTCTTTATTTTTATTTTTTATGCTATAATAGGTCTTATGTTTGTAAGAGTAAAAAGTACACCAAAGAGTCCCAGAAAATCTGTTCAAATAGTTCACTCCCAAAGAGTAAATGGTAAGGTAAAACAAAAGATTATCAAGCATGTCGGTGTGGCATTTGATGATAAAGAGCTTGAAGAGCTTAAAACACTCGCTATCTCATTTATGAGAGAGCTAGAATCCAAAAATCAATTACCTCTCTATACTCCGCAAGAGATTGAAGATTTATTACTCAAAAGAACTCTTAAAAATAATAAAAGCAAACAAGTAGAATCTATAACAACAGATATAGATACAGATACAGTAGATAAAGAGCAATACAATGTCAATCTGTTAGACTTAATAGAAGAGGATAGAGTTATTAATGGTATCCATGATGTGTATGGCAAGCTCTATAACGATTTAGGGTTTAATAAACTTATCCCAAGTAAAAATGTAGCAATCATAAAAGCTCTCAAAGAGATAGTTCTTGCTCGCATAGCTAATCCTGATAGTAAAAGAGGGAGTGTAGATACCTTAGCTTCAAAGTTTGGAGTTAATCTTGATTTAAAAGCAGTATATCGAATGATGGATATGTTAGATGATAAACGAATCATAAAACTAAATCAACTCGTACTATCTAAAACTAAATCCCTTTTAAATGATAAAATAGATGTTATCTACTTTGACGCAACCACACTCTACTTTGAAAGCTTTAGTGAAGATGAAGAAGAAGATGGCATTAAAAAGAATGGTTATTCTAAAGATGGGAAGTTTAACCAACCTCAAGTTGTTTTAGCGCTGCTTGTAACCAAACAAGGACTCCCAATTGGTTATAAAGCATTTAGTGGCGATACCTTTGATGGACATACTCTTTTACCTACATTACAAGATATACAAGATGAGTTTAAAGTAGACAATATTGTCTATGTGGCAGATAGTGGAATGTTTAGTAAAGCAAACCTAAAAGAGCTTGATAAAAATGAGAAGATAAGCTATATCGTAGGGGCTAGAATTAAAAATATGCCAAAGCATATTAAAGAGGAGATTTTAAATCTTGATAGTTACACTGTGATTGATGATAACACTAAAATTAAAACTATAGAGTATGAAGGGAAAAAACTATTAATTACCCATTCACTCCAAAGAGCTAAAAAAGATGCTTATGAGAGAGATAAAGCAATAAGGAGATTGCAAAAGAGATTAGAGAAAAATAGCTCTATTAAATCACAGCTTGCAAATACAGGGTATAAAAAGTATTTACTTTTAGAAAACAAAGATAACGAGCAAGACCCCTCTTGTAATATCTCTATAACTCTGAATACAGAAAAAATCAAAGAAGATGCTTTATGGGATGGACTCAAAGGGATTATTACCAATAACACTACACTTTCAAATGAAGAACTGCTTCATCAATACTCTAATCTCTGGCAAGTGGAAGAGAGTTTTAGAATCACTAAACACGATCTTAAGATAAGACCAATTTACCACTATAAACCCTCAAGGATAAGAGCACACTTGGCAATATCATTTATGGCATATACACTTGTAAGATACTTAGAGTATAGAGTAAGACTCCAATATGTCAAACTCTCACCAGAGAAGATTAGACAAATCCTATTATCTGTTCAATCATCAATCCTCTATGATACTTCTACAAATAGGAAATTTGCATTCCCATCTAAAATATCAGAAGATGCCAAAAAGATTTATAAACTAATGGAGGTAAAACTCAAAAATAAACCGTATATGATATAAAAGAGACAATAGTAGCGTTGTGTAACTGTAACTTTATAAGCAAATGTAGTCCACCTGCATTAGCATATGCTATACAGAAGATGTAATGTTAGTGTTGTGTGACAATAATCGTATCTGTCTAATTATTGGAGAGCTTGTATAAGCTATAAATGAGAGCCTGCCGTAGCAGACTCGAAAAGTCTAACTATTGGAGAGCTTGTATAAGCTATAAATAGTTTAGTAGCGCTCTTGTGTAATATCACACCATAACTACCTACAAAAACAAATCCTATACCATAAAAGATAATGTAGTGCCTAAATTTTACAAGAAAAGCCCATAATATAAGGCTTTGCTGTGATTTTATGTCCTAAGTCGGGAAATAAATTTTAATGAAAATTTGTCTGAATTTTTGAGGGCATTATATCTTTCTTTTCGACCTCTCTTTAAAACAATAAGCTCCCACAGCCAAAATTGTGGCGATTATAATAAGAATATCCATTTTATAAAACCCTCTTTTATGGTTCTTTTACAACTCTGTTTTGAAAATT
>JAVRLX010000158.1:0-2468 GCA_031960985.1 Campylobacterales bacterium | reverse complement strand
ACTTTTAGAGATTTCAGCCACTCTCTTACTGGTTCGTTTCCTGCTGGTGTTTTATAAAATACGACTGTTATTCTCTTGCTCATTGCATAGCGTATCATATTTGATACATATATGTCAATATTGTGAATTTTTAAGCAGCCAAATGTATGATAGAGCACTAATAAGAACAAAAAGGAAATTATGCATGGGTTCAAATTTTAATACATCGCCAGAGATGTTTAAGGGTGATATTGCCGAACTTGTGGCTCAGTACCATTTTAAGCTTGCGGGATATTCTATTGATAGAACTGGATATGAGTTCACAATGGCTAGTGCATTGGCGACTAAGCAGGCAAAAAAACATGGAAAGAATTTTATGCATCTGACGCTATTGAAAAGTTAAAACATACTCCGGACTTGTTTGTCAGTGATGGTGCAAGTGAAAACTTTTTTATTGAGGTGAAATATAGGGGCGTTGATTATAATTTAGAAGGCACAAGACTGAACGATTTTGAAAACAATAAATTTTGGCGGGAAAATGGCTTTGATGTTTATTTGTATGAGTTTCAAAATTTTGGAGACAAAGCAAAAATTGAGATATATGAATGCGATTGCAACACAGTACCGAAGCTGATATATACAAGTGGGGAAGAATCAGGAAATGAAGCTCCTGCTTTTGTTGGACGCTTGGAAAAAGCTGCAAGTATTCAAGAATATATAAATGCAATAACTAAAGAAAGCGAGAAGTTAAAGCGAATTGAAACTTTAGAACAAGATAAAAAAAAGTTAGAGCAGGATCTAGAAAATGCAAAAAATAGCAATAAAAATGCAGAAGATTTACAAGCAGAGATAGATGAAAAACAAAAAGAAATAGAACTTGTTAAAAGCTACAAAAATGATGACGAAGCAAAATATCAAAAACTTAAGCTGCAACACGAGGAACTGCTTTACAGATCTATCCTAAAAGTTCTGATTGACGAACACAATGACGCCAACGATGCGAATACTACCCTTCAACAATACTGTAACAAATATATAGAGGATATCCTAGTGCCAGCAATAATGGAGTATGCAGATAGGCTGAAAGACAAGGCTCAACATAATGAATTGATTGATAATATTAAAATTAATGGTGATAAATATATAAACTTACTTTTTTCAGATTACATAAAGTTGTTTGATACATTTCAACTGTATGATGTTCTCAATAAAAAAGACAAAAGCTTAAGGACTAGCAGCATTGGGCTAACACAATACAGACCTAATTTATTAGAGTGTCTTTACTCATTTTTATCAAACGATAAAAATGAGGTTGTATGCAATGCGCTAAAAGGGCACGCTTACCTGTGCGAACAGCTAAAGCAATACGGTAAAGACAAAACTAAGTCTTGAGTTAATTTGCTTTTTTTCAAAAACAGATAAAAATTTATCCACTCTAGCTGTCAAAATCCTCCTTGAAAAACAACTCAAGGAGAGAGCAAATGCAACCACTAGGTTTTATACAGACAAAAAAACAGCGTCCACCCATCCACAGCCAGTGCATCATACCCACTGACTTTCGCCACGCTATCGTGGTGGGTCAGACGGGTTGCGGCAAGACCACTAGCATCATCTACCCAAACCTACGAAATAGAATCCGCTCAGGGCACGGCGTACTGCTGTTTGATTTTAAAGGCAAGGAGCATTTTGCTCTAAAAACATTTGCCAAGCAGTCCAAAAAATTAGACGATGTCATAGAGATAGGCAAGCCGTGGGGCAAAAGCATAAACATGATAGGCAGTATGAGCTCAAAGCAGTTTGGACTGATGATGAGTGCGCTCACGCATCAAGACAGGGAGAACTTTTGGTCAAACGCGGCTACCGCTCTTGCAAAAAACACATACGACCTACTGCACATAATGTCTACATTTGCCAAAGAGTACGGCGAAAAGTTTGTAGTAGGACTACGAGACAAAGCCCCGCTATATGGTGAGGTTACGCTAGAGGAGCTTACAAATCCTAGCATAGAGATAGTGTTCTTGAAAGTAGGAAGCGTCCAAAGCTGTGTCGATTTTGCAAATTCGCTAGATAGTGTAGCTGCCGTCATGCGCCATGTCGTGAAAGAGCAGATGAACAAAATCATCCTGCCAAAGATAAAAGCCAAGCAACCCATCAGCATCAGCGGCTTTACGCAGCAGTTTACGGGAAAGTACGCCGCCATTGCCGAGTTTGAAAAAATATCAAAAATACTAGAGTCGTACAAAAATCTAGACAAAACACCGGACAAAGCCTCTACCGGATACAACGGTGTAATCATGAGCATAGGTAGCGTACTTGGCGGCTTTGCTTCCAAGACATATCTAAACAATCCGGAAGTAGACATAGCAAAATGCCTAGACGAGGGCAAGCTGGTGGTGATAAACACAGAGTCCATACCGGCTGACGCCTTGGCGGTGTTTGTCAGTAGTGTCCTGCATTCGCTGGTGGGCAGAGCTAGGAGTGGCCATGCT
>JAVRLX010000157.1:0-2573 GCA_031960985.1 Campylobacterales bacterium | reverse complement strand
ACTACTCTGTATTTGAGCTAACTATCAGTGACACAAAACTACGAACATTAGAAAACAAGCTTCAAAAACTCTTAAAACCAAAAGAGGATAGTTTGCGGATCTATCACATTTGCGAAAACTGCCTTTTTAAATCAAAAGTCCTTTGCGATGAAAATCCTCCGTTTTTGCCTAAGGAGAGCTTGATTTTATGAGCCCCTCTCGATTTACGAACTTTTTTAAAAAATAAAACCCCCATAATCATTGGGTTTGTATTTTTTACCCCCTTTTAAAAAGTTCGCAAATCTACCCTTTTTAGTTTTTCTTAAATCGATTTACGAACTTTGTATTTTTGAGTTATCAGCAAAAGCCTACAAATAAAGGCTTCGCCAAACTTAAAAACAACTAAAAGTTCGCAAATTGACACTTTCACACAAAATCAAAATCGATTTACGAACTTTTTTAAAAAATAAAACATCGATAAAATAGGCTTCCAAAGCCATTTTACCCACTCCAACTCCCGAAATCGGAGCATAAAAAAGTATCGATTTACGAACTTTTTGACTAAAATCCCATATTACCGAACTTTAAGATTACTTTTGCAAAAATACCACATCTTTGACAACTCACTGTTACGGCTATTTAAACACCAAGACCCGACTTTAGGGGACGAAAAGGCTTTAAAAGCCTTGTGATTCATAAAAAGATTAATAAAATTATAATGGAGTGGTTAGCTGTAATTGCCTTAGTCGTATTTATAGGCGCTTTGGTGTATAGTGGATTTGATGCCATCAGTAAGCCTACAAAGAAGTTTCATTCTTAAAAAAGAGATAGGCGCAGATTTAAAAAGAATTAATAGTTTTTTCGAATTTTATACACATTTCATTGTAGCTTGCCAAAAACTCCTCTTTGTATCTTTTGTTCACAAAATCAACTCTACTTAATAACTCTTTTGGAAATGTTTTTAATCTGTAAAATAAATCTTCACCCATAAAAAACATCTTCTCTTTGGCATCTTGTATAATTTTTGTAATATCAAAGTTATAAAATCTATCTAAAAGCCAAATATCGACCACATCTTTAGCCTCATCTCTGCTAAGTAGAGCTGTTAATTTATTTGCGTAAATATTTTCTAGGTTATCAAGTAGTATATTATCTTTTCTTATTGGTTTGCCAATATGTTTTACCCTGTCGTTTACAAAGTCAATTTTTAGTTTTACACTACTATCATTTACAAATATTCTATAAAAATCTCTAAATTTAGTATTTATCTCAAACAAAAAGCCCTCTTTTTGCAACAGCTCCAAAACACTCTCAATATCATATCTAAAACCGTCATTATCATTAGAAAAAAAATCTAAATCTTCACTGTATCTTATCTCACTATAAAATCTATTAAGAGCTGTGCCGCCTGTTAAATAAAAACTATGCTCATTGGAGTCAAATAATACAGTTAAAATTTTATCTTGCAGCGTATACAACTTTTTATAATCTATATTTTCCAACTTAATCCCTTGATTTTCTCATCGCTTCCAAGATAAAGAGCTCTTAATATTTTTAGTCGTCTGAGTGCAAAATCGCTTTTATAAGAACTTTTTATTTCGTAATTTTTTAATATCTCAATTAATTTCTCTTTGTCAAAAATTTGGATATCTTTTAAAAGATTTTTGCTGTTATACAAAATCTTTCCAAATAAGAAATTTAACTCTTTTTCATTATCCGAATGAGCTAATTTTACTATATCTTCTTCATCTATCTTATAATCTTCCCAAAAGATCTCTTTCATTTTAAACTCTCTGTTTTTTTGTTATTTGCACATAATCGCCCTCTGAAAGAGTATAGTAATCATGTTTAAACTACCTCTATTTGTATTTAAACACCAAGACCCGACTTTAGGGGACGAAAAAGCGGGGGCTTTTGAGGATTTTGCCATGCCTAAGGAGGAGATGGACCTATGAAATATTTAGAGGGGTGAGACGCCACTGCAAGTTATCCATTGATAACATAAGAATTAGCTTAATCAGAAAAATTTAGGCGAAGTATTGTTTACAGAAAAATTTCTATAGCTTTCAAACTTTTTAAAACTAACTAAAATTCTACCCTCTCAAATCAAAATCCAAAAAAGGCTTTTTATGAGGTATTTAAAATTTTCATTAGCGGCTACTATTGCGGGCGCTTTATTTTTCACAGGTTGCGCTACAACAGAGCTTCAAACACAAACAAAAATGACAAGTTCTATCTTTTTAGACCCAGTTAAAAAGGCTGAAAGAACAGTATTTGTAACCATCAAAAACACAAGTGGGCAAAATATTGGTGATTTTGAGCAAAAGGTAGTCTCAAAATTAACTTCAAAAGGCTATAAGGTGGTAGATGACCCTGATGTGGCTAAATATACCCTTATGGTAAATGTCTTGTTTGCTAATAATCTCAAAGAGGCGCAAGCGGCAGGGGCGGCTGTAAATGGAGCGGTAGTTGGTGGAACGCTTGGAGCTATCAATAGTGGTGGCAAAGATGGGCTTCTTGGTGCAGCTGTTGGTGGATTGATTGCCGGAGGTATTGGTAAACTAACAGAGGATGAGATATTTAGAATGGTAACC
>JAVRLX010000156.1:0-2530 GCA_031960985.1 Campylobacterales bacterium | reverse complement strand
ATGCTCAAAAATGTTTTTGATATTGCGCTACAAATTCCTACTACAGAGTCGCAAAAACTATTAATAGATGCGCAAACTATCACCGAGCAAAAAAGGCAAGATGATTTAGCCGCTGAGATAGCGCTCAAGGGCGCCCAAAAGCTGTCGGTGGATGCGCAAAGGCTTTTGACGAATGAGCAAACTATTACCGAGCAAAAAAGACAAGCCGATTTAACGGCAGAAACAGCAATTAAAAACTCACAAAAACTGCTTGTCGATGAGCAAACTATCACAGAGCAAAAGAAACAAGCCGATTTAACGGCAGAAACAGCAATTAAAAACTCACAAAAACTGCTTGTCGATGAGCAAACTATTACCGAACAAAAAAGGCAAGATGATTTAGCCGCTGAGATAGCGCTCAAGGGCGCCCAAAAGCTGTCGGTGGATGCGCAAAGGCTTTTGACGAATGAGCAAACTATCACAGAGCAAAAGAAACAAGCCGATTTAACGGCAGAAACAGCAATTAAAAACTCACAAAAACTGCTTGTCGATGCGCAAACTATTACCGAGCAAAAAAGACAAGCCGATTTAACGAGCGAGGCGTCGCTTAAAGACTCACAAAGATTACTGATAGATTCACAAAAACTGCTTGTCGATGCGCAAAAAATTACCGAGCAAAAGAAACAAGACGACTTAGTGGCTGAAGCGGGGCTCAAAAACTCACAAAAACTGCTTGTCGATGAGCAAAAAAATAACGAAGCAAGAAAGGCGGCCGACATTAAAGCTGGGGTAAATCTAAAGAATATCCAAACAGTAGCGGCGTGGGAGTCTGCTATGTATGAAGCACAAAGAAGAAAGGTGCTAATACGCTCTGACGCCAACAACAATGCAATCAACAAAGCCAAAGAGGCGACAAACCTTTTGCAAGCGATTGCTTCTAGAGTAGACCCAACTAGCGATGACATATCCTATGTAAAAAGCAGGATAAGTGAAATAAACACAACCGAAGTAGCAGATATTGGACAATCAGAGGTGGGAAGCAAACCAACACCGGTGGCAATCCCAACATGATAGAAACGCTTAAAAAAATAGCCGCTAATGAGGGTGGCGAGATAAGAGATGAGAGTCAAACGCTATCAGAGATAGGGCTTGATAGCTTTGGATATGCCATTTTTTGGTTTGAAGTGGCATCTGCTTTTGAGGTGGATTTTAAGACTGAGTGGGTGATGAGTTTAGACTATACAAAGTTTACCGTCCGGGATTTGATGGCAAAGATTAGGAAGCTTAAAGAGGCAGATGGCTGCTAAACGCCGCAGGACTTGGAGGATTTTATGGGTGCGCAAGAGTCATCTTTTAATGTGCGAAACTTTACGCATAGAGATATAGGCGAGGCGGTAAATATATTACGCCCACTCGTTCCAAACCAACCAGTGCTAAAAGATTTGGTATTTGCGCTTAAAAAAGGGTTTTTTAAAGGGATAAGACGGAGAGGCAAGATAATAGCTATAGCGGCTGGGCATTTTGGCGAAAACGGTGTGAGCCTAAGTTATTTTTACATAGACCCATTTTATCGGGGTAAGCCTTTGTCGCTTTTTTTTATAGCGCATATTATGAGTATGTTTGCGGGGGCAAAAGTGTATATACACTCAGAAAATACAGAGGGCTTTGCAAAATACTTCAAAGAGACGGACGAGCCAAATGAGTATGAGTGGATAGGTTTTGGAGATAGGGTGCAAAAGCTCATAAGGGATGGACGATGGGCGGCGTAGCCAAATCTGTAGGTAATGCAATCTCAAGCGTAGGCAAAGCGGTAGGCAATGTGGTATCTGCCGTTGGCGAATTTGTAGGGAATGTTGTAGGGGGCGTTGCAAGAAACATAGGCGGTATGGTAGAGGGGATAGCTACCGGAAATTGGAATAAGTTTCGAGACTCTGCAATGGGGCTTGTAACTACAGCTGTAGCGGTAGTGGCGATTGTATTTGGGGGTCCATGGGGAATCGCCGCTGGCGCAACAATGCTCGATGCGCAGTACAATCAGGGCAAAATACTATCCAATGTAATAAATACAGTGGGTGATGCAGAGTATGCGCTATTTGGCACGAATAATATCCACAACGCCGCATTGGAGATACAAGCTGGGCTTACAGTAGCGGCGTCAATTTATGCATCATATGTATCGATGCCATTAATTATCAAAGCCGCAGGGCTTGCTGACCTTGTGGCGTCTATCCCTGAGGAGATTCGCACTGCTCTTGTAATAGCAAAAGAGGGGTATGGGATATATACCTCTTACCAAAGCATTATAGAACTAAGAGAGTATTACGAAGCGCAGATAGAAGAGTACAAAAGACGCTTACAAGAGTGGTTAGCGCAGGCGCAAGCGGCAAAAGAGCAATGGTTTTCTATGATGACCGACTATGATACAAGAAATAGGATAATGCCCGGAGGCGATTTGTACAACGGGGGAGCAGGAAGCTACTACTATACCCCGACTGCGCCGCATGAGGGGGCAAAGTATCTATTATCGATGGATAGCGGTGCAGATAGCGAG
>JAVRLX010000155.1:0-2641 GCA_031960985.1 Campylobacterales bacterium | reverse complement strand
CCTTGCAAAGATTTTAAAGCTTTTTGTATTTGTTCTTAAAAAAAAAGAATAGACACAAAAGCTCAGAATCCAACAAGGAAACAAAATAAATCAAAGGATTACAAAATGACTACTACGACAACTGACACAAAAATCTGTATACAAGATATAGCAGCATATAACAACGGCTTTTTAGTTTTTGAATGGATTGATTTACCAGTAGCAGAAGATAAACTTCAAGCCATAATCGACAGAGTGTTAGCAAAAGGCACAAAGCTATGCAAAGATGAAGATTATCCGCATGAAGAGATAGAATTGGCAGATTATGAGAGTGACATTGTGGACATTGGACAATGGTCAAGCCCTTTTGCAATAAATGAGCAAGTAGAAGAGCTGGAGGCTTTGGAACCCTGTGAACTAAAAAAATACAAATATCTAACAAGTCAGGTTGGCTACGACCACGACGGAGCAATTAGAAATCTTGACGACTGCGACATCTACGAAAACATGACCCTAAACGATCTAGCCTACGACTTTGTAGAAGAAGGACTTTTTGGAGAAATCCCTAGTAGCATAAAAAACTACCTTGACTATGACGCTATTGCAAGAGATTTAGGGTTTGATTATACGGAATATGACGGGGATATATACAGAGCCTGCTAAGCGCAGGCCTCTTGGCGATGCCAAAGCATCGCCACTGTTCATTTTGTCCCAAAATAATTCCAAATATACCCATACCATTTCGTTGATATTATATATACATTGTGATAGACTTTAGCCCAAGGGAACGATATGTATTTTGACTGGAATGAAGAGAAGAATGCCCAAATCAAGCAAGAGCGTGGCATAGGTTTTGAAGACTTTTTGCAGGCTGTGGAAGAAGGCAGGGTGCTGGATATTATTGAACATCACCAGCCAGACAAATATCCAAACCAAAAACTATTTGTAGCCAATATAAACGACTATATCTGCTACATCCCATTTGTAAAAGATGAAGAGAAGTATTTTTTAAAAAATATCATCCCAAGTCGCAAATTAAACAAACTCTACAAAAAAGGACACTCATGACAAAGTATTCACAAGAAGAGACCGCAACACTTAATGCCATAGAAGCAGGAGAATATACCAGCGTAGCAAATCTGAAAGAGGAATTAGCCATTGCCAAGCTGGCTGCTAAAAATACGACTGCTAAAACCAAAAATATTAATATCAGGGTTACTGAGGCAGATGTGTCGAAGCTAAAAGCCAGAAGCATAGAAGCAGGCATTCCGTATCAGACGATTGTTAGTGCTTTGATACACAATTACACTACTGGTAAATTGAAGCTGAGTATATAGGGCTTTGAGAATCGGCGGTATTAAACGCATCGCCACCCTTCCTTCATTTAAAGCTATGCCATGCAACCTTCAGGCAAACTGATTTGTTGCAGGTTGAGCCCCCTACTATCTTCTTTGTTCCTATGGTCTTTGCCATTAGGTACTGTTGCAGTAATTTTACTCCAAACCCTATGGATTGGGCTAATAAAATTATTTTCATTGGTATTTTCTTGGGATTTCAACAGGAAGAACTTTCTTATTTTTTCTGTAAGGCAAGATAAGCGCCACCGTTTACACACTGCCTGTTTTGCCACAAAAGTACCAAAAAATAGAGCTTGGCAGCCATAGCCACACACCTCAATACAACTGCATATTTAAAAATTCCTACTCAAATCCACTGTACGGTACATATCCACACAGCAATTTTTTCTACAAAAGCACAAATATCAGGATTTCAGTCAACTGCTTTGTTAGATTTATGCAGTGAGCAGGAAATTATTTACTGCTCACAAAAAAACACAAAGGGAGGAAACAGAAGTTATGACATCTAAGAAGATGACTATATATCTAAACACAAAGCTAGTTTCTTTGTTAAAAGGATTTTCGGAATCGACAAATATGAGCACATCGGAAGCTGGCTCATATTTAATTGGTCGTGGACTGGAGAATGTTGAGTCTGTTGATATGGTTTTGCTTGAAATGCAAACGCAGCAAAAACAGTTCAAACAACAGTTCAACCGTTTGGCAGGTTTGATTATTCAAGTATTTAAACAATCAGTAAAAGGTTCTAGCTTATCAAAAGCGGCCGCTATTAGATTAAATGCTTTGAGCATTAGTGAAGCCGAGCAGCTAGAGGCACAGGCGTTGAAAAAAGCTTTTGAGTCTTTAAAGAGCAGCAGGAATGATGATGAAATCGCCTGAGCTCAGATGCTTTATTTGCAACTTTCCATTTCCGTGCAAATGTGGGATAACGTCAAAAAAGAGTGGCAGCAGCAGTTCACTTATTGGCGGTTTTGGGCATAGAAGCGGTGTTGGTTTTGGATTTAGTGGCAGGTGTGGGCTTGGTGGTTCGCTTGGCAGCTTTGAAAATACTGGAAATATGAAGCAGGGTTCATATTTTGGTTTTGTCTTTGAAAGCAAATCCAGCAGAGGCAGTTTTCTAGGTATGGGCGAACAATCCGCAAACGCTGCTATATCCGTAATTGTAAAAACGAATTATAAGTGTGCTGGTAAACAGCGTGACGGTTCATTTTTGAGCAAGAGGGAAATTGCCAGCGGGGCAGTTGCTGCACAAAGATATACAGATAGAAGTTCAGCTAAAGAAATTGAAGCCAGAAGTGAAGAGC
>JAVRLX010000154.1:0-2662 GCA_031960985.1 Campylobacterales bacterium | reverse complement strand
TTCAAAATCCGCTTTTCAAAACTAATTTTTGCTGATAAATATGAAGCAATTTTTCACGAAGCTTATAAACCTGAAAAGATACTCAAAGTCGAAAAATACATCGATAAATTAGAAATTTTTTTAAAATCCAAAGATGGAGATAGTAAATTAAATTGTATTCGCAATAAAGCAAGAAATGAAATTTTAAAAAACTACCAAAATAATAAATTAAAAAAAATTTTTATCATAGAAGCTCCAACTGGAATCGGTAAAACATTTGCCGCCTTACGTCTTGCCCTTGAAATTGCAAAAAATGAAAACAAACACACAATAATAACAGCTCTGCCGTTTACTAGCATTATCGATCAAACACATACAGAGTATCAAAAAATATTTGAGGATGACATATTACTAAAATATCATCATCTAACGGATAATAAAGTCTATGTGGATGATACGGAACAAAACCAGAGTTTGCAAAAAAACGACTATATAACATCTACTTGGGCTTTTGATAATGTCATAGTTACGACTTTTAATCAGCTTTTTTATGCGATTTTTTCAAACAAGAATAGAGATTTGCTGAAATTTTGGCGACTTGAAAATAGTGTTGTTATATTGGATGAAATTCAATCTATCCCTAGAGTATTACTAAAAGATATTGCAATAACTTTTAGGTTTTTGAGTGAGGCTTATAATATTCATTTTATTTTAATGTCGGCCACTATTCCTGCAATAAAAGGGTTTTTAGGTGAAAATTATTTTGTTGAGCTTTTAGGAGACAGCTATTATCAAAATACAAATAGATATAAAATAGTTCCGAATTTTGATATAACATATGAAGTTTTAAAATCAAAAATTGTAGAAAAATCAGAAAATCAATCGACACTTTGCGTAGTTAATACAAAATCTTTTGCTACAAAACTATTTAATGATTTAAAGGAGCAAGGCGTTGAAAATTTATTTCTACTAAGTACAAATCTTATACCGCATCATAGAAAGAAAAAAATTGAAGAGATAAAACAATTGCTAAAAAACGGCACAAAAGTTGTGCTTATTTCTACGCAGATGATCGAAGCTGGTGTTGATTTAGATTTTGATACTGGTTTTAGAGAGTTTGCACCTTTTGGAAGTATTATACAAACTGCTGGGCGAATCAATCGTAACAATAGAGAAAAAATATATCAAGATTTTGAGCTTGTTGTATTTACTTTATCAAATCACCCGAATTTAGAAAATAATACAAGCAAAAAAACACATCCATATCACGATAAAGATATGCTTGTAGATAAAAGAAAGATTCTATTTGACAATCCTTTTGAAGAAAGCTTAATTTTAGATAAAATTAGACTATATTTTAAAGAAGCTATAGATAGGACTATTTCTGTTGATTTAGAAACTGGTATGAAGAAATTAGAATTTGAAAGTGTCTTTGAACAATTTGAAAAAAATTTTATGGGCAAAATACCAAATTTAGTTCCTGTGTTTATAGAGCTAAGGACTGGACTAGCAAATAAGTTTAAAAACAAAAAAATTGAGCTTTTAAGATCTCTTAGAGAGTCTAAATCGCTTGAAGAGAAAATGCAGGTAAAAATTAGATTAAAAAAATTAGACAAACGAATTTCAAAGTATATTGTAGAAGTTAAAAGAAGTGATGTTAAGGGTGATATAAAACCGATGTTTGACGGTAAAGAATTTGACGATTTTACAAATTTATATGTGTGCCCTAAATATTTGGTTGATAAAGATAAGAAATACAGCTATGAAAGAGGGTGGAATGGTGAATATTGGGATTTTGGTTTTGACGACCTATAATGTATCCATCCACTTTACAAAATAAAAATATTTTGCATAATGTAAATTCCCAAGATACAAAAAGGTACTTTTAATGATAAATGTATATGTTAATGACTCTTTGGCTGGGGCGTTGTCGCTTGAAAAGAGGGAGTATTTATTTACATATTTAAATCAAAACAGTAACAACTTTATATCGCTTACAATGCCTGTTAGAAACAAAAGCTATATCTATCCCAAAAATTCGCTCCATCCGATATTTGATATGAATATGCCAGAGGGGTATTTATTTGAGGTTTTAAAAGAGTTTTTAAAAAAAGAGGTCGATAGATTGGATGATTTGACCATTTTTGAGGCTCTTGCTCCAAATATTATTGGCAGACTCACATACAAAACAACAAAGCCCATACAATTGGAAGAGATTAAAAAAGAGTATTCATTAGATGAGCTTTTAGAGGCCAAAGAGGATATTTTTGGTGAGCTTTTGAGAGCCTTTTTAAGCCGTTCTGCTATATCTGGTGTGCAACCAAAAGCTTTAGCTATGCTCAAAGACAAAGCCAAAATTGATACGAAAGAGTACATAGTAAAAAGCTATGGCGAAGAGTTTCCATATTTGTGTGAAAATGAGTATTTTTGTATGAAAACCACACAAAAAGCTGGGGTTGTTACGCCAAAATTTTATCTCTCTGACAATAAAAAGCTTTTAATAATAGAAAGATTTACAAATGCTAATAAAGATGGCAAAAAAATCGCTTTTGAAGAGGCGTGTGTGTTGCAAGGTAAAAATAAACATGAGAAATATACGGGTAGTTATGAATCGCTTGCAAAGACAATCAAAACATTTGTTTCGCCAAAAAATCTTGCATATTCTATGGAGCAGCTATATCGC
>JAVRLX010000153.1:0-2668 GCA_031960985.1 Campylobacterales bacterium | reverse complement strand
AGCTATAGCTAGGGTGCTATATGGTGACCCTGAAATACTCGTGCTAGACGAGGCCACGAGTGCGCTTGATAATGAAACGGAGGCGAAGATTATGGATGAGATTTATGATGCAAGTGTAAACAAGACATTGCTTGTGATAGCGCATAGGTTGAGTACGATTAATGGGTGTAATAGGGTAATTGATTTAAATATTGAAAAGTTAAAAAAGTGAGTAAAACAATTTATTGCATAACAGGTGTTGCTGGATTTATAGGTTTTCACTTGGCATGTACTCTGCTTGAAAGAGAGTCCGAATCTATTGTAGTGGGTATTGATAACTTTTTTTCTGGAAGTAGAACAAAAGTTAATATGTTAAAGGAAAAATATTCTTCGCATGAAAGATTTATCTTTTTTGAAGCTGACCTAACTGATACACAAAGCATAGAGAAGATTTTTATTGCTCACAAGATAAATAAAGTTTTTCATTTGGCTGCAATTGTTTCTGTTGCTAAATCTATAGAAGAGCCTTTGTTTACGCATAGTGTAAATGTAAATGCAACACTGAACATACTTGAACTATCACGAAAATTTGATATAAAAAGATTTGTTTTTGCTAGTAGTGCCGCTGTTTATGGGGACGAGCCAAGTTTGCCAAAAAATGAAGAATCTCCCGTTCGACCAATTTCACCTTACGGCGCTCAAAAATTAATATGTGAAGAATATTTAAAGCTATACTCTATAGTATACGGGCTTAGTTCTGTATCATTAAGATTTTTCAATGTTTACGGACATGGACAAAATCCAAAAAGTGATTACGCCGGCGTAATATCAATTTTTTGTGACAAATTAAAAGATGACACTCCTGTGACTATTTATGGAGACGGCGAGCAGTGTAGGGATTTTATTCATGTGAGTGATGTTATCAAAGCCTTGCTGGCGGCTGCTTTTATTGAAAATCCAAAACCAATCTACTGTGTGGGGAGCGGAATTAAGACAACCATAAATGATCTTTATCGGATAGTAGCCAAAGCCAAGGATTGTAGTCTATCTCCGATATATGCTCCGATAAAAAAAGGCGACATACTAGAGTCAGTTTGTGACAACAGGCTTATGTGTACGGATTTTGGATTGACAGAGATAAAAATGTTAGAGGATGGGATTGGAACTTTATGAAAAATTCGAAAAATGTATTAAGGTATATATTTGGAAAAGGGGCTATTGTAGAGCTTGCGGGACTGCTAGATACAAGGCGCACATCGGCAAGTGAATATGCTTTGATATTTGTGGATGAATATTTTAAAACGCTAGATATTGCAATGCATTTTGGAATAAGTAAAAATGATGTTGTGCGGTTTGTAAAAACAGAGAATGAGCCAAAGACGGATGATATTGATGCGTATGTATGCGAACTAAAAGAGAATAACCTGACAACTCCTTGCGCAGTTGTAGGCATCGGTGGCGGTATCACACTTGATACGGCAAAAGCCGTAGCAAATCTTTTGACAAATGATGGCAAGGCTGCCGATTATCAAGGTTGGGATTTGGTTAAGAATCCCGCAGTTTATAAAATTGGCATACCTACGCTCTCCGGAACAGGCGCCGAGGCGAGTCGAACATGTGTTATGACCAATACGCAATCTGGCTTGAAGCTAGGAATGAACAGTGATTATACTATTTACGACCAGTTGATTTTAGATCCAAATCTGACGGTCTCTGTTCCAAGGAGTCAATATTTTTTTACCGGAATGGACACATATATTCACTGCATAGAATCGCTAAACGGTAGATATAGAAACGCTATAGGGGATGCTTTTTCTGAGCAAGCTATAAAGTTATGCAGAGAAGTTTTTTTTAGTGATGATATGATGAGTGATGAAAATAGAGAGAAGCTGATGGTTGCGAGCTATCTAGGCGGATGCGCTATAGCTAATAGTTTTGTAGGAGTGGTACATCCATTTTCCGCCGGTCTTAGCGTAGTGCTTGGCACACATCATTGCATAGGTAATTGTATAACGATGAATGCTATGGAGGAGTTTTATCCAAGGGAGTTTGAAGAGTTCAATATGATGGCGCAAAAACAAGGAGTGAAAATTCCAAAAGGTATAGCTTCAAACTTGGATGACGAGACATATTTAAGGCTGTATAATTCGACAATTATTCATGAAAAACCGCTTTCAAACGCACTTGGCGAGGATTTTAAAAATATACTTACGATGGAAAAAGTGACTGAAATTTTTAGGAGAATGTAGTAATGGCAAAGTATCATCAATATGTATTTGATAATGAACAAAGAAGGTTTGTAGGTAAATTTGAAGAAATGTATAAAAGTGAGCTTACTGATTGTTTTGATAGTTGGCACCAAGAAGATAGCAGGCAGTTGAATAGAAAAATATCACTTGAGATTATCAATCAATACAATTTTGATAGCATTGTTGATCTTGGATGCGGCAAAGGAGCTTTCACGCATCTTCTAAAAAGGAAAAATAATCAAGTTTTTGGTTTGGATATCTCTGAGACGGCTATAGCTATTGCAAAAGAGAGATTTTCAGATATAGATTTTCAAACCTTGGATATTGCAAATCTATCGGAACTTGGCAGATTTGTCACAAAAATCGAGAGAGAGAGAGAGAGAGTAGTTGACCTTGCTTTTTCAAGTGAGCTTCTTTCGTACATTGAGAACTGGCAAGAA
>JAVRLX010000152.1:0-2611 GCA_031960985.1 Campylobacterales bacterium | reverse complement strand
TTTGAACTAAAAGGTATTGTTGGCTCATAATAATACGCTGTCTTTGACATATCAAGTAGCTCTAATCTTTTATTTAGTGAAGGCGCTTTTATTTGAGCTTGGATATTGCCTTCACTATCAACTATTTATTCTTCTTTTTGTTAATAAGTCCAAGCTCACACACGGGGTCCCCAATAAAGCGTTAGCTTTTTGGGGTGTGTTTTGCTTTGTCCTCAGGCTGAAGCCTTGCGGAATTCCGCTTCGCTACATCCCACTGCCCAATCCCCCTCTACTATGACCTCTCCTAATTTCTTAGCTATTTGGTCTTTTTCTCTTTTAAGGCTCTCTATCTCCTCTTTATACTCTTTTACTACTACACTCTTATCAAATGCGATTGCAGCGTTGTCTAAAAACTGTTTTTTCCATTGTTGCAAGCTTTTTGGCAGTAAATCGTATTTGCTTGCTATCTCATTAACTGTCTTACCCTCTTCAAGTAACTCAAGTACAACTTTAGCTTTAAATTCAGCTGTAAAGTTTCTTTTCTTTTTGCTCATTAGAATTTCTCCTAAGTTTTTTAGTCTGTATCTTTAGTATTTTATACTGCTAGGGAATTAAGATTCTATCTAAAATTGGTATTTTTTTGTGGGGACATTATAGATAATCTAAGAGTTCATCATGCTAAGCTTGTAAAAGCTTGGGAAGAAAAGAATAAAGACAAAATCAAACTCTTTTATCTCCCTGCTTATTCACCAGATTATAATCCTGATGAGTATCTCAATCAAGATTATAAGCAAAGCGTCAATAAGTATGAATTACCAACAAATCAAAAGCAGCTTAGAAGCAATATAGAAAAGTATATGCTCTCACTGCAAAACGACGCTCAAAAAGTTGCTAACTTTTTTAAGCATCCTAAAGTTCAGTATGCGGCTCAAGATGCTAGTTGATTTTTCAGTTTATTTGATGGGGGAGTAATAGTTTATCCTTCCATGCACATGCAAGACATTTTCACAGCCAGCTTCTTCTAGTAAGTTGTCAATATTTTGGGTTATAACCATGACTTTGTCGCTTCCGTGTTTTCGCTGCATATCGGCAATCATCGTATGCATGGCGTTTGGCTTGGCATCTTTGTATTCAGTCCTACGAAGGTTATAAAACTCATGAACCAGCTCATAGTTTGCTTTCCATGTGCTGATATTACAGACTTTATTTATGTCATATTTGTCCCACAAGCCATTTGTATCTCGAAAAGTAGATAGTCCACTGTCGGCGCTCAGCCCAGCACCTGAGAAAAATAGTATCGCCATGTCAACCTCCGTTTATTTTGAGAGAAGTTTACAGTACGGGCTGGACAGCTTTGTGTCTAGTTGGTTGCGGCTGGCTATTGCTTATGACTTTATACTATCTAAACCCTAACTCTTTTGCCAATAGCGGCGGCGGCACTCTCAATCGTAGCTAGTGTGACGGATGTATTCTCAGGGTCTAGGAGTCTGTTTAGCGCGGCTCTACTAGTGTGCATTCTCTTTGCCATATCTGTTTTTGATATATTGGCCGATTTTATGATCTCTTCTATCTGATATGCTAGGACTCTTTTTGCGGCAATTGCAGAAGTTTCAGCCAACATGCCCTCTTCTTCCAAGAAGCCGTCAAACGATGTGCCGATTGCATTTTTGGTTTTCATTTTATTTCCTTCAATCTTTTTAGAGATAGGTCAATCTCTTCTTTTGGAGTTTTTTGTGTTTTTTTGACAAACCCATTTAGCAAAATCATATAGCTATCTACAATGGCAAAAATCACCCTAGCAATTCTGCCGCTAGATATATTGCTTCTGACCTCATACAGACCATTTCCTAGAGCTCTTGAAACTGGCATTCCGATAGGCCAACCAAACTCGACTGTTTTTATATCAGTTCCGACCGTTAGCCTGTCGCCTGCATCCAAGGATTTCAGCCACTCCCTTACCGGCTCATTGCCCGCTGGTGTTTTATAAAATACGACTGTTATTCTTTTGCCCATTGTTTAGTGTACCATATTTGATACATAGGTGTCAATATTGTGTATCTCTTGATTTATTTTCTACTCACAAACCAAATATTTCATTTTGTATGCAAAACTGCCATTGTCCTTTAGTGATTCCAATTCAAAATACAAATCACCATGCAGCTCATCCAAAAATATATTTTCATCCTCGATATCATGATTTCCGCCATAGATGGCACCAAATATCGCACAGTTAGTATCGGTGTCACCCTTGAAATCCACAATGATGCGCTTTAGGGTGTCCATATATGACAAATTCCACCCAAGTGCTTCTATCACTATTTTTGCAGTTGGTAAGACCCAAGGCTCTTGGCTGTATGTATCTACTTTGTCAATCTCGCCCATTATCCATGAGTGTTCATCGTATTTGGTTGCCGACAAACCTTCCAATGCTATGTCGATAAATAGATTGTTTACCGCATGAATAACCTTGTTGTCATGCGTGAACTTGGCATCCATACGAATATATTTTTTTATCTGCGCACTGCTATATCTATCTATGTCTCTGAGTTTATATACTGTGGGCATGATTCTCATCAATGAACCATTGCCCTGCGAGTCTTTGCTGGCATTGTCCTCAATAAGTGCCTTGGCG
>JAVRLX010000151.1:0-2612 GCA_031960985.1 Campylobacterales bacterium | reverse complement strand
ATATAACACTTAGGGATGAGTTTTATAGTGCAAAGCCACACCAAAAGAGCTCTAGCGTGACAGCTGTTTTGGTGACTTTTGGAGGTACAGATCAAAACAATATTACAATGTTTGCACTGTCGCAAATAATTGATATATGTGACAAAAATAGCATAAAAATATACATTGTGTGTGGCAGTGGATATTTATTTAAAGAGCAGCTGAATAACTATCTATCACAGCTACAGTACAAAAATATCGAGTTGACATTCGCAAGTGGGGTTATCTCAAAAATTATGGAACAAGCACAAATAGCAATTTCCTCAAATGGTCGCACGGTCTATGAGTTAGCAGATATGAATATTCCAGCAATTGTTGTATCTCATCATGAGCGAGAGAGCACTCATAGTTTTGCCAAATTGGAAAACGGTTTTATAAACCTTGGTGTTTACAAGGATATTTGCAATACGGATATACTACAAAAGACTTTTGCAAAACTGGTAGATGATGCTAGCTACAGAGAGCTTTTGTTTTTGAATACCAAAAAATACAATTTTCGTGACAATAAGCAAAAGATAGTAAAAATGATTTTGGGACTACTAGGATGAAAATTGTTGCACTGATACAAGCTAGGCTTGGCTCTACTCGCCTACCGTACAAGATGATGCTCTCTTTGCACGGGCATCCTGTGGTTAGATGGGTCTATGAACGAACAAAAAAATCCAAAAAAATAGACGATGTCGTAGTGGCTATTCCAGCAAGCGAAGATAATGATGTATTAGCCACTTATCTACAAAACGTAGGCGCAAATATTTTTAGAGGTGAAGAAAGCGATGTATTGGGGCGATTTTACCATGCAGCCAAACTAGCAAAAGCGACCCATATAGTTCGCATCTGTGCTGACAATCCTCTAGTTTGCCATGAGGCTATAGATGATTTGGTGGATTTTTATTTTGAACATCAGTGTGATTATGCATACAATCACATACCTGTTGGCAACAACTATCCTGATGGACTTGGTGCTGAGATCATCTCTTTTGAACTTCTAAAAACAATGCACAAAAACGCAAAAAGTGCATCCCAAAGAGAACACTGCATGAACTATATTCGCGATAATTCCGAGTTGTTTCGTATTAAAACATTTAACCCCAAAGACGCTAGAATCGCAAGACCGTACATGCGGTTTGACATCGATACTTTTGAGGATTATCGCAAACTTTGCTTAGCGCCGATTGATTTGCATATTTCATCTACACAATTAGTTCAATTATTTGAAGGTAATAATGAAACTACTAGAGCTATTTAGCAATCAACATTTGCAAAAACCTGTATCTTGGCCATACATTATAGCTGAGGCTGGTGTAAACCATGAGGGAAGTATGGAATTGGCCAAGCGTCTTATAGATGAAGCAACAGATGGTGGTGCCAACGCTATAAAGTTTCAAACATACAAGGCAGAGACGATTGCATCAAAAGATTCTCCGTACTACTGGGATATAAAAAAAGAGCCTACAAAAAGCCAATATGAGCTATTTAAAAAATATGATAAATTTTGGAAAAACGAGTTTGAACAACTAAAACTTTATTGCGATAGTGTTGGTATAGAGTTTTTGAGCACTCCTTTTGATGTGGAATCCGCAATCTTTCTGAATGACATGATGGATGTGTTTAAAATATCTTCGTCAGACATTACAAACAAGCCGTTTATCGAGTTTATGTGTGATTTTGGCAAGCCTATCATACTATCTACCGGAGCTAGCCATCTGTATGAGATACAGGAAGCGGTAGGCTGGATAGAGACAAAAGGCAATTCTTTGGCGCTTCTTCACTGTGTACTAAACTATCCAACACCTGATGCCAATGCCAACCTTGGAATGATATTGGGGCTTAAAAAAGCTTTTCCAGATAAGATAATCGGCTATAGTGACCATACTATGCCTCAGGATATGAAAGTGTGCGAAATAGCGACAATGCTTGGAAGTGCGATAATAGAAAAGCACTTCACACACGATAAAACTCTACCTGGAAACGACCACTATCATGCTATGGACAAGGAAGATCTAAAGCTATTTAAGACAAATCTAAAACGAACATTTGAGCTACTTGGGAGCTTTAAAGTCGAGGCCTTGCCTGACGAGGAACCGGCTAGAAGAAATGCCAGAAGAAGTTTGGTGGCGGCACGGCATATACCTAAAGGAAGTATTATAAAAATAGAAGATTTGACCTTTAAGAGACCTGCGCATGGTGTAAGCCCGAGATTTATCGATGAAGTAATCGGTAGAGTAGCCGCGTGTGATATAAAAGAAGATACTGTGTTGAAGTGGAATATGTTGGAATGGTAGTATAATGTCCCCACAAAAAAATACCAAATTCAGATAAAATATTTATTCCCTAACAGTATAAAATATAAAAGATAAGAACTAAAAAACTTAGGAGAAATTCTCATGAGCAAAAAGAAAAGAAACTTTACAGCTGAATTTAAAGCTAAAGTGGTGCTTGAGCTACTTGAAGAGGGTAAGACAGTTAATGAGATAGCAAGCAAATACGATTTACTGCCAAAAAGCTTGCAACAATGGAAAAAACAGTTTTTAGATAACGCTGCAATCGCGTTTGATAAAAGTATAGTAGTAAAA
>JAVRLX010000150.1:0-2702 GCA_031960985.1 Campylobacterales bacterium | reverse complement strand
AGAAATACGGCTTTTGATGTAAACGACATATCACCCAGCTTTTCAAGAGCTTCTTTCGTATCTAAGCTGTAGCTTTTTAGTAGATAGTGGACGGTGTAGTTTGCTATTTGATGTTCAATATTTTTCTTGTTATCGAAAAACTTAAAGAGGATTGATTGACCTTTTTTGAACTCGTTGCTAGAGACGCTTTTTAGTTTGTATTCGTTACGGCTTTTTTTGATGGGTTCTAGCTTTAGATAGTCAACGAGGTGCTTTTCGTGTTTTGGGTCTAGTACTATCATCGTGCGTCCCATTTGTTTGTTTGCGTGGGCGTGTACTAGCACATTGCAGAACTTTTGCAGATGTTCAGGGTTGTCGGGAACGAAAGCGGCGAAATGAGCGTGTACGAAAAAGCTTTTTTCGTGTAGCTCTAGCATTGCCAAATAACTGAAGTTGTCGCAGTACGTCCAGTCGTTTACATAGCCTAGCTGTTTTTTGCGTCTTTCGGTCGGCTTTCTGAAGTAGTTATCGTCTCGGACTGCTTTGAAGAATGAGCGATGTACTTGTGATTGACGTTTGATTAGGGCTTCACCTAGCGGTTCATTTTCATGTTGGCTATCTTGTGGGCGTAAAGTTGTCGTAATGAAAGCTAGGCTTTTGTTTTCTTTGGATTGAACTTCTAGCATTGAGTTGACGAGGTTTAGAAGTTCGGGGAGCTTTTGCGATTGTTTGGCTTCGTAGATGTCTTGGAGATTGTATCTATCGCCTGTCATTCTATTGATTAGTTCGGTGTTGAGCCTGAATTGCTTATTTTTGTCCTCCTGATTGATTCTTTTAAGCGATAGGTCGGCGACCCATTGCGGCAGTTTGTCAAAGTTTAGTTTGACCTGTTTAAGTGTATTATGTCGATTGTCAACATCGATAATAGACGATTGCAAAGTTTTATCCTTTGTGTTGATTTTTGTGTATTTGCTGTGGAGAGCAAAAACACTTGTAAAACCCTTTACCGTAGTGCTTTGGGTCAACCTACCGCTAATGCGTAATAATAAAACTAGGGGGCGTGACCGCCACGCCGTCGCCCCGCCTAGCGGCGGCTGCGCCGTCGTGTCGCTCTCGCCTATTGTTTATGGCAATAGCGTTACTTTTAACAATTGTTATGGTCAGGTTTTAAGAAAGGACTGCACCCCGATTTGAGTTAAAGGGGGATTTTTGAGTTTAGTGTTAGAGGTGCAGTAAGATTCATTAAGTATTAAGTATTGCTTTAATGAACGCAAAAAGCATAGTAGATAAATTATTAAGATAAACTTAAATGAACACGTTAGAAAACGAAATAAAAGAAACTTGTAGTTTCAGAATCCAAGAAAGCCTAAAGCGAGAAGCGGAAGAGTATGCAGATAAAATGGGAATTGATAGGTCTGATTTCTTTAGGATGTGCTTTAAAAAAGGCTTTGAGGAGTTGTCAGGCGTATCATGTAAGGGTGATGAAGTAATTATTTCTTTTCCAATAAGCAAAGAGCAGGAACTGCGAATAAAAAGTCTACTGAAGTACCAGAGCAATAAAGTAAAAATACACCAAGCAACCTATCAAGCGGGGATGGATGTATACAAATTTTTGGATGATACAAAAATTATGAGTTTAACAAAATATGGGATAATGCCAGTTTTGGATGGGATAAAAAAGCTTATAGGAAACAGAGAGGCAAAACAAGCAATAAAAGATGAAGTTAAAGCCAGAGGCAAAGATTAGCAATTTAGGTATCTCCATAAGACGCAGGGGATTAACCCCCGCGAGCTTCCCGAAAGAGCTTGACAAGCCAATAAATTACTTGTAAGATTACGGCAAGCTTTTTTAGATGTTCTAGCATCCAAAAAGCCTTATGATTGAGATACACCCCATCTTAAAAAATGGGGTGTGTAATTCTACATTCTGCTTAATAAACAACAATCGAAGCCACAAAACCAGCATTAATAAAAACTAACGCGCTATCGCTTGTTTGCTCATTTTTTTACAAAAAATCGAGCTTATGAGTTAGTGGAAAGTGCTTTTTGATATACGCTTTGATATATTCTTAAAATATTTAAACTTTTAAACCTCTACAAAATAGGGCTTTATACTGATTAGTATTAGTCCTTATAATTCCCCACAAAAAAATACCAATTTTAGATAGAATCTTAATTCCCTAGCAGTATAAAATACTAAAGATACAGACTAAAAAACTTAGGAGAAATTCTCATGAGCAAAAAGAAAAGAAACTTTACAGCTGATTTTAAAGCTAAAGTGGTGCTTGAACTACTTGAAGAGGGTAAGACAGTTAATGAGGTAGCAAGCAAATACGATTTACTGCCAAAAAGCTTGCAACAATGGAAAAAACAGTTTTTAGATAACGCTGTAATTGCGTTTGATAAGAGTGTAGTAGTAAAAGAGTATAAAGAGGAGATAGAGAGCCTTAAAAAAGAAAAAGACCAAATAGCTAAGAAATTAGGAGAGGTCATAGTAGAGAGGGATTGGGCAGTGGGAAAGCTACAGAGCTTGGACTTATCAATAAAAAGAAGAATGATTGATAATAGCGAAGGCAGTGTCCAAGCTCAAATAAAAGCGCCTTCACTAAATAAAAGATTAGAGCTGCTTGATATGTCAAAGACAGCGTATTATTATGAGCCAACAATACCTTTTAGTTCAAAGACAGATAAAGAGCTTTTAGATGCAATTGATGAGATTTATA
>JAVRLX010000149.1:0-2702 GCA_031960985.1 Campylobacterales bacterium | reverse complement strand
TTTGCTCATATTTGTGCGTAACATCAGTTAGTAAAAACCAATAATTTGAAATTGTACATACCAAACCGCAACGGACACCAAAAATCCCACAACCACCATCCAAGCATATCTCATATGTGAGCTAAATGTATAAATGCCTCGCATCTTACCCATCACCCCGACACCTGCAGCAGAGCCAAAAGCTATCATAGAGCCGCCACATCCGGCGGTAAGGGCTATCAAAAGCCACTGATCAATTTCTATTGCGGGGTTGGCTTTCAAAATGGCATAAGTAAGTGGCACATTATCAACTATTGCCGATAAAAACCCTACAACAATATTTACCATAGTAGGGCTAACATTGTCATATATTTTAGCAACAAGCGATAAATATCCGATATATGTAAGCGCCCCAACGGCTAACATTAGCCCAAAAAAGAAAAGTAATGTATCATTTTCTATTTTTGCAATGTTTTCAAAGACGTTTATGTCAACGCCTCTTTTTCTTTTGAGATAAAAGCTATATATCATTAAAAGAGAGAGTCCAAACATCATCCCTATAATGGCTGGCAAATGAAGCGCTTGATAGGCAAAAACACTCAGAGCTATAGTCAAAAAACCAAGCCAAACAACACCCATGGCCCCATCTTTCATTTTGACTGTGTCATCAGCCTTAGCAACTATCGTCTTATTTGGGAATGTGGTGGAGAGAAGATAGCATGTAATCGCCCACCCTATAAATGAAGCGGGAAAGAGATAAAAAAAGTCAAAAAATGGGGCTTTACCTGCATTCCAAATCATCAAAGTGGTAATATCTCCAAAAGGGGACCATGCGCCGCCAGCGTTGGAAGCCACAACAATATTAATTGCGGCTGGAACTAAAAAAGCTTTATTATCGCACTCTATCGTAATAAGTAGCGTAGCAAATACAAGCGCCGAAGTTAGATTATCGACAACAGCGCTAATAAAAAATGTAAGTATTCCAGTAAGCCATAAAAGTTTTTTATAAGTTAAATCTTTCTTTGTAAGTTTGGCCTTTAATACATCAAACACACCTCGCTCAATGAGAGCTTCTATGTATGTCATTGCAACATAGAGGAAAAAGAAAATACTTGAAATTTCAAGGATGACATGCTCGAGTGTATCTTCAAGACTTTTGGGAACGCTCCCCTCATACGCTAAAAAATAAATCCCTATTATAAAAAATAGGAAAGTTCCAACAAACAAAGCAGGCTTGGATTTATTGAGCCCTATTTTTTCCTCCATTGCTATTACAATGTAAGAGATTACAAAAAGGACAAGCGAAAAAATACCTATAAAACTATTTGTTAAATCTGCTTGCATTCAACTTACCCACAATTTAAACCGTTTGCTCTTTTTGAACTTTTTTACACAAAAGCTTTTGGATACGGTTGTTTTCTAACGCCAACACCTCGTACTCATACTCCCCATCTCTCACTTTATCGCCAACTGACGGCATACGCTCAAGGATATTAAAGATGTGTCCGCCAAGTGTTACAGCTTGATCGTCGTCAAACTCTATGCCAAGCGTTTCTGCTACATTTTCAAGATCAACCATCCCATCAAACTCATAAGTATTTTCATCTATTTTGACTATTTTTGCACTCTCGGCGTCATGCTCATCGGAAGTGTCGCCAATTATCTCTTCAAGTATATCCTCCATAGTCAAAAGCCCTGCCGTACCACCGTACTCATCTACAACAAGGGCAATATGGACACGCTCTTTGTTCATCTGTACAAGGACATTTGATATTGAAGCATTCTCAGGGACAACTATAATAGGCCTTTTAAGCTCCTCTAAGGTTTTTGGGGAATTGAAAAGCATATTATTTAAAAGATCTCTAATGTGTATCATCCCTGTGATATTGTCTTTGTCACCGTGAGCGTATGGATATCTCGTATGTTTAGTATTCATCACAATCTTCATATTCTCTTCATAACTTAGCTCAGCATCTATGCATACAATATCTTTTCTTGGGGTCATAATCTCTTTTGCGACAGTATCTGAAAAATTTACGGCGTTTTTAATTATTTCACCCTCAACTGAGTCGATAAAGCCCCCTTTTAGACTCTCGCCAACGATAATTTTTATCTCTTCATCGGAGTGCGCCATATCATGCTCGTTAGCTGGCTTTATCCCAATTATTTTTAGGGTAGAAGCCGCCAAAATATCAAAAAATCTAATTAGAGGATAAAATACAACCCAAAACCAATACAGTGGCCTCGCTACAAAAAGAGCCAACTGCTCAGCTTTTGCTATCGCTATAGATTTGGGAACTATCTCACCCAAAACAACATGCAAAAGGGTGATAATAGTAAATGCTAATACAAAGCTAACCGTATGAAGTAAGATTTGATTGTCGCCAAAAACTAAAGAAAAGGGGGATTCAAGGAGTTTGGCAAGGGCTGGCTCGCCTATCCAACCCAGAGCAAGGGATGAGAGTGTAATACCAAGCTGTGTAGCGCTTAAGTAAGTATCTAGCGAAGATGATATCTTAAGGGCTAGCTCTGCCTCTTTTTTACCATTTTTTGCAAGCTCTTCAAGCTTTGAACGCCTAACTTTAACTATGGCAAACTCTGATATAACAAAAAAACCATTTAATAGCACCAAAAAAAACGCAAATAACAACATAGAAATCGACTGACTATCGGGATCCAATATGCTTTCCTCTCTTATAAAATTTTGTAAAATCCATTATACA
>JAVRLX010000148.1:0-2707 GCA_031960985.1 Campylobacterales bacterium | reverse complement strand
CTGTAACCTCTATCATATCGCTTGCGCTAGTTTGAATATCTGAGAAGTTTTGCTTTAGGGTTTGGATACTGATTTCAACCTCTTTTGTAGCTTTTTGGGTTCTCTCAGCGAGTTTTCTTACCTCATCGGCAACAACGGCAAAGCCTCTGCCGTGCTCGCCAGCCCGCGCCGCCTCTATTGCGGCATTAAGCGCCAATAGATTGGTTTGATCTGAAATATCATTAATTAATGCAATTACCGAAGATATAGAGTCTATATCAGATACCACCCTTTGTACTATCGCTTCAAGGCTATTTACAGAGTTTAGTACCTTTTCCATACCGCCTGTAATTTGAGGTAGATTTTTTCTACCATCACCTGCAAGTTCAGCATTTCTTTGTGTTAGTTTGGTTGTCTCATCTAACATCTCAATCGATGTTGCAAAACTGCTTTGTATAACCTTCATATTATCGATACAAGAGATAGATAATATATCTGTAAGCTCTGTTAACATATTGCCTTTATTACATCCACTTTTTGCGCTTTCCGCCTCTTTTGCTTTTTGATCTCGCTCATTTGCTAAGATATAATTTTGCTCTTTTAAATCTCTGAGCTCTTTTTTGAGTTTTTCTACTTCTCTTTCAAGTTCAAGTTCTCTAGCTGATGGTCCAAATAATCCCATGTTTATCCCCTTTTTTGATTTTTATTGTTATTTTGTGTTTTGGTCTTCTTCGATAAGCTTATCCATTATTTCAAACAATCTATCGCTTGCCTCCTCCATTTTTACTAGATTTTCAAATACTTTTTCTTTATTTTCAACAACCCTATCTGTTGGGTGTATAAATGCAATATTCTCCTTGGCATATCCGTGTACATTTTTGTGAGGCTCATCCATTTTTGCAAAAGATGGAAGATGCCCAAATATTTTTTTGCCATCATTATCATACCATTTGCCAAATCTACAACCGTGTGGGTCATTTGTTCCAACTTTGTCAGATGCGTGAAACAAAGATGAGTAAAGGTTGGATTTAAATAATATATGATCTACTTTTGCAAGTATGAGAAAAGTTATATGTTCAAGCGAGACGGCAAGTTTATTTACCTTCTCTGCATTTTTGTTAAATCCATATACGGTGTTTTTAAACTCCTCAATAGATGCGCCAGACACTTTTGCTATCTCGGTCATCTCTACAGAGTTTTCGCTTATTTCGTTTGCCTCTTGTTGGAGGGTTTGAATAGATACGGCTATCTCACCAGTCGCTTTTTGGGTTCTCTCAGCTAATTTTCTTACCTCATCTGCAACAACGGCAAAACCTCTACCGTGCTCACCAGCCCGCGCCGCCTCTATTGCGGCATTTAAAGCTAATAGGTTGGTTTGGTCTGCTATATCTTTGATTAGATTTACCACAGAGTCAATCTCCATCGTTCTAGATGTTAAAATCTCAATTTTATCGTTTGAAGAGTCTATTTTGGAGAGCAATATATCCAGTTTTTGGACTATCTCTTCAAGGGCGGCTATGCTCTCTTTGGATTGCGCGGCGGTGCTAGCGCTCTCTTGGTTTACAAATCTGAGTGTGTCTATGCTTTTTTTAAGGTCGTTTTGAACTATAGTTAGCCCCCCAGCTACCCCTTTGCCAATATTTCCAAGCTCTGAATTGATTTGTATTCTTCTTGTTTGCTTAGCATTTTTCTCCATAGCCTCTATGGCGTTATTTACAAGTGAAGCATTTAGCGCAAATTGACCAGGCAGGCCATCCACCAAAAGTTTTCTAAAAAAAATCCCATTTCCAGCTTTTGTTATAGAGGTGCGAATCTCTCTCATAAACACCTCTATTTTATCAAGCATATTGTTAACAGCCCAGCACGCCTCTTGTAGCTCACCCCCGTCTCTAATATGCGTAAGCCTACTTTCAAATTTCCCATTATTTACATCGTGTATTACAGATGAGAGGGCGTGGACACATTTTTGCACCTTTGAGACATATCTGTGTAGCAAGGCTAACGCTATAAAGTTAAAAACACCTACCAAATAAATCCAGTGAAACCCTAGTGTAAGCGCCTCAACTACAATTCCACCTAAAAAGGAGAACAGTAAAAAGGTGTTTACATATTTGGCTTTAGAGAGAGAAGATAAGTTCGTCATAGCTTGTCCCTTTGGTTTTGAGGATGTTTGTTAGATGGGCAAAAGATGCATCCATACCACTTGCTTTTTCTATTCTTAGCATCTCTGCATAAATTTTTGATATAAGCTCCACCGATTCCCTCTTTGGCTTGCGTCTTACCGAGTGATACCCTATTATCTGTCCACTATCGTCATACGATGGGGTCACATGCGCTTTTACCCAATAGTTTGCGCCGTTTTTTGAGAGGTTGTTGACAAAGGCAAATATCTCTTCCCCTTTTGTTATAGTATCCCACAATAGTTTGAATACCGCCCTTGGCATATCTGGGTGGCGAATTATATTGTGAGGGGCGCCAAGTAACTCATCTTCCTCATACCCACTCATTTTTATAAATAGCTCATTGCCATAGGTGATGCGACCTTTAAGATCTGTTTTTGAGACAATAAATTCCCCCTCTGGGAAAAATATCTCTTCCCCTGTTGGTGTAACGCTACCCATCTTTTACCCCCCCCCTTTTTTTTGCTATCAAAATACAAGAAAATATCGTTCCAATTTAGTCACAAGATTGTAATAAACAAAAAATAAAAATATAATTATTGTAAATA
>JAVRLX010000147.1:0-2735 GCA_031960985.1 Campylobacterales bacterium | reverse complement strand
CACTGTATGTTTTTTTCTTGGCGCTCATAGTTTTTTCTCCTAAAAAGGTTATGTTGTTTTTATTTTAGACTATTTTTTTAAAGATGACTCATAAAATTGTTGTTTAATTTTTTGGGGGCATTATACTACGGTTTTTACGTATTGTAGAAATGTGTCTCACGATAGCTATTTTTTTGAAGTCCCAGAAGAGATGATTACCGGAAATATCAGAATCCCCACATTTAGCATGAGCAATGCTAGACTAATCAAAAAACACATTCACTCAAGTGTGCTAACTTGGCTTAGAAATAACACATCGGCCGATGAAGTTTTAAAATTATCATTTCCAACCTATATCAAGGACTATGTTGTCAATATCGACGACTATGGAAGAGCGAGCTTCAAAGAGAGTGTAGATGATTTTGAAGAGCTTAGGAAGTTAATTGGACAAAATATTGATGGCATATATTCTTTCGTAAAAAAAGTTTTTTTTGACAGCTGGACTATTGCTGAAAAAGAAGAAATAACTGAGGAGTTTCTAAAACTAGGCATTCAAGAAATGGTAGATGACTTAAGATACCATCTATCAGAGCTAGTGCTGGAAATAAAGACCTACAGAAGCATCATAGCTCCATATAAACAAAAAGAAGTATTGAGCGATAGTGAGCGCAGAGAGTTTAACTCCTACGACAAAGCGCTAAATAGCTACACAAAAGATTCTCAAGATAACTATACACTCTCATTTTTGGCAAAAGATGGTTTTTTCCCGAGCTATGCACTTGGTAGAGAGAGCGTAAGAGCCGTTTGTGTCGAGCCGCTGTTTGAGATAACAAGACCTAGTAGTGTTGCTATCAGAGAGCTAACCCCAGCCAATAAAGTATATGCCAATAAAAATATTTATGAACCGGTTAGATTGAACTTTTCAAAGTTAAAAGAGAAAGATACAAATAAAAATATTTATGAACCGGTTAGATTGAACTTTTCAAAGTTAAAAGAGAAAGATACAAATTTTCATAGTGAAGATATACGCAAAGATATGATTGTCAATCAAACGAATGGCGCAATACTTGAAAACATGAATAGACTTGTTGATGGCGGTGACAAAGAGTATATGCCGTTCATATCATATGAAATGGTCGATATTTCCCTATCAAGGTTGCAAAAAATAGATGACAACAGAGAGTCCAGAGTCAGAGTGGGATTTAAAAGTGGCGCTAGAGTTTTAGAAAATCATTTTGGTGGCATAAAGTATAAACTTGGAGATATATCTGTCGAATATCTCAAAAATGGCAAAATAAGACTCATAAATATGGGTACATACGGGCAAAAAAGAGAAAATATAGGCTTTTTGGTATGTCCGTCATGTGGGGCTTTCAGAAATCCAATGGCAAGTGATAGAGAGCATGCAGACTTTATCACAAACCATATGCAAAGGTGCCATATAAAAGACAGCAAACTTTTTTGGAGTGCGTTGCATACTGACATAGAATCAGACATAGTTATATTTGATAGCTTTGCAGATAGGCCTACTGCGGCAAACTTTTTAGAGGCCATGAAGTCTGGAGCCATTGAGATTTTAGATATGAGAGATGGTGATATTGATGGAGCTGTTGAGCCTCTGGATAATGATAGATTTAGAGTTGTTTTTTACGACTCATTGCCGGGCGGAAGCGGGTTTCTTCCACTGCTACTAAGTTACTATCAAGGTATTGTTGAAAAAGCTCAAAAGAAACTTGCCAAGTGCGACTGCGAAGATGTGTGCTACAAATGCTTACTATCGTATTCAAACCAGCAATTTCATGCCGAGCTGAATAGGCAAAAGGCAATTGATATATTAAAAAAATTCAAACAGCCTATAGAAAAATTATTTGATATCCCTGTAAATCTAAAGCAAGTTAAAAATACAAAAGAGACAGATAGCCCTGCTGAAGATGATTTCTTAAAAATTCTTGCTCAAAATAAATTTCCAGAACCTGTTGCACAATATAAGGTTGAACTCGGAAATGGGCAATCAACAATAGCAGACTTTGCGTATCCTGATAAAAAACTACTCATATACATTGATGGACTATCAAATAAAATTCATGGCAATTCTATACAATCTGAAAAGGACAAAATCTTACGAGAGAAAGCAAAAATTAAAGGGTTTGATGTTATTTCTATATCAGCAACAGCGCTTAGAGACGAGGAATTACGATTGGAATATATTGAAATTATAAGCACAAAGATTCTGTAGGTACTGACTAGAAAATGTAATAGTAGACGAGCTGTCATATCAAAATCAACCTCTTGTTCTTTAAAAAGTCGTTGGATTCTACGATAGTTTGATTCAATTTTAAAGGCTAAGGCGTAGAGTATCACCCCAAATAATGCTCCGTAATACTCGCCCTAAAATGTTTCATCTCCAAAGACACTCCTTGTAGGGCCTCTTCATAAGAGTATCCGTGCCTCTGATACTCTCTAACTCTATTTTGCGCAAAAGTCCATCTAAAGCCGTGTGAACCCTCTGGTCTTATTTTAAGTATAATGTCCCCACAAAAAAACACCAATTTTAGATAGAATCTTAATTCCCTAGCAGTATAAAATATTAAAGATACAGACTAAAAAAACTTAGGAGAAATTCTCATGAGCTATAATGCCCTCAAAAATTCAGGCAGATTTTCATGAAAATTTATTTCCAAAAAGAGTTAAAATAAACACATAAACATTGGAGATAAAAATGAGCAGAAAAAAAGGTCAAGTTTTTAGTGCCGAAC
>JAVRLX010000146.1:0-2760 GCA_031960985.1 Campylobacterales bacterium | reverse complement strand
CGCTATTACCTCAAAATAAAACCAAAACACAAGGGGGTAAATTTGAAAAAGGTTATTTGTTCAATCATCGGAGCAACAGCAATGACAGTTTCGGCAATGGCCGCAGATAACATAGCGGTAGGCATAACAGCTGGTACGCTTGGAGCGGGAGTGGAAGGTACGGTCAAAGTTACAGATAACATTAACGCCAGAGCTTTGCTAACCGGATTTTCTTATTCCAAAGACGGTTCATACGGTACCGATATTGATTATGATGCTAAAATGAAAATATTTGGCGCTGGTGTGGTAGCTGATTACTATCCATTTGAAAATGGATTAAGACTCTCCGGTGGCGCTATATACAACGGTTTTAAGATAGATATGACAGGAAAGCCACAGGCAGGTAACCTTTACACTATCAACGGTCGCACCTACACATCTGCGCAGGTTGGAACTGTTGACGGAGAGGTGAAATACCAAAAAGTAATGCCATATGTTGGACTTGGCTTTGGTAACACTATGGTTGGCAGCAATCTGACTTTTGGGATGGACGCCGGTGTTTTATTTGGGAAAGCTAAATCGTCTTTGAGCGCAAGTGGCGCGCTGTCTAATCCGATGTTGGCGGCAGATGTGTCTGCGCAAGCGAGCAAACTAGATGACGATGTCTCTAAAATGAAGGTTTATCCTGTTGTCAGTATGAGTTTGTCTTACAGATTTTAATCAGCGTTGCCTGCTGATGAGCTTATAATTGCCACTTCAAGGTGGTGGTTGTAAGCTACATTCGTCAAACGAATTTCCTTGCAATTCCCTAAAGCTACCTGCTGATGCGTTTTTGTAATATGAAGAGCTGTTTAAATAGAAAGTTGTCTTGACAAATTGTGGCAGTATAGGCAGGTTTACTTGAGTTTATTGGCTATTATTGCAGGTAGACCCTGTCCCATATAGCTTTTGGTATCTTCGGCTATTATCTTTGCAACTTCCAATTCATCATACTTTAGCGTCTCTGTTAAATAGCGAAAAATCAGCTCACACATCCTTTTAAACGAGATTTGGTGGGTCATCTGCGCTTCGGCATATACCCAATCTGAAAATGCCAAAAAGCCGTTAAATACATCGTTTCCCCATATAAGCTCAATCGTTTTTACAAATCTTTTGCTGTTATAAGTAATATCCCAAAACCTCGCAAACCGCTTCATCCGCTGAATATCCATAAATGAAATGGAGTTATTTTGGAGTATGTCGTACGGCGGCTTATCTGAGTATATCATACCATACTCTTTGTCGTGCCTATCCATCGTGGTGCCAGATAGTTTTTTTAGGATACCTATTTGGATTTCGCTTTTTGTTAAAGCGGTAAGTGTATTTAACCCTTTTGCAAAACTTATTAGATCCTCGCCGGGCAACCCAACGATTAGGTCTACATGCAAATGGGCGTTTGTCTCTTTTTCCAAAAAGGTGATATTCTCTTTAATTTTTTCAAAGTCCATTTTGCGGTTGATGTTTTTTGCCACCTTTTCGTTTAGCGTCTGAATTCCGACCTCTAATTGGAGGGTGTCTGAGGCAAATGCGGCGATTTTTTCTTTGAGAGCTTGCGGAAATGCCTCAGGGATAACCTCAAAGTGGACTTTGTATGGGAGTGGCTTCGCTAAGAAAAAATCCAAAAGCTTTGTGGCAAGCTTGATGTTGAGATTAAAGGTTCTATCGACAAATTTAAATCGTCTGCCACCCCGCTCCCACAGTTTATCAATTGCTTCCATTAGCTTATCAGCGTCAAAATAGCGTACTTTTTCATCGATTGATGAGAGGCAAAATTCACACTCAAAAGGGCAACCACGCGATGCTTCAATATACAAATATCGATGCGCCAAATCCTCGTCGGTATAGTACTCATAGGGTAGGGCGATGTTTTTTAGATTTACCGGCGCGGCTTTTATAAACCTCTCTTTTGGGGGACTACCAGCCAAAATCCTTTGACAAAGAGCGCCAAAAGCCTCCTCACCCTCTCCAGATATAACAAAATCTGCCGCCGAAAAATCCACGCGGTGGGGCAAATGCGACGCCTCTGGTCCCCCTATAATTACTACTGTTTGTGGTGAAACCTTTTTTATCGTCTCTATTAGCTCTTTTGCATCAAGGGCGTTCCATATATAAACCCCTATCCCTACGATTTTTGGAGAGTGTTTGAGTATATCCTCAGCAACCCTTTGCATATCTTCGTTTATAACAAATTCTTTGATGAGCGCCTCATCTTGCAGTTTGCCTAAATTTGCGTATAGGTATCTAAGAGCAAGTGAAGCGTGCGTGTAACGGGCGTTTAGTGTCGCTAAGACGATCGTTTTCTTCACTCACCCTCTTCTTTATTTTGGGCTTTTGTGCTTTTAGCTACAAAAGGGTAGATAATAGCTCCCAAAAATGGTAAAAATATCAAAAGGGCAACCCATATAATTTTTGTGGTAGAGTCTTTAAAATCGCTTTTTATCACATCGATAATAGCCCATATCCAAAGCACAAATATTGCAAGAGCGGCCACAGCAAACAGCAGTGACGAACCAACTAAAAACATAAATCCTTCAGACATAGCAACCTCCTGTTATTTGTAGGCATCTTTTCGTTTCAAATTTGTATTTTTTAGTATTTGTATCAAAAAATGGATTATGTTTAGATTTTTGGAGGCATTGTAAGATAGCTATGTTAAAATCTATGAAGCAAAATTAGGAGTTAGCGATGCAAACGATTAGCCTAAAAGTTGAAGAGAGCTTCTTTCCGCACTTTAAAGCCCTC
>JAVRLX010000145.1:0-2737 GCA_031960985.1 Campylobacterales bacterium | reverse complement strand
ATTGGCATACTAAAAAAATCATTAGCTATAAGATATCTAACACAATTGATGTAAACCTTACAACAAGTGTATTAAAAGAGGCGCTATCAAAGTATCCTAAGCCAGATATATTTAACTCTGACCAAGGTGCTCAGTATACGGCAAAAGAGCATATTCAGATACTTCAGAGTAATGATATAGCTATATCTATGGATGCTAAGGGTAGATCGATAGATAACATAGTTATCGAGAGATTTTGGAGAACACTAAAGTATGAGAATGTCTAGCCTAAAAGCTATGATACGATTAAGGAGGCAAGAGATGGTATAGATGAATATATGCGTATCTACAACTCAAAAAGGATTCACTCATCTATAGGATATAAAACACCAGATGAGATTTATAACAACTGGATGAGTAATTGTGATACTACACAAACAAAACTTTTGCAGAGTGCGGCATAATGGTGGGGATAAAAAATATTTCTAAATTGGTCTTGACAAAGGGGGACATTTTATTTTTAGCTTTAAATTCAGCTGTAAAGTTTCTTTTCTTTTTGCTCATGAGAATTTCTCCTAAGTTTTTTTAGTCCGTATCTTTAATATTTTATACTGCTAGGGAATTTAGATTCTATCTAAAATTGGTATTTTTTTGTGGGGACATTATAAACTTTTTTTGCATACTCGTCAATTTGTGCTTGAAGCTTCTTGTTCTCATCTTTGTACTCTTTTATAGCCTTTGATGGCTCCATCGCCAATGATGCGTTTTCTAAGAATATCTTTTTCCAATTCATTATATTTTTTGGAACAATATTATATTCGCTTGCAATCTCATTAAGCGTCTTCTCTCCGGCTAAAACTTCTAAAACAATTTTTGTTTTAAACTCAGCGGTGTAGTGTGTCATTTTTCTACTCATCTTTTTACCCCTTCAGTTATCTTTTAATCTTATCAAATTTGTTGTAATTTGGAATTAAGATTTGGAAAAAGTTGTATGGTTTTATTGGGGGATTATATGATTTTGACGAATTAGAGGGGTTGGCTTAATGTGCTGGTTTTTGTTTTGTATTGTGTCCATGACTAAACTGATATGCGGCGAATGCTATCAATCCAAGAATGGCAATAAATCCTATAAAACCTATTATTTCATTCATTTTATTTCCCTCAATTCGTCTATTAAATCATCAATATTTCGTCTAATTTTTAACATCCAAAGCAGCGTAAAAACTGCCAGTACAAAACCTATGATACTAACGGCACCAAACCAAGCCGATATCTCTTTTGTTACGACTTTAAACAATATGGCGGCGGCTCCAGTTAAAACAGCCATAAAAAACACGAAAAGATTATTGCTATCACTACGAAACGAAGCGATCTCTTCTTTTATAGCTGTTTCCAACTTTAGACCTCTTTTAAAACATCCCACATGCTAAAGGATATCAAGATGCAATTATATACTAAAAAAACGAAAACGCAATAACCTTAAAAGATTTGCGCACTGAGAAAAGCGCTCGAGAAGCAAAAGCTAAAGCGTCTCATATCTCACAAATGAAGCCCGAGGAAATAGAAAAGCTAATTGCAGAAGAAGAAGCCAAGCTGCCGAAGACGGCAGCAGAAGCCTTTATGTGCGCAAAGGCGCACGCCGCAACTAGCGAACAAATTAAAAACCAGCCCAAACTATCATATGTAGTGCAGGATTTTGTAGTAAAAAATATGATCACCATGATCACCGGTCGACCAGGGGACGGCAAAAGTATGACAGCGTTAGGTATCGCGCTCAAGGCAGCGCAGCTGGGCAAACATGTATGGTACTTTGATGAAGATAACGGGTTGGGTACACTATGGCTTAGGCAGGTGGACAAAATGCTTGAGACACACCAAAACATCAACTATTTTTGTCAAGCCGGCATAAAAACAATCGACGAGTTAGTTGAGGGTCTACAAAACCTTGATTTGAGTGGGCATGTTTTTATCTACGATAGCGGCACAAACTTTTTAAAAGGCGGTGACAGAAATGACGCACGGGATGTTATACCGTTTATGACCGTACTAAAGCAGCTGCGCACGCAGGGTGCAACCATACTATTGTTACATCATAGATCAAAAGCCATCGAAAGCCTGTACAGCGGCAGTGGTGCATGGGTTGAGTCGGTCGATTTTGCATTTGTGCTCACAAAAAATATAGATAAAAACTGTGTAATCGTCGATCCCAGCTTAAAGCCTCGTGACAATGTTGTTAAAAAACAAGCGTTTAAAATTTCGGTTGACCTAGAATTGCAGCCAGTTGAACTTGTGTGGGCCGAGAAAACAGCAGCCGACGAAGAGATAGAAACAGAGTTACTTGACTTTTTGCAAAAACCAAGAAAATTTTTAGAAATACGCCAAGAAATGTGTGACAACCAAGGCTATCCGTATAACCATGTGCTTCAAATTATTAAAAATGGCGAAGGCAAACTTTGGCAAAAAACGAAAGAAGCAAAAAATAATACCTCTATTTTCACTATTTTGTAAAATGGCGTAATCGAGTAATCGACTAATCGACCCATATAGAATAGGGGTTCGATAATTTTGAATGAGCTATGAAAGTTTTAATCGACTAATCGAGTGAAACAAATTTGCAAAGATTTTGCTAGGTAGTCTTTGCAAATTTGTGTTTAAAAGTGAATATCATTAACAAAATACTATTTGAGGTTATATACATATTATGAAAAAATACGCACAGCTAAAAACTTTATGTGAGATTTTTGACCTGAGTGAAGAC
>JAVRLX010000144.1:0-2774 GCA_031960985.1 Campylobacterales bacterium | reverse complement strand
ATGCCCCAAGCAAATAATTTGCGACATTGTGTTTTGTTGTCAATCTTATTGATATTTTGAAGATTGATGGCAATGCTTCTAATGAGAGAAATTACACGAGGAATTTGTCCAGTTCTTATACGATTAATAAACCACCCCAAATTGTCAAGACAACTTTTTTTAAATCTTAATTCCTCATCACACTTGTTACTTTATGCTACATTCTCATAAGATGATTTATTAGTATTTGTTAAAATAGTATAGTTTTTAATCAGTAAAATATTGCTTAAAATACTATGTAATTAGTAGGACTATATCTTCTCATTTCTGATTGTTTAGTTCTTAAAGATAGTTATCCTCTTAACTATCACTAATTTTACCTAAATTTGGCTGGATAAGGTTTTAGATAAGATTGATGGGATACAAGTGTATGGGTGGGTTTATTCAGAGGGTTCAACAAATTTTGATAAAATATAAAAAATTTTACAGAGGCAATAATGCGAACAATAACACTAAAAATAGAAGATAGCTACTATCAAAAAGTTGTCGATTTTTTGGAGCTTTTGCCAAAAAAAGCTGTAAAAATAGAGACGCCAAAAAAATATGATAAATACGCACAAGAGCGAGAAATTGCCAATGGTATACTGCAAGGCATTAAAGATGTAAAGGCTGGAAAAACAAAAGATATAAAAGAGCTTTTGGATGCAATTTAAGACGGTTAGTCGCTTTGATAAAGAGGTTAAAGAGCTAGCCAAAAAATTCCCTCACATAAAAAACGACCTTCAAAATCTAATCTCTAATTTTGATAAAAATAATCAGCGTGGAAATTGACATATAAAAATGACTTTATTCAAAGGATTCGATTGGATCTTGCAAACTGATATCGACATTTTTCAATTTCTGTAGCCAAGCAAATACCGTCTGATTTAGCCTATGTCTTTATATTTTATTTGAAAAGTTGGCTATGAGAACCTATTCTAACAAGTATGATTTGGCTCTTTTCCTTATCGCTGATCAGTTAGGGTAACTTTGGCAATATCTTTTTTAAAAAGTTTATGTCGAACAAGTTGCAACATTACCCTCTAATCTCTTTTGCAAGTTCATCTAAAGAAAACGGCTCAAGATTTTTCCCTGCTAACACATCTTTAAGAGCCGCTTGAGTTTCCTCATTTGGAAGTTTCACTTCAAATGGCAAACCTTTGCAAAGACGCACTTGCTGTAAAAACAGTGTTATTGCTTGAGTTGTGTTTAGACCTAACTGTTTTAAAATTGTTTCAGCTTCATTTTTAAGGTCAGATTCAACACGCGCATGAATCATAGTTGTTTTCATAAACAATCCTTATATATCATTTGAGATACATTATAACATATTTCTTGATTGCTTAGCTCTTACAAGCTGATACCAACACTTTTTAATTTTTGTAGCCAAGCAAATACCATCTAACCATCTAAATTGGTATTTTTTGTGGGGACATTATATGGAAACTATCAAAAGTATTCGATAATTAATAGCGAGGCGACACATGAATTTATCACAACTAAAACCATATACCAAAGAACTTAGCTTACTTATCGTAGAGGATGAACAAATTACTCGCAGTATTGTGGCAACAATTTTTAGAAGGGTTTTTAAATTTGTTAAAGAGGCCTCAACAAAACCTCAAGAGAGTGAGATAACGCCTACTGTTGCAACTTCCGCACAAGAGATAGACCACTCAAACTATTACGAACAGATTTTAAAAGAAGATATTGCAGAGCTTGTTGATTTGGTAGATGAAATTGAAAACTTTTCTCTGCTAACTTTCCAAGGAACAACAGTCTATGGGGAGTATATTGACCAACTTGTAGGTAGCTTCCAAAAATTTGGCACCATCCTCTATCGCTATCCTATCTTTAATGCCCTAGCAGGCGCTATTTTTAAACTCGCTTCTGGTATTTCGGAGCAAAAAGAGACATTTTTAAATAAACAAGAGTTTGTTATACCTTTTTTGGAAAACCTTATTCTTGTCCTTGGCAAGTATGTCGATAGTGTTTGGAAAAAACCATCAAAAAATCCTCATTTCTATGATGCCTCAATGATTAATGATATCGACACCTTTTTGGCAATTTTACAAGGAGATGATAGCAGTGGCGCTAACAATACAGAAGATCTTTTGGAGTTTTTTTAATGAAACAAACACCTTATTACTCTAGCATAGAAGAGGTTTTGACATCTATCCTTGATATTATGAAACATATCAAAAATGTTCAAAAAGAGATTATAACCTTAAGTAAAGAGTCATCCAATGCTCTTTTAAGTTATATCAAAGAAAAAGGTGAGCCCATAAACAAAGAGGTTTTAATGGGAATGCAACTTCAAGACATTATCTCTCAACAATTAGGGGCAGTCGTTGAAGCGATTGAAATGGTTGAAAATAATGTCTCTATGCATATACGCGCCACGCAAGAAGATAATGCTATTTTACGCAATAGTTTGTCAAAACTTCACAAAAAACTTATCTCCTCTCTTGATGAAGCAAAAACAAAACAACAAGCGCTAATAGGGCACACCAACATAGCCGAGGAGGATAGAAATGATGAGCTTGAATTTTTTTAGAGATAAACCACCCGCCTCATTGGCGGGAGTTTTTTCTTCTACACATTTTTCTTTTTTTGAGTTATAATTTTGACAGTTTTAAAAAGGAGCTACAATGGAACTTATAGAGCAGCTCAAAAGCTTTTTGCTTCCAGAATTAGAGAGTATCAGGATGGAAAATAGAGGTATTCACGATAGATTAAACTCTATGGAAAAAAGA
>JAVRLX010000143.1:0-2789 GCA_031960985.1 Campylobacterales bacterium | reverse complement strand
TACTTTTTGCTTTGATTTCGATGTACTCTCTTGCCATTGCGTTACTCCCAAAAAATGAATTTTCTTTTACGATAGCGCCACCATTGATGACACTTGCCGTGCTTATATGACAATTATCCTCAATGATTGCATCGTGTTCTATGAGCGCTTTTGTGTTGATGATGCAGTTATTACCCACCCTTGCGCCTGCATTTATAAGTGCGTGATGCATCACTATCGTACCTTCGCCTATGCTGGCATGTTTTGAAACATATGCAAGTGGCGAAATAATAGTAGGCATAACAAAGCCAAGCTGTTTACACATTTCAAAAAGTCTTATTCTAGGCTCTGCATTTTTTATTTGCCCTACGGTAATTAAGGCATTTTTGATGTGTAGATAATTTGGGAGGTTTTCATCACAGTCGATGATTTTGTACCCCAAAACATCTCTCCCAATAAGCTCGGTTTTATCAACAATACCAAATATCTCATACTTACCCTCTTGCTCTATCACATCGATGACTGCCTTGCAGTGCCCACCACCGCCTACAAGGATGATCTGTTCTTTGGACGGCATTAGTGTTTTGTTACCTTCTTTGAGTCACCAGAAAATTGGACAATCATGTATGCAAACATCGCCAAGATTCCAATGCTAGCTACAACAATCACCACTGTATCCATTTATAACTCCTCCAAATCATCTTACATCCCTCACGCTACTTGGAATATTTACAACTCTTTCTTCAATATATTCTGCATTAGGCATTTCCGTTTTAAAATAATCTTTATACATCGGAAGTTTGTACATCAAAGTCCAAGCAGGTCTCGTTTGAACTCCATTTTCATTTGTTATTTTTAAAAACGCATCTCTTTCTTCCTTGTTGTTCAAGATAACAGCATTTAACCAATAGTTAGAATAGGCATTTTCTGGCTCGGTAAAAAATTTAATACCTATCTTATCAAAAAAGCTTTTGTAGATGTCGGCAAGTTCTCTTTTGTTTTTTAAAAATCTATCAAGTTGCTCGAGTTGCGCCACGAGAAGCGCCGCATTTAAGTTTGGCATACGGTAGTTATACGCTACACAGTCATGGACAAACTCCCATTTGTGCGGCACTTTCGCCGTCGTGGTGATATGCTTGGCTTTTTTTGCCAAAGCTTCATCGTCGGTCACGATAACTCCACCTCCACCACTAGTAATTATTTTATTACCGTTAAAACTAAACGCTCCTAATCTGCCAAAAGTTCCGGTATGTTTACCTTTGTAGCGGCTTCCAAGTGATTCTGCGGCATCCTCGACTAAAGCAATATGCCATTCATCGCAAATTTCTTTAATCTCATCAATTTTGCAAGGATGTCCAAAAGTGTGCATCGGCACGCACGCTTTGATTTGTCTACGAGTTTTTTTGTTGATACATCTACCATTTATGATTTCGCAGTTCGATTTCAAAAACTCCGATAAAGCCGTAGGAGACAAACCCATCGTATCAAGGTCTATATCGACAAAAACAGGCTTTGCACCGCAGTAGTCGATGGCATTGCATGTCGCTATAAAAGTTAGCGGCTGAGTTATCACCTCATCGTCTTGTCCTACATCCGATAAAATAAGACATACATGAAGTGCGGCGGTTCCATTTACAGTCGCTACAGCGTATTTTGCTTTGACATACGAAGCAAACTCTCTCTCAAATCTGTCCACAAAAGCGCCGACACTTGAGACAAATGTAGAGTCTATTGCTTCACATAGGTATTTTTTTTCATTGCCTATAAATCTAGGCTCGTGCAGTGATACAAACTCTTTTGTACCGTAAACGGTTCGTATAAAATTTACTACGCTTTTATGCATGGTTACATCCTTCTCGTTCCACCAATTGAAGCCCTCTATCCTTTAGTGATACAGTTTCTTCTTTCTTCCAATGCCCTTTAACAAGATTTAAATCCTGATGTTACGCACAAATACGAGCAAAACAAGCGAAGCGCTAGGCTTAGCCGATGTTTCCTTGAAAGCCCGTATTTGTGGCTCGGACTAATGTCCCTTGCAACCCCCATTGTAGCGAAACGAAATTCCGCAGCTTGCGAGGACATGTAGCGAAGCGAAATTGCGCAACGCAAGTGAGCACAAAAGCTACCTGCTAAAGCAGGAGAGATATAGGTTCTTACGCACTTTTGGTGCGTAAGGTCAGTTAAATCTTTTACAGCACCTCTATAAAGACCTTACCTACCATCTTCTATGTCTGCCGTGCGGCTTGACACAACCTCAGAACTCCCAACGACCGTCAAACCATCCGCAATATTTTTTTCTATCACCGCCCCTGCACCGACAATACAATTTTGTCCTATACGTACGCCTTTTGTCACGACGGCCCTTATGCCTATCTGTGTGCATTTGCCGACTTGTACCGCTTCCGCTAGCGTTGCATTTGGCGATATGTGTACAAAATCACTCAGCTCACAGCCACTGCCCACAATGGCGCCTGTGTTTATGATGGTAGACCGTCCTATCGTGGCATCCGCCTCCACGATGGCTCTTGGCATCACGACACTACCTATGCCTATCACCGCAGATGGCGATACGACGGCAGCCCTGTGTATCAGGGTAGCGATCTGTATACCGCTGGATTTTAGTTTTTCGTACACCGCCGCCCTCGCGCTATTAGAGCCTATGCCCAAACAAACTAATGCGTCGCCCCCTCCCGCTACATCTTCTAGTCTTTGGCACTTTTTGCCGCCAAACTCCTGTTTTGAAGCATCATCGTCTATATAGCCCACCACTTCATAACCACAATCCACCGCGATATCCGCTACAACTTTGC
>JAVRLX010000142.1:0-2838 GCA_031960985.1 Campylobacterales bacterium | reverse complement strand
GAAAAGTATATGCTCTCACTGCAAAACGACGCTCAAAAAGTTGCTAACTTTTTTAAGCATCCTAAAGTTCAGTATGCGGCTCAAGATGCTAGTTGATTTTTCAGTTTATTTGATGGGGGAGTAATAATATCCAGTTTTTTCCTGTTGTCAACCACCCTGCTGACAAGAGAACTATCGAGCGCTCCAGTTGGACAAGGGGGCACACACGGAATATCTTTGCACATATAACAAGGTATCTTCCTTGGAACAAAATAAGGGGTACCTATTGCAATATTGTCTTCGGCGCGCGCTAGCTTCAATGTATCAAATGGACAAGCTTCCACACATAGCCCGCATCTAATACATTTGGTCAAAAAGTCCTTTTCCGCTATTGCTCCAGGAGGCCTAAGCGCAAGCGGCGATGCTTTCGCATGAGTCACATATGCGCTCCAAGTTACGGCGCCAAGCGCGGCAAGTCCGACCCCTTGTAGAGTCTGAATAATAAACTTGCGTCTTTCGCTTAGCGGCTCCTTGTTCTCTTTTTTGTCGTTCATTGCATTATTCTCTTACGCTTTATATACTTTAACAGCGCATTTTTTGTAGTCTGTCTGTTTTGATATCGGACAAGTCGCATCGAGCGTTACTTTGTTGATATACACTTTTTCGTCAAACCAAGGTACATACACAAGGCTTTTAGGAGGTCTATTTCTACCCCTTGTAGCAACTCTTGCTTTTACCTTACCGCGTCTTGACTCTACCCATACGAGCTCGCCATCTTTAACGCCTATCTCTTTTGCTGTCTCTGGATGCATATAGCATAGCGCCTCAGGAACAGCTCTATAAAGCTCTGGAACCCTCATAGTCATAGTGCCTGAATGCCAGTGTTCTAGCACCCTTCCAGTACATAGCCATAGCGGATACTCCTTCGTCGGTACTTCAGGTGGATCCATATATGGGTGCATGAAAATTTTAGCTTTATTGGCTAGATTTACTTTTGTGCCTGCAGTTGGACCAGCGAGCGTGCCTTTTGGAATCTCTTTGCCAAATTCACCGTAGAATGCAAACTCTCTACCTGTTTTTTTCGCATATGGGTCATATTTGGCGTTAAATCTCCACTGTGTCTCTTTGCCATCCACAACAGGCCATTTGAGACCCCTTACTCTATGGTATGTATCAAAATCTGCAAGGTCGTGTCCATGCCCAAGCCCGAATTTTCTATACTCTTCCCAGAGGTATTTTTGTATAAAGAAGCCATATCCTTTAAACGGTTTGCCATCACTTCCTACGACATTTCGTTTGTCACCCTCTACTTCGCTATTTAAAAAGCCTTTACCAATTGGGTCTGGCCATTTGTAGCTTCTCCCTTCGTTATTGGCAAAAAGCACATCAAAAAGCGTATCAGTTGGCTTATATCCCATAGCTGTTGCGGACGAAATTACATCTGGAAGCGTTACTTTGTCGTTTATTTTCCAGCTTTTCCAAGTCTCGGCAATAGTAAAGCGTTTTGCAAACTCCATTGTTTGCCAAGTATCACTCATCGCCTGCCCAACAGGAGTTACTTGCTGTCTCCAATGTTGCGTTCGTCTCTCTGCATTACCATAAGCGCCCCATTTTTCGTATATCATGGCCGATGGCAAAATAAGGTCGGCGACTTTTGCGCTAATACCAGGATATGCATCGGAGCAGACGATAAAATTATCCATCTCTCTTGCCGCTTTTATCCAGTGATTTGCGTTTGCGGTATCTTGCCATGGGTTGTTTACTTGTACCCACGCCCATTTGATTGTACCATCTTCAAGGTCTCTCATGATTTTGACATAGTGGCTTCCCATTACTGGATTTATCGTGCCGGCTGGTACTTTCCAAATATGCTCGGAGTGTTCTCTATGTTTTGGATTCATAACCACCATATCCGCAGGAAGTCTGTGTGAAAATGTACCAACTTCTCTTGCCGTACCACAAGCTGATGGTTGACCTGTTAGTGAGAATGCGCCCATACCTGGTTTGGATTGTTTGCCAAGTAGCATGTGAACCATATATGATTGGCTGTTTACCCATGTTCCTCTGGTGTGTTGATTCATACCCATGGTCCAGAAAGAGACTACTTTTCTCCCTTTTTCTATATACAGCTCAGCTAGAGCTTTTAATTTTTTCTTAAATTCATTAATGTCTTCATCAGGATTACCTTTTGCAATTGAAGCTACATAATCAAGCGTATAAGGGGCAAGTCCTTTTTTAAACTCTTCAAAACTAATCTCCCAGTTTTCCCCTGCGTTGCCACTATGTTTCATCTGCATAGTTTGACCCGCTTTATACCCAAAAGGCTCTAGAGCTGGAGCTTCAAGCTCGCTTACTACTTTTGATACCTCTTTTGCTACTGTATCTTTTTCTGCGGCTGAGAATTTAGGATGGTTTGGATTATTTCGCATACCATACCCAGTATCAACCCAGCTTGTTGTAAATATACAGTTGTCTTTTACAAATTTTTGGTCTATTGCTTCAGGATGGTTATATACGATCTCATGGGCGATATAGTTCCAAATTGCAAGATCAGTATTAGGTCTAAAAATTATCTCTATATCTGCAAGGTCAGATGTTCTTGTGGTATATGTCGATAGGTTTACAACTTTTACTCTATCTTTATTTGTGAGTTTTCTATCTGATACTCTAGACCATAAAATAGGGTGCATCTCCGCCATATTGGCGCCCCATGTAACTATCGTATCGGTTAGCTCAATATCATCATAGCAACCAGCCGGCTCATCGATCCCAAAAGTTTGCATAAAACCAGCAACGGCTGAAGCCATACAGTGTCTAGCATTTGGATCGATATTGTTGCTTCTAAAACCAGCTTTCATT
>JAVRLX010000141.1:0-2854 GCA_031960985.1 Campylobacterales bacterium | reverse complement strand
AATTTTCCCAACCGCCCCATTAGCTATTTGATAAATAAAGATGGGAATTGGACTTGATTCGAATAGATGCTGATATCTCTTTTGTGTTTCAATTCTGGTTGAAAGCTCTAATTCAACACGCTCTGAGAGTTCCTCGTTAAATTTTTTTAATATCTTTTCGTGCTCTTTTAGTTTGATATGCGTATCCACTCTAGCCAATATCGTAGACGGGCTAAACGGCTTGGTTATATAATCTACAGCCTCTAACCTAAAACCCTCTTCTTCATTTTCCGCTTCACTTTTTGCGGTTACAAAGATTATAGGAATTTCCGCCGTATCTGGATTTGATTTCAGTCGCCTGCATACCTCATAACCGTCCATCTCGGGCATTACGATATCAAGCAAAATAAGATCTGGCTTTTGATTTGCCAAAACCAACTCTATAGCTTTTTTACCGTTTAGCGCCACTCGTATGTCATATCTGTTTTTCAAAATATTAGATAACGCTTGTATGTTTGTCGCCATATCGTCTACTATTAAGATTGTAGCCGCTTTATTTTTCATTTAGCACGCCTTTTTGCATCCATGTTTTCATTGTCTCACATGCTCTATCGTACTCAAAACTATCTACTGCTCTAATCCAGTTGTCTAATTCTTTGGTATCTATCACACCGACTAAAGTGTTATATATATTTTGCACAGAGTCTTGGTTTGGTATTTTCCCGCTGTTCATATCAGACATCACATCTTCAAACAACATTTTAAGCTGCTCCATACCAACTTTTGGCATCTCACCGATTACACTTGTATGCAAAAGCTGCTCTTGTATGTATCTCCTCGTCATAGCTATCTGGCGCCGAAGCAATCGTATAGTGTCAGGATCTATCTCATTTTGATTTTTGTACGCTCTGTCAATCTCTTGAGCAATATGAAACAGCGATATTGCGGACATATTTCCAGCGACCCCTTTTAGCGCATGTGCCATACTCGGCGCCTCCGTGTCTTTATTTTCAATCATATCAGGAAGTTTGCCAAATTTTGTATCCAAATCAGTTGCAAAAATAGATAGAAGCCTTGTAACTAAAGCCTCATCTTCCCCCATTGTTTTTAGTAGTTTGCCATAATCAATCAATAAATCCTCAGAGTCGTCTTTTTGTGTGTCTCCTGCTTCTTTTGTTGTTACGACAGCTTCAGAGACATCGTTTTTAGACCATTTCAAAATAGTAGAATATAAGATATCCATATCTATAGGTTTGCTAACATAATCATTTATGCCAGCCGCTAAAGCCTTTTGCCTATCTTCTATCGTTGCGGCGGCTGTGAGTGCAATAATAGGTACATTAGGATTTATGGCTCTTATCCTTTCGCTCGCTTCATAACCGCCCATTATAGGCATTTGAATATCCATCAATATGATGTCATATCCAGATTGGTTTGCGTTTACTTTTTCGACGGCCTCCATACCATTGTTTGCCAACTCTACCAATGCGCCAAACCTTGTAAGCATTTTTTTGGCAACTTCCTGATTTATTTCATTGTCCTCGACGAGTAGCGCCCTAACACCGCTCAATTTACTATTTTCCCGATTGTCTTTTTTCTCTAAAATATTTTTTTGCAAACTGGCGCTACTGCTTATCATAGCGTCAAAAAGACGCGACGGGGTAACCGGCTTATGCAGATATCCTGATATTTGTATCCCTTCGGTGTTAATTTCACTTTTCTCATGAGCGCTTATCATAAGTATCGTCGGCGACATGCCCGTCAGTAGCCCACTTTCTTTCATTTTGGATATCTCTTTTATCGCCTCAACGCCGTTTATCTCTGGCATATTCCAGTCCATAATGATAAAATCAAACCCCTCTTTTTTACGATCAGCTTCAATAATCATATCAAACGCATCTTTTGCGCAGATGGCGGTGGATACCAAAAATTTGCAACGCAACAACATTTCACTAATAATAATTCTAGAAATCTCTTGATCATCCACTACTAATACCCTGCGTCCTTTATATTCGTCTGGACACTGCCGCTTGTGTTGTGCATCATTTGGGACGCCTAGCGTTATTTCAAATACAAATTCCGAGCCGACGTTTGGCGTGCTTTTTACGTATATAGATCCATTCATAGCTTCAATAATTCTTTTTGATATTACAAGACCAAGGCCTGTTCCACCGTACTTTCTAGTAGTAGATGTATCTGCTTGCGAGAATGGTTCAAAAAGTCTTGACTGCTGCGCTTCATCCATTCCAATTCCGGTATCTTTTACCATAAATTCTAGCGTTGCAGATGATTGCTCTGCTGACTTTAGCTTTATCGACAACTCTACTGAACCGCTTTGGGTAAACTTAATGGCATTTCCTACAATATTGGTTAAAACCTGCATAAGCCTCAAAGCGTCGCCGCTTAGTACCCTTGGCACATCCGGATGGATATGGAAAAATAACTCTATTTTTTTGTCGCTAGCCGCTTTTTCAAAAAGCGTTATGAGTTGGCTTAATATCTCATCTATCTCAAATATTGAGTTATCTAACTCAAGCTTGTTCGCCTCTATTTTAGAATAATCTAGTATGTCGTTAATAATTCCAAGCAAAAGTTTCGAGGAGGACTTTATCTTTTTCAAATAATCTGTTTTGGTCTTACTGTCGCTAGATTCTAAAGCCAAGTCACTAAAGCCTATTATGGCATTCATAGGCGTACGAAGCTCATGGCTCATATTGGCCAAAAACTGGCTTTTCGCTTTGTTTGCCTTTTCGGCTTGTTCTTTGGCGTCGATAATCTGTTTTTCTGCTAGTTTTCGCTCGGTAATATCTATAACGCTCCAAATAACGCCACTCTTTAGCTCGCTTAAATCTATTTTTGTACCCAAAAACTCACA
>JAVRLX010000140.1:0-2793 GCA_031960985.1 Campylobacterales bacterium | reverse complement strand
GATGAGGTAAGAAAACTCGCTGAGAGAACCCAAAAAGCTACAAAAGAGGTTGAAATCAGTATCCAAACCCTAAAGCAAAACTTCTCAGATATTCAAACTAGCGCAAGCGATATGATAGAGGTTACAGATAAGTCAAATGCGCAAATTTCAAGTTTTGCAAATATTTTTAATGAGATGCTAGGTATTTCAGATACAATAAACAAAGATGTCTCACATACGCTTGATAACACATTTATAGGACTTGTCAAGCTAGACCATCTACTATTTAAAGTAAATGGCTATAGGGCTGTCTTTACAAATAATGCAGGTGCGCATTTTGATGATCACCACAGCTGTAGGCTTGGCAAATGGTATGAAAGTGGAATTGGCAAAGAGAGATTCTCATCAACTCCAAGCTACTCATCGTTAGAAAAACCACACGCAGAGGTTCACAATAATGTTATCAAAGCGGTAGAGTTTGTAAAAAATAACAAAGTCGAAGAAAATGCAAAAGAGATTGTGGAAGAGTTCAAAAAAGCAGAGAGCGCATCAAAAGCGGTAGGTGAAATATTAGATAAAATGTTAGAGGAAAAAAAGAGAGGTTAAAGCCCTATAAGGGTAGCCTCCTCTTTTGCCCTATTTAGCTCCTCTTTTGCGCTCTCTATTCTACTTAAAAAAACGGCAACTACCTCGTTAGATGATGGATATTCGCAAGCTATTTTTTTGTACTGCTCGGCTTTGTAATCTAAAAAAAACAAAAAAGCATCAATTATACGGATAAAATCTTCAGTTTTTTGAGTAGTGGCAAATAGCTCTTTTAACATCCTTTTGCGCTCTTGAAGCTGGATAGCACACCCACATGAGATGGCAATAGTTAGTAAATCATGTTTTGAGATATACACGCCGCTTAAAAGTGGGGATAAAATGTATTTTGTTAATTTAGATTCCTCTTCCATTTTCCTACTCCCTTGTTAAAATAGACTCTCTTGGCGCGCTCTCTTTGAGGGTCTTTAATGTATCCTCTGGCAGTTTTGGATAATACCCAAACCACTCAAAAAAGTTTAGCCTCGCACTTTGTAATATTTCATCTTCCGAGCTCTGCAGTGCAGGGGTAAATACAGGTATTAAAGCGCGATTTTGGATGAGTATTTTAGAGAGATACCCATCAGTTTTTCCAAAAAAATTTAAAAGCTCTGGAAGATTCGCACTTTCAACATCAATCAAAACCACCTCAAACTCGCTTTGGACTAAATTTTGAAGGGTAAACTCCATTTTGCCTATCGGAACACTTATATTTAAAAAAGCGGCGTCAACTCCATTTACCTCAAAAATATAGTTATACATTTGATAAATTCGATTTGCCGATAAATCCACGCCCATAAGCGCAAAAAGTCTAGTATTTTTACCTATCATAACCCAAGTAGCTCCATAGCATCTTCACTCTCTTTTGTGCATCTAGGGCATTCATCATTGTCGGTGGCAAAAACCGCCCCGCAAGTAGGACATAGTTTTGCTGAAAATTTTTTTAACACCTTTTTTTTCCTCTCCAAAAATAGAGCCAAAGAGAGATTGGGCAAAGAGGCAATAGATTTTTTTTCGCACACATCTTCGCATAATTTGCATTTGAGACACAAATGTGGACTAAAAATAATCGCATTTTTCATAGCCGTAGTCTCTAATGCGCCACTCGGGCAGACGCTATAACATAGCGAACAATTATCGCAACTATCGTCTATGTATTTATCAGTTGCAAAGCTAAGAGGGTAAGCGGCATCTTTGTTTTGAAGCTCCAGCTTTGCCATCGCATCCAAAAAAAGCTCCCTTTTTGGGGGAATCTTTTTTGAGCGCAAAAGAGAGTAGTCAATTTCACCCGCCCCCTCTTTTGTAAACATCCTAAAAAGGGCTCTTTTGGATGAATCTTGGAGCTTTTCCCTTTCAGTTAAAACAACAACCGCCTCACATTGAATTTCAAAAATCAAAAAAAGGTTGTTTACCTCATCGGCTTTTTTTTGTAGATACCCCTCTTCCTCTTTCGCCCCTTCTAAATAAATTTTATCCATTTTTTTACTAACCCCAAGGGCAAAAAGCTCTTCAACTGAGAGTGAAGCTGGATTTTTGTTTGAAACATTAATAGCCTCTGTAGGACACACCCCAGCACAAATTGCGCAATCTGTGCAAATATTAGCATCTATCTTTGGCAAATGCGAGCTAAAATCAATAGCCCCATACAAACACACCTCTTTGCACAGCACACATCCAGCATTTACGCTAAGGGCCCTTACGCAAGCCTCGTGCAAGATTAGAGCGCTCATTTAGAGCAAAGCTCCTCATAATCAGAGAGTAAAAACTCCAGCGCAATCTCCGCCACATCTTTATAAAAAGGGGTTTTAGAGGCATCCAAAAGGGCAGGCAAAAACATTATTGCAAAAGGGAGAAGGTGAGTAGAGATAAACTCTTTTTGCACGCCTCTGATTGTTGAGGCATACTCATCCTCTCCATCGTTTAGCGCATCTCTTTCGCTTTTTACCAAATTCATTAAAAATTCAAACTCAACCCCTATGTGATCGCCAGACACCACCCTTGCCCTCATTAGCTCAACTTCAAAGCCATATTTTTTGTAATAAACCATAGCCTCGTTATAGGTCCCTGAGTTTACCATCTGGTCGTCCGATGTATAAAAGCTCTCGTATGGCACAAGTTTGATAAAAAAAAGATCAGCATAGTGGCTAGCTAAATCCTCTACTATAGCCTCCGCTTTGCCACCTAAATAATCATCGGCCTCTTTTGAGTAAACAAAAAGCGATTTAAGGGTAT
>JAVRLX010000139.1:0-2807 GCA_031960985.1 Campylobacterales bacterium | reverse complement strand
GCTAAAATTTTTATAATCCAAAATATAAGCGTTGGCTCGGGAACCTTGCTTTGTGACATTTTATTGTCTAACATTTGTTAGCCTTTGATTAAATTGATGTATTTTACTATAAGGTTTTTTATCTTTTGCACTTTTTTTTCAAAATCATCATCAACTTCGCCCACCTCAAAACTCTCAAAATACCCCACACACATATAGGCTTTTGGCCTCCCCCCATACAAAGTTTCAAGCAAACGCAAAAATGTTTCAGCGCTTAGGTGGTGAAAGTCGGCAGTATCGGCATCGTTGGCGTAAATTTCATAAAGCTCTACGCCGCCACTTCCATGCGCCGCATCGACAAAGATGAGTTTATCAAAATCTTTGACTTTTTCTAATAGTTCTGGGAGGAGTTGGACGGTAAAGAGCTTATTTACATCATCTGGCAAAGCCTCATAGACCGCTCTCCCAAAGGCGTCATTACCTATAAGGTCATTGCCGTAGCAGATGATAAGGGTAGTCAAATAAACTTTTTATCCACTATCTTATCACCTTGCCTAAAGGCAACTTCAAAGCCCATTTTACCTTGGGCATGTGTGGCGCAACTTAGGCATGGGTCAAAGGCGCGAATAACCGCCTCTACTCGATTTAGCGCACCCTCTTTGTAATCGCCTCGCACAAACTCCTTTGCCGCTTGGGTAATTCCTGCATTCATCGCTAAGTTGTTATGTCCTGTAGCTATAATAAGATTGGCAAATGTAATAAGCCCATTTTTGTCGGTTTTGTAGTGGTGAAGTAGCGTACCACGAGGGGCTTCACTCATCCCTACCGCTTCAAACTCATTTAGTTTTGCGATCGCACGCACATGGTCAGATAAAATATCGGGCTCGTTTAACAGCTCTTCGATTTTTTCGATGCAATAGAGCACCTCGATAAGCCTTGCATAGTGGTAAAAAAAGCTTGCGTTTTGCACACTATCGTAGCTTTTAAATATTTCTAACTCTTTATCGGCTAGAGTTGTGCCACATCTTTTTGCAATATTTAGCCTTGCTAGCGGCCCTACTCTATACATCCCTTTTTCAGGTCCAAACGGCAGATAATAAGGGGCTTTCATAAAGCTAAAATCCTCAACCTTTTCGCCAATATAACTCTGATAGTCGGCAGGTTCTAAATTTTCGGCTATTGTATTACCTTTTGCGTCTATAAACTTTATCTTGCCGTCATAATGCTCTAGCTCGCCATTTGCTCCAACTATTGACATAAAAAGCGTATCGAAGTTGGCAAAAGCGGCTATCTCTTTTGAAAAAGAGGAGATTTTGGATTTAAAAAGCTCAAGTGCGGACAGTGCATCTTGTTTTTTCTCATCGATTTTACTAAGTATCGCATCTCTTTGCGCCGCATCCAAAGGCGCATTAACGCCGCCTGGAACTACCCACGCCGGATGTATCCGTTTTTTGCCAAGTATCTCAATGATATGCTGACCAAACGCCCTTAGTCCTACCCCCATTTTTGCAATTGCGGGCTCTTTGCTCATTAGATAAAAAATATTTCTCTCTTTTGGGTCTGCATCAAACCCCAAAAGTATATCAGGGCTTGAGAGGTGAAAAAAGCTTAAAGCGTGCGATTGCATTATCTGCGCTAAGTTCATTATCCGTCTTAAGTTTGCCCCTGTTTTTGGGACCTTTACACTTAGGAGTCCATCCCCCGCCTTTGCGCCAGACACTAGATGGCTAACAGGGCAGATGCCGCAAGTTCTTGCCATAAGGGATGGCATTTCGCTAAAGGGTCTACCTTGACAAAACTTCTCAAATCCACGAAACTGCGTCACATGAAGCTTAGCATCTACGGCATTGCCCGCATCGTCTAAATCAATCGTAATCTTAGCATGCCCCTCTATTCTTGTAACTGGATCTATTGTTATAGTCTTCATTGTTTACTTCCCAAAGCGAGTTAGGTGTGTGATATTTGGCTCTCTGCCATCAAGCAGTGCAAAGAGTAGCTCCTCAATAGCCGCCGCCGGAGGAGGGCAACCAGGTAAAAAGTAGTCTATATGGACCACTTCGTTTAGCGGTACGACTTGCTCTAATTGCACGGGGAGCGCTGCAGATGGAAAACTCTCGGATGTTATATTGGCGTTTTTTTGGTAGGCAGTTTTAAGCGCCTCTTCAAGTCCGCAAATATTCCTCATAGCTGTCACATTACCAGTAACGGCGCAATCGCCGAAGGCTACTATTTTTTTGGCTCTTGAGCGTATTTTTTTAAGTTTATGCACATCCTCTTCGCTACTTACGGCGCCCTCTATTAGCGCTAAATCAACCCCTTCTGGAAACTCTTTTGCATCTACATAGGGAGAGCAGACCACCTCTACTTTATCATTTAGCTCCAGCAGTTTTTCATCCATATCTAAAAAGCTCATATGACACCCGCTACACCCATCTAGCCAGACTGTTGCAAACTTAAGCTTCATCTTGGCCCTCCCTAACCCTTAGTAGATTTAGCAGTAACGCTCTATTTTTGTGCTCTTCGCCGGCAGATCTACCCTTGTGTGTTAATGTTCCCGTTGGACAGACCGCTACACATTTGCCACAACTTGTACAAGTATCCACCTCTCCCCACGGCTGGTTAAATCCTGTAATGACCCTTGCGTTTATCCCTCTATTTTTTAAATCCCACACATGCGCCCCCTCTATCTCATCGCACACTCTAATACACCTAGCGCACAGGATACATCTGTTGTGGTCAAGGATAAACTCCTCGTGCGAAGCATCTACTGGGGCTTTTGGGTAGAGATAATCTACCTCAGAGTGCTCCATACCAAGTGTAACCGCCAT
>JAVRLX010000138.1:0-2907 GCA_031960985.1 Campylobacterales bacterium | reverse complement strand
GAGCAGAATATAAGCATGGATGAAGAAGTAATGAAGCAGTCGAGAGGTCTATACTTTTGGCCTACGCAAACATAAAAGCTATTGGCACTTTGAGTTAAATAAAATAAAAGGAATAAAATGGAAACAAGTATGATTATCGCGTTAGTAGTTTTGCTAGTAGTAGGCATATCGGTTATAGTTATAGCAAATAGGTTAATCGGATACAAAAATCAGGTTAAAAACATTTTTGGCTCCATGGATGCCATTTACAAAAAACGCTATGACCTGCTACCAAACCTTGTGGCTGTCGTAAAACAGTATATGCAGTACGAATCAGACCTGCTGGAAAAGATAGCAAAACTCAGAGAGAGTGCTAGCGCATCAACCAACGAGACAGAGCGTCATGCACTTCAAAACGAGCTTTCAGCACAACTAAAAGCCCTAAACATCAGGGCAGAGGCCTACCCAGATCTAAAAGCAAACAACTCTTTTATTCATCTGCAAAAAAATATCTCCATCATAGAAGAAGAGCTTTCAGCCGCCAGAAGAGCGTACAACCAATCTGTGACAGACTACAACAATGCCGTAGAGATGTTTCCGTCGAGCATTATTGCCAATATGATGTCCTACAAAACCAAGGAGCTGTTTAGCGTAGACGAGAGCGTGAGGCAAAATGTGGATATGAACACAGAGTTTAAAAAATAAGCCAAGAGTGCCAAAATGAGTATAGAGGAAAAAAATCTACAAGAGAATATACAAAAATCCATACAGCCAGATTTGCTAAAAGTAAAAAACAGGCAGACACTTAGAAATATTTTTTTCGCAGGGGCTGCAGTTTTTGTATTATTGGGCGTTTTGGAGCATATGCAAAATAACACGCAGTCTCTATTTTTTGTAGCGGTGGCTCTGCTAATAGTGGCGCTCTTCGTGCAGATGTCAATATCATCCGTCAGAAGCGACATTGCGACAACCGTAAAATACAATGTTGCCGGACACTGCATACAAAAATATGTCCAAAACTATAGTTACGACCTGTCAAATGGTCTAACAGAAACCGTTTACGATAGTGGAAATATGTTCAAAAACTCAGATATATATGAGTCATGGAACTATTTTTCAGGAACTAAAAACGGCTATAAATTTGAAGTGTCGGATATTCATACGCAAGAAGAGGTTATTGAACAAGTTCCGTACGAAGAAAGCCATACGGATAGCGATGGACATACGCACTACGAGACAAAATATAGAGACGAAATACACCATTACGATATTTTTTCAGGGCTTTTACTGATTTTGCATACAAACGCTAGGTTCAAATACAGTGTCAGAGTGGCTCCAAACGGTTTTGTTAGTCGAGATGTCAAGCTGGATAGCCCAAATTTTGAAAAAATATTTGATGTCTCTTGTGCAGATTCCATATATGCCCACTATTTGCTCACAAGTTCATTTATGGAAAAACTAGTAGCGCTCAGTGAATTTACTGAAACAAATATATATCTGTCTTTTATTGGCGAGCAAATACTCATTTATATTAGCGGTGTACATATTTTTCAAAAACCAGATATAAAAGATAGCGTGGAGCAGTCAATACAGGAGTATGCAGGCAATATAGGCTACGTCTTTAGAATCATAGAACTATTAGATTTTAACTCTCATCATATTGCTTTAAATGAATAGCCCAAATATTACTGGGCTATTTTTATTATCTAACCAATTTAAATAAAAATATCATAGTGGCTATTGATATTTACACCAAACTGAAATCCTCTCTCGTCATTTTGAGAGTGTAAATTTAAAAATTCATCAAATCCATTTGACAGCTCAGTCTTTTCATCAAAATCAACAAAAGTTTCTGTTTTATATATTTTAGTTTTTAAATCATATAAATATATCTGTTTTTGTGACTCGTACAATACATCATTTAGCACTGCCACTTGCCCATCATAACATCTGAGCGATGGATTGCCGGTTTGATATTTCTTTTCGGTAAGCATCATTTTATGCTCCTCAAAAAAGATTGGCTTCGTAGAAAATATCTCTTCTGCTTGCTCGTCAAAGTAGCTGTGAGTTTCTAGCTTTTGTGGCTCTATATTTAATTTAAAAGCATGGTACTCATCATTATTTCTAAAAACAAATCTCTGCGTTAGGTGACCTTTGAGCTCCTTGTAGCGGTTTTCTCCCATCTTTTCTATCATTTGGGCTTCATTTTGTATAGACATTATGAGCTCCACGGCGGACTCTCGCAGGATATCTCCCGCTAGTTCCGTATCTTTGTTTACAACCCTGTAAGCCTCGTCCACAAAGACTGAAACAGGTTTTTTGTTTTTCAGTCTTGCCCTTTTAGTGAGCGTTAGCAGTGCTGATGAAAATATGGTGTTAACCATTGTTTTTGACATTAAAGATGTTTGAACTATTACTATTTTTCCTTTTTCTAACTCAGTTACAATATTTGCATCATCTTTTGAGAAAAACGAGTGTGCACCAAAGGAGACTGCGATGCTCGAAAGACTGAACAATACACCATAGTTTCCGCTAGCGACACTACCTTCCGTATAGTTCATCCCTTCATACTGCCTTAAATCTTCACTGGCTTGCAAAAATGCCTTATATGCCGCAAAAGCAGGGAGAAATTTTTTCTTAATATGGAGCCCCTTGCAAATTACCAAAAATAACTCACAATTTAAGCTAATTTAAATTTTAAAAAAGCCTCTTGAAATAGCGTAAATGGTATAATTTCTCACCACAAAAACAATCCATAAACACTAAATCAAAAAGGCTTTAGAGTGAGTATCCTACCAAATCTTTCTTTTAAGAATGTTTCTTGCGGATTATCAAAGATGTGGCGTAAAATTATAAACCAAGAAAGCTCCTTATTTCCTACACTTAAAAAGGAACTCCAATTAGAGGAGTTATCACATAAAGAGCAAA
>JAVRLX010000137.1:0-2848 GCA_031960985.1 Campylobacterales bacterium | reverse complement strand
GGTTTTTAGCTCTATAAACTCCCCGCCACTTTTAAAGCTAGGGTCTTGAAGCGTATATCCAGCCGCCCTTCTACTCTCAACAAGCACAAAATCTCCGCTCTCACCTTGTGACCAGTGCCGTCTTGGTTCTTCAAACGGCGAAGTGATGATGAGATGATCGATAGCGCCGCTCACTTTTTAGTAGCCTTTTTCACACATTTTGCGATGTCCTTGTCAAACGAAAACACTTCAAACCCACGCAAATCAGCCTTTGCACACAGTATCGCATCCGCAAAGTCGATAGACTTTTTTGTGTATATCTCAAGAGCCGACAATATCGCCTCTTTATCATCACAAACGATATTTTGCAATTTTAAAAGTTTCGATAAAAAGCCCACTATAGTGCTTTTATCTATTTTGTAAACTTTTTGCATTACATACAAAACCTCACCGACAACTATCTGCTCAAGTCTGCAAGTCACCTTTTTATCTTCAACCTTTCCAAAAAAACCTCCGTCTCCAAATATTGCGGATCTGATTGCCCAATAAAGTAACGGACTATAATGTTAGTGTCAACTAGAACCATATTTTTCCCTTATCACGGCATCCCAAGCAATCTCTCTCGCCTCTTTGATAGGCACTATCTCCTTGCTCTTTACATATTCGCGTAAGCACCCGGCAAGCTTGTCGGTAATCCTCTCTTTTTTTATGGCTTTTTGTTTTTTTGGCTCATCTGTCAGTGGCACCAAAATCACCTCTACTTCACCGCCAAGCTCACGTAGCATCTGCATCACTCTCTCGCCGTCCGATTCACTTCTAACTATCTCTCTATACGCCCTCACATCGCACCTCCAAGCTCTATTATCTTGAGGCTCTCTATGCCTCTATCGTCTATGATTTTTACCGCCGCTCTTTTGTACTCCCCTGCCTTAAACGCTAGACTTACAGTGCCTTTGTACGCTTCTAGTAGCTCTTCATCCAGCGTGCCTCGTAGATGTTTGGCAAGACGGCTCCACCCTTTGGCGGCTGCCGCCATCGGGAAAAATACTTGACGGGGCAAAAGGCTTCTGCCGTCATAGTCGGTGTCTAGTAGCCACATAGCGATGTTTGACTTGCCGCCGCTTACTATCTCGCCTTTTTTGGTGTCAAAGTAGTCAAATCCTCGCACCTCTACCGTAAACAACTCATCCTTGCGTGTCAAATAGACATCGGGCTGTCCCATCAGCCAAAAGCTGTCCGTGTTTTTGGCTTTTTTCTTGAGGTCTTCCGTGAGGAGGTCGGCATTCATCTGTGTCCGAAGAAGCGTCACACCGGGCCAGTTGGTCTCGTCTATATCTTTTGCCGCCTCAGGGTCGAAGCTAAATGCGCAAAACAGCACGATTTTTGGCTTTGGCACCAGACGACTTGCCTCATCTATGGCTATCTCTACTTGTCGTTGCTCCAACGGCGCAAACTCCGGTCCGAAGCTTACCACTATGCGTTCACCCGTACTCTTGTCAAAGCCGCTTGCGTGTAGGTAGCGGGTGGATGGCAGAAGCTCTAGGTCTGCAAACTCTATGCGCTGTGCGCCTTTGCCCCGCACTCCGCTTTTGAGTAGTTCGCCAAGCCACTCGTTTATTCGCGCCGTGTGACCGCTTCTAGCTATGCTCGTATCGGCTGATGGCGGCACACTCTCATCTAGGCTTAGCACCGTAGCAAACGGTACGGCTTCGACGGTAAAAGGTCCTGTGATGCGCGCTTTTTTCTTGTCCACTTTTGGCTGGTCGTAGAGAGTCTCTTCATCCGGCGGTAGGTCGTTGGCTAGGCTTTTGAGCGTGATGTGCGGGACGGTGCGGTAGATAAATCCACCCTTTAGTCCCTCTTCGGGATAGCGCAGATGGTAGTAGTCAAACTTCGCAGTCATCAGTCGCTGTTTGGCTAGAGTGATAGCCACACGAGAGGTGTCGCAGGTGATCCACCGTCTGCCCCACTGCTCAGCGACAAAAGCCGTCGTACCACTCCCGCAAGTCGGGTCAAATACGATGTCACCCGGGTCTGTGGTCATGAGGATGCAGCGCTGGATGACCGTTAGACCAGTCTGTACAACATATTTTTTGCCATCGCTTCCGTACTGATTTTGTCCTAAAGTATCCTGCCATAAATTTGTCATTTGCATGTACGGAAAATCATCCCAGTATCTTATGTAGCCAAGACTGTTATTTGATGTCTTATCTATTCTGTTTAAATTTTTTAGTCGCTCCATCCCGTTTGGATAGTTGGCTTTCCAGTGGCTTCCCTGTTTTGGCTCATAAACTTTGCCTTCAAATTCAAACGGTTGAGGCTCTTTTGCTGGGTCTTGACTTGTAATGTCGCCGAGAGCGTATATTTTTGAATCTACCGGTTTTTTATAAAAGTCAAAATTGGTTTTATTGTCTTTTTCCCATTGTGCGATAGAAAGTCTTTTACCGTCTTTAAGTTCAAGATTTTTATATGCAGAACCGCCATCTCCGCCAAAAATCTTTTCTATATAAAGTGGTTTATATTTAATTTTTTGGCTATTTTTTGCATACCAAACTATATAGTCACCAGTCCTACTTATTGTAGAAGACTCAAACCCGCTCGTTGAAGCATAGCTAATCATGCTCACAAAATTCTCCGCTCCAAACACCTCATCCATGATGCAGCGCACACGGTGGACATTTTCGTCGCTTATCTGCACAAAGATACTTCCGCTCTCGCTTAAAAGCTCACGGGCAAGCAGTAGCCTATCGCGCAGGTAGCTTAGATAGCTGTGGATGCCTAGCTCCCATGTATCGCGAAACGCCTTGATCATCTCCGGCTCTTTGGTCAAATCCTCGTCATTGCCGTCTTTGACATCCCGCTTGTTCAC
>JAVRLX010000136.1:0-2942 GCA_031960985.1 Campylobacterales bacterium | reverse complement strand
ACAGAAAAAAATAGGTAAATTAGCAGACTAAAATTCAAATGATTCAGATTTAAAACATCAAACAATTCAACTTTCAAAACAGAGTCATAAAAGAATCATAAAATGGCTTTGTTCAGAGGGTTCAATTTATTATTTTATATATACAATATATGCGATTTTTTTCGCTTTTTGCAAAAAACACATCAAAAAACACTGCCAAAATCACCACAAAACATACGGCTTTTTGCCACTTTTTTGCCAAAAATCATCACACATTTTTGCACCAAATGCAACCATTGCAATATCGGAAAATCTCACTTTTTCACCATACACAATCTCATATTTTTTACACTCAAAACCAAGCCCAAAATCATCGAAAAGAACTGCTTGTGTGATATGATTTGCACATATTTCTATATCAATATCGTGATTGTTTCTTACAATAGTTCTAACATAATATGTAAACCCAACACTATTAAACCCAACATAAAAAAGACCATAAAGAGCATTCAAATTAAACACTAACCAAGCAGGATTTTTATGGTCTATTTTTTTTGATTTTACAAATGTTTGAAATATGATGTCGTGCCAATAATTTGGCAGATTATTATTCTCTTCTGTATCCATTCCATCAGTCAACCACTCTGCAAAACAAGCACCAAAATAATGATAAGGAAAACGATAAACACCCTTCACATCATCAACTATTATTGGTGGCAAAAAGTATGTATCTTGAGGATTAGATTTCTCTAAATCCTCAGTAGCTTTCCACAAAAAATATGAGAGCAAATCTCTTACTTTTTCTTTGCTATCTATAGCTCTTAATACCCCTGTTTTAATCTGCTTTTTTGAGTTAAAAACAAAGCCTAAATCAAAGTTTCTTTTAGCCATTTTTGCCTCTAACTTCTAAATATGCCTCTACAAGGGCAGGAATATCGTAACTTTCCAAAGCATCAGATATAAGCTCCGCACACGCTTCTTTATCTATGCTTTTGAGCTTCTCTAATGCTTCAAAAGTAGCCTTATTTATTCTGCAAGGAAGCCCTAATATATTAGTAGTTACATCTTTTTGCAACAACTTTGTTAGTTTTTTTTCTACTTTATTATCAGCTTTTTTTGCAGTTTTTTCAACCATAATCTACTCCTTTTTTTCGCCAGAGTCTGCTGTTTCTGTATTTGAACTTTCAGCAGTTTCATTAGTATTTTTAGCGGTATCATTTAAAGAGCTTTTGCTTCTGTCTTCATTAATTGCTATCAATCTTCTTAGCGCAAATTCGCTAAGCGATGCTGTGCTTTCTTCTTCATTATCTTTTGCTTTTATGCTTATCAAATATCCTTTTTTCATATATAAACCATCATCAAAACAAACAATGTCGTCTCTTAAGATTGTAATAACATCACCGCCATCCATCATAAACTTTTTACCAACAGTTAGCTCCAATGTAGCGCCATATTCATCTACCAAATCGATGTTACTTTTATTTTTTTGCACTATCTTTCATCTCGCGACATCAAAAAAATAAACTTGCTTATGATGTAGAAAAAAGTGAGTGAGTGAGTAAGCATGGAATATTTAGAGCAAATAAAAAAGGTATTAAAATACTACGAGAACGCCGCTCTGGATGCAGCTAAATCAAAAATATCATATCAAGAGTATCTCTATATCCTACTTCAGCGCCAAATCATAGATGGGGTAGATAGAAGCATCAATGCCCAGATTAAAAAAGCAGGGTTTCATTACTTGATTGTCTTCTTCTTGGGTGGGTCAAATTTCGGTCAAAATTTTCACACATTTGTAGGTTTTACCAAAGTTAGGGATTTAATCATTGGGGCTATATCAAGGAATAGAAAATGACAGACTCTGAGATAATATCAGGGATAGTATTAATAATTGGTGCGTTATTAGCTTACGGAAAAATCAGGCTTGAAAGAAAAGAATCTAAGGGCTGTTGTAAGCTTAAATAATTTCGTTTATTTGACGCATATCTGTCTTTTGAGTAAAATACCATCATTGCTGATGAAACCCTAAGAAGCTCTATTTATAGCGTAAGCTTAGCGAGAGTGGTTTCACAGTATCGTTAAGAAAGAAACATCTACTTTTAAACAATACAAAAGGAGTCAAGATATGCAAGATATATCCGCCGCTTTAGATGACCACTATTGGTCTGAGTTTATGTCTGATGTTAATTCAATACTAAATGATGGCTCATTAGATTATGATGAGAAAGTAATGGCCTTATTGGAACTACCAGACCCTACAATGGATGAGGAAAAAGCAGAAAGACTAATAGATGAACACGAAGCAATGAGGAAACATCTAAAAAATAGTGTTAACACTGACAGCACTACATCGCACGATGATTCTGATTTACCGTTTTAGTTTTGTATCAAGAATAAAAAAAAGAAACTAAAAATGGAAACAATACTCAGATTAGGTGTGTTGGCTATTATGTTTGCTTTTTTATCTGTTTGTTTAGATAAAAGGCAAACCAGATAGTTGCAAGCACTAACTATACAAGCATTTTTTTAATAGACCTCTCCCAAAACTCCCCCATCAAAAACATCCATTAATCCCGCAAATAAGATTCATCCTCAAACCAAACCTTTTTTCTATTTTGGCATTTATTTGCTCTGCTATGATTCTTTTTGAGGATAGTTTACGGTTAGCTTCTTTTTGCTCTTTGGTTGGTGGTGTTTTCTTTTTTCTTTTATGTGGAGTTGATGCATTTTTACATATCTTTGTTATACCTTGATAGCTAGAGTCTGCAAATACTACTTTATCGGTTACTCTTTTAGACTCTCAAAAGCCCCCGCTTTTTCGTCCCCTAAAGTTGGGTCTTGCTTCATCGGTTGCGTCTCGCTTTTGCCGTCCTTCGGACATGGCAAAATCCTCAAAAGCTGTAAATCAGTTGTCATTTATTTAACGCTTTTTCGTCCCCTAAAGTCGGGTCTTGGTGTTTAAA
>JAVRLX010000135.1:0-2863 GCA_031960985.1 Campylobacterales bacterium | reverse complement strand
TCTTACGAGGCTCATTTTTATCTGGTTTATCAAAGAAAACAAACTTGTAAATCCAAAACTATTTGACGCAAAAGAGTTACAAACCATCGTGGACTTTGAGCAAGATGAGTCTAGCTACTACAAAGCCATCCTCCAAAATCTCTTTTTTGCTACACTCAATGCACCTATAGAACAGCGGAATTTCGCCGATGAAGGTAGTTTCGCCCAAAACAAAAAACACTACGGCATAAAAACACTATTTCGTTATGCAAATCTATTTAAAATCCCAAAAGATGAGATTGTCAAGCTTTTTGAATGCACTCCTTTTCTTAACGGTGGACTTTTTGAGTGTCTTGATAGGGAGGATGATAGTGGCAGGGTTATATATTTTGATGGATTTACTCGTAAAAGAGAGTATCAGCCAGTAGTGCCAAACGAGCTGTTTTTTGCCTCAGATGTGGTGGTAGATCTCAACTCTATCTACGACACAAAAGGCAAAAAATACAGCGCAAAAGGTCTGCTAGAAATACTAAACGCTTATAAATTTACAGTTGAGGAGAGTACACCGCTAGATGTGGAGATAGCGCTTGACCCGGAGCTTCTTGGTAAAGTGTTTGAAAACCTGTTAGCCAGCTACAATCCGGAGACGGGGGCAAGTGCTAGAAAAGCTACGGGAAGCTACTACACTCCACGCGAAATAGTGGACTATATGGTGAGTACCAGCCTCAAAGAGTACCTCAAAAAAACAGGCATAGACGATACAACGCTAGACACACTGCTATCATATACGAACGAAAGTATAGAGATTAGCAGTGGTGAAAAAGCAAAACTGATAGATGCGCTAGACTCTCTAAAAATCATCGATCCAGCCATAGGGAGTGGCGCTTTTCCGATGGGGCTTTTGCACGCCATCACACATCTACTCTCAAAAGTTGATTCTGACAACAAACTATGGATACAAAAGCTCTTGGATGCGACACCGATAGCATTGCATGATGAGCTAAAAAAGACGCTAGAGCACAGCAACCTAGACTATGCTAGAAAACTTCACCTCATCCAAAACACAATCTATGGCGTAGATATACAGCCTGTAGCGGTACAAATAGCAAAGCTTAGATTTTTTATATCACTTGTCATCGAACAAAATCCGACATCTGATAAATCTAACAACTACGGCATAACAGCTCTACCAAACCTAGAAACAAAATTTGTCGTGGCAAACTCGCTCATACCGTTAGACAAAAAGATAGACAATCTGTTTCACTTTGAGATAGGCGATAAAGAGCGAGAAATATCAAAAAATCGTGAAAAACACTTTTACGCCAAAACAAGAAAAGAAAAACTAGCAATCATGGCAGAGGATAAAAAACTAAGAGTGGAGCTAAATGAACTACTGACAAAAGACGGCATGATAGGCAAAGAGTCTGCCAAAATGCTCTCAGAATGGAACCCGTACGACCCTAACCACTCTGCTGGATTTTTTGATGCGGAGTTTATGTTTGGCGTCACGGATGGCTTTGATATCGTAATCGGCAACCCGCCCTATATCAGACAAGAAAAAATAAAAGAGCTAAAGCCACTTCTACAAAAGTCAAACTACGCCAGCTACAACGGCACGGCAGACATCTATATCTATTTTTTTGAGCAAGGATACAAGCTATTGCGAGACGGCGGAGTGCTAAGCTTCATCACAAGCAACAAATACACCCGTGCCAAATACGGCAAAGAGTTTCGAGCATTTGTCCTAGCAAATACCAAAGTGCTCGAATACATCGACTTCAACGGCGTCAAAGTCTTTGAGTCCGCCACCGTCGATACGAGTATATTGAGCTTCCAAAAAAGTGCCATGACAAGCAAAGCGAAGCAATCTAGCTTCATCTATTGCGACATAGGAGCCGACTACAAAGGCGATGAGCTGGCAAGCTACATCAAACAAAACGGCTTCGCATACTCCCAAGACGACCTCTCGACAGATAGCTTTACATTTGCAAATCCAAAAGAGCTAAAAATAAAAAAGCAGATAGAGGCAATAGGTACACCGCTCAAAGATTGGGATATTAAAATCAACTATGGAATCAAAACAGGATTTAACGAAGCGTTTATCATCGATACCGCCAAACGAGATGAGCTCATAGCCAAAGATGCCAAAAGTGCCGACATCATCAAGCCTATCTTGCGTGGTCGTGACATCAAACGATATGGGTATGAGTGGGCAGGACTTTATATTATAGGAACTTTTCCAGCCTTAAATATTAATATTGAAAACTATCCAGCCATCAAAGAGTATTTGCAAGGTTTTGGAGCAAGACTTGAGCAAAGTGGCACAAATGGGAGTCGCAAAAAAACAGGCAACGCTTGGTTTGAAACTCAAGACCAAATTGCGTATTGGCAAGAGTTTGAGAAAGAGAAGATTGTGTATCCGAACATGACAAAGTATCGACCATTTATGCTTGACACTCAAGGCTTTTACACAAACCAAAAATGTTTTATTTTAAACGGCAACTCAAATAGTTTAAAATATTTAATTGCACTTTTGAATTCATGGTTATTTGAATTTGCATTTAAAGACTTTTTTCCAAAATTACTAGGTGGAACTATTGAGCTAAGTAAGATATTTTTTGAACTTATCCCAATCCCAAAAATCTCCACCGAAGCCCAACAACCATTTGCCACCCTCGTGGACTACATCATCTACGCCAAATCAGCAGGGCTTGATAGCGAAGCTAGTTTTTTTGAGTCGGTTATCGATGTGATGATCTATGGGCTATATTTTGAAGAATCGATGCGTAAAAATGATTGCTATATCAACGAAGCAGTGGCGCATGCTATCAAACCGCTACAAAAAAGCGAAGAGTTTATCCAAAACATCAAAAAATCACTTGAC
>JAVRLX010000134.1:0-2981 GCA_031960985.1 Campylobacterales bacterium | reverse complement strand
TACCCTCATTTCCGTTTGCAAAATTTCCGTATTCGTCAAACCCTACGCCAAGCCATCCGCCTGCAAAACCGTTAATGTTATCTCTTTGAGCATACCCGAGTGAGCCGCCATATCCACCGGGCGCAGGAGTTACCGATGCATCAGATAAAACTACAGCAATACCATCTGCAGGACCAGAGCTTCCTTGAGTTTTATCATATCCGTAAGCATAAGAATCAAACTCAACAGTTACATATTTATTTTTTGCCGGAGGGAAAAATTTTTTTAGCATAGCCATTGTAGACTGACTAGCTTTTGCCTCGGTCATTTGTAGACGCTCTTTTGCATTTATAGTCGGATTGAATCCTCCTTTACTATTTGACACAGTCCAATCGTTTAATACAGCTGTTTGGTTAAAATCGGTTCGATAACACCTCATTCCTCGTATTTCTGGGTCATCGTTTACTATAAGTCCATTTCCTACCTGTTTATCAAATTGAACTCCCGACGGCTTAGGATTTGACAAAGCGACCGTAAAAGTCTCATCTGGCTCATATATTTTATCACCAAATATTTTTACGGTTATAGTCTTGCTAGTTTCTCCAGGCGCAAAAGTTAATGTGCCACTAGTCGCTTGATAGTCGCTTCCGGCTACAGCAGAGCCATCAACTGTCGTATAGTCTACCGATATATTAGTGGCGGCGGCTTTGCTCAAAGAAACGGTAAAATTGGCATCGGTTGTGCCGCTATTCCCCTCTTGTTTACTAACATCGTTTATGGATAAAGTGGGAACATCATCATCGACAATTGTTATGGTTTCAACTTTTGGATCCGCCAACGATAGGGTGAGCGTGCCGCTTGCAGGTCGAGGATTAGAGAGGGTGATGATAATAGTTTCATCCCCCTCGACAAGGTTGTCATCTACGATGTTAAATGGTATCTCGACGCCATCATCTCCCGCCTTGATCGTTGCTGTATCGCTTGCCAAATCATGATCGGCAGGTCGAGAAGCGGTTCCGCTGACGGTATAGTCAACTAAAATATCTTTGGAATAGGGGACATTTAGGTTGATGATAAATGAACCGCTACCATCTTTTTCCGAAACACTATCGGTATCCGTATCCAAACTCACTTCGCGATTTGGGGTGATTTCTACTGTGGCGCTTGCTGTATCATCGGAGGTGGTACTCTGACCAGCCGTAGTGGTGGTCAAAGATGCTGTGTTAGCGTAGGTTCCTGTGCTTGCCGCTTTGGTGACAATATCGCACGATTGATTACCGCCTAGCGCTAATGTGCCGAAATTTTTAGAAAAGGTTTTGGTATTTTTGTCATAGTCTCCTTTACAGTTATCGCTTTGATAGGTGAAACCGTCGGGGATAGTATCACTTACTGTCACATTGTCAGCGGTATTTTTACACGTGTTAGTGGCTGTGAGGGTAAAGGTGACGGTATCGCCGACGAGGGCGGATGAGATATCAGACTCTTTGAAAAGTCTTAGATTAAAATAGCTTGTCGGACAAACATTGGAATAGGTGATGGTATTAACGGTACTAACATTCCAGTCTCCATTCGTATCAGGGGAACGATATAAATCTTTCTTTTTTTTATCGGTATTGGAGAGGGTAGAATCGTGTGCTGGAGTACATCCGAAATTAGGGGTTGGTCCTGAATTGACTTGCAAGTAGTCGATGAGGTTCCCTGAACCATCCAGCAAAACGACGGTAAAATTGGTGTTTGTATTTGGAATTTTGATTTTTTTGGTACTGGTCAAGAAACCGGCGCTGTTTTGAGTAAAACCACTGCTTAGCGTAGTGGTTGCATAGGTTGTGTGAGAGCCCTTTTGGGTGTAAATACGAATAGTCCATTTGGTCCAAATAGAACTATCAATCCCGGTTGTATTGTAAATTTCTATTTTTGAAGTGCTACTTTTCCCACCATTACCGACATATAGCTCATTGAGGGCGACTTGTCCTTTGTAGGAGCACGCTCCCCACCCCTGTGTCAACACCATAAAAAACAGCGCTAATCCAAAAAACACTCTCTTAAACATCCCGCTTTGTGTTGTCATTTTGTAGCTCCATTGTTGGATTCTATTTTTTTCTTTAGAGACTCTAAAAAATCTACGGTCTGCAAATCTTGCACATTTTGATATTCTACTATCTCATACTCTAGAGCAACCATCATATCTAGCTTTATACTTATGACTATCCTGAAAATATCTTCGCTTAGTTTGGCAAGTTTGTTTTGCGTAATATCCCACACCTCTTCAAGGTCTATGCCAAAATAGCCATGTGTTATCACATTTTTTAAGTCAACTATTTTTCTGAAATATTTTGGAGCCGACGAGAAAAAACTATCGTTTTCCAAAAGGTTTTTTAGAGCTTCTCCCATAACCTCAAACTGCCTGATAGTGGCATCCCAGTGCAAGGGGCTATGCCTAAAATCTGCCTTATCGCCAAATATACCTGTGTAGTTTCTGATTTTATCGACAGCCACCAAGACATCTAGAACAAAAAGTTCAATAGCTCTATTGTTTGCTTTTTTAGACATAGATAATCTCTTTTTGGATTTTATCCCTATAAAACCCTCTGAAGCTATCCAGATAGCCAATGTCTACGAGCTTGCCCAGTACGCCTTCAAGATGCTTTCTAATATCATCTCTCACAAAAAAATCTTTCTTGACTAACTCTATCACAATATCTATATCGCTATCCTCACAAGCCTCATCCCTAGCGTAACTACCAAACAATCCAAGCTTTGTGACACCAAAATCATCTGCAAATTTTTGCTTGTTTTGTTGTAGAAAATCAAGAATAATTGCTTTTGTCATATTGCCAACCCCTGCGCCAAGCCAAAAAACAGCTTTTCCATCGTTCCCTAGCTCCATAGTGTGTGAAAGACCCCTCAGGTGTCATTGCGAGGGCTTTCGCCCGTGGCAATCTTGGGGTTTCTGGCAGATTTTGAAGTAAAAACAGCCAAAACTGACATAAAACCCTGAGATT
>JAVRLX010000133.1:0-2993 GCA_031960985.1 Campylobacterales bacterium | reverse complement strand
GCGTATACTACAAAACTATTTTTTACTATTTGAGGCTTTGAATTATTTACCCTGTGTCCTATCATCTGTCACTCCTTTTTTTGGGTTTTGCAATGATAAGAGAAGATATAGACAAAAAGCTGTCCACATATTTTTTTATAATATGCTTACCATAGTGGAAGCAATCTTGCAAATTTCAAAAAGGATTCAAAAAATGAGAGTGGCTTATATTACAAACACAGGAAAAGTAAGTAGAAACCTAGAAGATGCTTTGTTGATTGCTGGTAGGGGTTATGAAAGTAGCGATGAAGATGAGATGATTATCTTTAGTGACTCTGTAATTCAAACCAATATGAGCGAGCCTATCTGTGTAAGTGGCAATATCTCCATAATGGCTGTAAGTGATGGTATAGCTGGATTAAAATACGGCGAAGTTGCTAGCTTTTTTACCCTTACTTATCTCTTTGAGAAATATAAATTGCTTTTAAACTTGCCGATGTCATTTATAATCAGAAAAACTCAACAAGCGTTATCCTCGTATGCCATGCAACAACCAAAATATTATGGTATGGGGGCGACACTTGCCGGCTTGAGATTTGTTGATGACGATTATATAGAGGTGTTTAATGTTGGAGATAGCAGGGTGTATTTGTATCGTGGCAACAAACTCGAGCAACTTAGTTGTGATCATACACTCTTAAGAAAAATGGTTCAAAGCGGAGAGATAGCAGATGAAAAATCGGCCGCAAATATGTATAAAATGTTAGATAGCGCCATTATTGCCAGCGACGATGCTAACGACTTTGAGATACATATCACAATGTGTGGTATGCGACAAGGAGATAAGATTCTTATCTGCACAGATGGAGTTACGGATATGATTGATGACAAAACACTGTCAAAATACTTCTCTCGTTATGATGATGTTAAAGAGTTAACGCAAAAAATATATCAAAAAGCTATGAAAAATGGTGGACTCGACAACCTAAGCCTTGTTGTGGCTGTTTACTAACTCAGCATTAAGCCTCTGCTCTTTTATTAAAAATATACAAACAACAAGACACAAACCTGTCTGTCTAATCTTATAAAATACCACTAACTCAAAAAAGGTTTATTTTATGTCTTTAACGATTGATAGGCGAGATTTTCTAAAATTAAATCTATTTTCATTTATCCAAATTCTTTTTTTAAGGGCTTTTGGTGGAAATTTTGATTTCAAGCAGTGTGGTGATTTTGATATTTTAGATAAATTATTAGAGCTTGATTTTTCTGAAGATGTTAAATCGGAGATAATTTTTAGAGTTGGACTACAAAAAAAGTATGGCTATGACCAAAACGGTAAGCTGCTCCCTTATGATAGATTTTTGAAAGAGGCGGCAAATTTTGTCGTTTACAAGGGCAATTTACGAGACGCCGTTATTTATCAAGAAGCGACGAAGTTCGATGTTGGTTATGTAATAACAAAAGCCGCATACTACAACAAAGTAGACAAACTCGATTATTTTTTACAAAAACTTGTCGGCAATGGCAACGGTATATATGCAAAAGCTGTTTTGTCTTCTCTTGACAATAAATCGATAGAGAGCTTTTGTAGGCTGATGACCTTTAGAAATCATATTGACGACAAGACAATGGATAGAGTCTATGAACTGCTGTGTCAAGAAAGGTATATGCCAGAGCTAAAAGAGCTTCAAAATCTCCTCCCAAATCTTGCAAGTAAGCAAAAAAGAGAGATAACTCCGAAATTCTCAGCCATAACACAGTTTAGTGACCATGACGAGCCGTATGGGCAAAATATGAACGAGTGGCTACTTGACGCCGCAAAGGAGTGTATGCGGTACATACTGGCGATACTTCAAAAACAGGGCGAAATAGAGCTTTTCGAAATAGCAATAACGGCAAAAAAGCTATGCATAAAGATCATCGCCAAAAGCTACCCTATAGATTTTATGCAAACGCTAAACAGGCTTTTTGTCTCCTATCTGCCGCAAAAACTCATTTGGATGGTGGAAAATCTAGATATTTTGATAGTCGAATGCGAATAGCAAGACACAAACCTGTCCGTATTAAAAGTTATACTTACGCTAAATCTATTACGGAGGCCTGATATGAGAAGACGATTAAAAAGCGCTATGATAATTGAAGATGAGATACAAGAGACGCTTGTTTTAGTGGCGCTTCGGGCAATAAATTTATTTAAAACAAATTTTTTGGAACAGGATCATTATCACTATGAAATTACTCCGGTGCTCGCTATAGCTGGCATAGAACTTAAAGAGGGGCAGTTACAGACAGAGCAAGGTCGAAATCTCTTTTTTAAACAAATACTTTATACTGTGACCAAAAATCGCAACAAAAAGCTTGCTTACCCAAAAATTTTGGAGTCAAACATAGAAAAATTAGGCAAAAGCATAGGCCTTTCATCTACAGAAAAAGCGCTACTAAAGTTTGCTGTGACCATAAATTACTATGAAGAATTAGAAAGATTACTCTCTATACTGTGCGGCAATAACTTAAATTCAAATAAAGTAGTACAACTTCTATCGCTACTTATAGGTGAGCAGTATGAAGATCTCAAAATAGCTCTAAATAGAGAAGGGCGCCTTGCGGCATCTGGGCTTTTGTTTCTAAGAAGTGGCTCTAATTCACTTAGCTCTAAATTGGGGTTAATATCAGATGGTTTTGTAGAGCGGATGATGAGTGAGCACAAAAACATATACGCCGTCATCAAAGGGATGATAACAGCAACAACAGATGGAAATCTAAGTATAAAAGATTATACGCATATTGAAGATAGACTAAATGTTATGATAGAGCTTTTAAAAAGGCAGATAAAATTAGGAAATGAAGGGGCAAATATTTTGATTTATGGAGCGCCCGGCACTGGTAAAACGGAGCTTGCAAAAGCTGTAGCAAAAGAGATAGGGGCAAAACTCTACGAAATAGATTATCAAGACTCCAAAATGGATCCCCTTGGTTCAGAACAAAGATTAAGAGCTTTTAAACTTGCACAA
>JAVRLX010000132.1:0-2952 GCA_031960985.1 Campylobacterales bacterium | reverse complement strand
TCGTCAAAATCATCGCATACTTTATTGATGATCTCTCGTAGATTATTTCTAGCCTGTGAATAAAAAACAGCTTGCATCCTAGCCCCTTATTGACAATATGTTTACTCTCGTCCCCATGCTCCAGCTTGGGGATGCGTACTTGTATTGTGGGTTTTGTATGCGTTCCCAATGAGGACATTGGGAACGAGCGAGACTTTCTTTGGTATTTTGGAAGCAAGGCTACTGCAATAAACCAAGCGAGCATAGACTCTAGTTGGCGCACCGAACAAAATAGCTATTGCTAGGAGCAAGGTACTTATAAATACTATAGCTATCATAGCTAGTAAACAGTGCAAGCCAGCTGCTGCTTGTATCATTTGATAAATACGACCAATAGCCATGCGGATAGACATAAAAACCTTTGCTGGTCACACAGCTTCCACTGCCAGAACCACCCCCAAGAAAATATGTTGCTGAGCTGTATATATTATTTCTTGTCGCACCGCAATTTATTATCAATTTCTCCCATGCATCTGGCGAAGGCATAGTGCATATTTTGTTGGCGTTGTCCCAAGTGGCAGAACATTCATTGTAGGTTGTGTCCCATTTTCCACCACCAGTCTCGCAGGCAGCCTGAGTAGGCTTAGAGAATGCTGACAACAGGGTGGAACTTGTGGCTGCCGTACCTGGAGCTGGAGGTGGAGCATCTGAACTTGTTACACTTGTCGAACTTGAGGAAGAGGGCGGAGGCGGAGCATCTGAAGCGGATGCTTTTATGGTAATAACAAGAGATTTGCTAGTAGAAAGTCCACTCTCCGTATTTGTTATCTTACAGGTAGCAGTATAGATTCCACTGGAAATGTATTTAGTAGATGGGTTTTGCGACGTGCTTGTCTGCCCAGTGCCAAAATCCCAAATATATTCAAAAGTCCCATCACTGGTTGTGGATGCTTGAAAATTAACAGTCTCTCCAATTTCAAAAGAACTCTTTGCACTTGGAATAGATATTGACAAAGATGGTGCATCTGGCGAAATAGAAACTGGATAGCTGCTCTTGTAAAAAAAGCCACTACCTGCAGGAATGGCATCTATTGCTGAATAGCTGTTATTTGCGGCGTTGAACCACCAAACATCCTCTGTTTTCCCACGAGATTTGATATATGTTTTTGTTGTGTTTGTGGACGTACCAAGCAAATTCCATTTCCCTGCTAATGCTTTTGCCAAAGCCGTAACTATACTCATCTTTGTGGTGTCAGTAGCTTGTTGAACATCAACTACAATAATCGTGTCAGCAGAAGCTCTTACCCAATAACCAACTCCAGGCTCTATATAGATAGGCGCTGAATATGCGTCCCTAGATGAATCAAGCGCCCATACGGAAGTTACCCCATTGGACCTAAGCAAATCTACCCCAACTTTTTTGTTATCCATTGGGCTGGTTATCATATTCCAGCCTTTTTTAAGCGGCATAGCAACACCGACAGTAACGACAGTTGCAGCCGTTTGCCCATCGCCGTCCTTGACCGTGATAGTTGCAGTTGCGCCATATTTTGCATTTGCATCGACGCTTATGAGTCCAGTTGCAGAATCCACATTTACACCGTTGGCGCTTCCTGAGTATGTAACCGTACCTTGTGCGTCAGCTATAGACATCTTGTATTCATAACCAGGAGGAATCGTAACGGCTGCGGGAGCTGATAGTACACGAAAAGATATGCCTTGGCTATCTAATGATTTTTTTAGGTTAGTTATGTCGAAAGAGACAGTTCTGTTATTTGCGCCATAAGGATTATATTGCAAAATTAGTGTTTCTGAGTTCATCAGATTTGTTAAAAAATCTTTTTTATTGTAGATAAAAAGTAACTGATAGTCCGTTGATACAGTTGCAGATGATGCTAGTACGGGATTGTTGTCAAAACGGTATTTAAAGCCCAATGAATTTCCAGCTGAAGACAAAAATTCTGATGTAGTAATATAGATTTCATAATCTTTTACACTAGAAATCACATTGTTATAAACTCTTAAATTAATAGTAGGGCGATAAACTTGATTATATTTATCTACAACATAATCAGAACTAGTAGAACTAAAATAATAGGTAGTAGTTCCGTAAAGTTTATCAGTCAATGTTTGTGTAGTCCAAGCGCTATTTCCCGTGGATGGCAATTTGGTAAGAGTGATTTTCACGTAGTGTGCTTTACCGTCTTTGCCTGTAAAGCTCAAATAATATATATGCACTATGGCTCTTAGAGTTGTGCCAGTCGGTAGAGATGCAACCTCTTCTACTAGTACTGAGTAACCAAAAGGCGGTGTTACTGCCAAGGTGACTGTGTTTATTACTATCGAGCCTTCCGCTGCTGTTATGATTGCTGTTCCATTGGCTGCATATACCACGACTGGTGAAGATGAGCTTGATGTGATGGGTTTTGTAGTATCAATACCGCCACCTATTGGAGGGTAATCTGTCCCTGCGAATACTGAGCCTGCAAAAATCATTGAAACTAAAACTATTTTAAAAACACATTTTTTAAACATTTTTGTTTTTCCCTCTCTTGGCGTTTTGCTTTCTTTGATATAAGAATTGCGGATATTATGAAATTTTTTTCTTAATAAACTGCCCCCATTTGTCAAGACAATCTTATCACTTAATTTATTTCCTACTAACACCTGTTACCCTATAGCCACTTTTTCAATAAACCCCCAATCATTCCATGCCAAATTAGACAACAAGCCCCATTGCTCTATAATTAGGCACTTAAAGAGGAAAAAGTCACACTTGAAGACTTCACCCAACAGGTGCAACTTTTTCCCACACAGGGAAGATTATCACGCAAACACTATTAAACTTCGGCTAGTAGAGCATTTATACGTTTGACTATTTTCCTGTCGTTTTGCACCCAATACTCGTAGTCTTCCCAACCCCTATCGGCAAAACCGACTATCATACATCGATTTCTTTTGTCGCAAACCGCA
>JAVRLX010000131.1:0-3033 GCA_031960985.1 Campylobacterales bacterium | reverse complement strand
AGATCTATCGCATGGTGCACATTTTTGAGCGATTTTCTCGTTTTATATTCGCTAAATCCTTTTGATTTGCATATATCATAAACAGTAGAGTACAAAAGATATGGGTATATAGCGCTCGCACCGTATGCCACAAGTACAGCGGAGCTGTGAGAATCATACACCTCTGCGGTTATACAAACAACTGAAACAAGATGTCTTACACCCTCTTTTAGAAGTACCGAATTTAAGCGTCCAACAACCATAGCCATAGGTATCGCTTTTTTATCCTCATCGACCCCTCTATCGTCTAATACAACTATCCTAACCCCATCCTCTTTAACAGCTTTTGCAATTTCAAAAGCTAAAGCATCAAGCTCATTTTCTAAATCTTTTTCATATAGAGTATAAAAAGTTTTGTTTTTATAGCACGCCTCATATCTAGGGCTTTTGTTGTCCCCAAAGCTTAAAAGTACGGCTAGTTTATCTTGACTTAGTAGCGGAGAGAATGTCTTAATTCTTTTTGCGTTCTCTTCTGATTCACTAAGGATATTATGTATCTCGCCAAAACCGGTGTTAAGGCTCATAACGACTTTTTCCCTTATAGGATCGATAGGAGGATTGGTTACTTGCGCAAACTTTTGTTTAAAATAATCTGCTATTGGTCTAGCTTCTTTGCTAAATGCCGCAAGAGGGGTATCATCGCCCATGGAACCGGTATTTTCTTTGCCCTCTTCCATCATCGGTCTAACTACCATGTCGATAAGCTCATAGTTATAACCAAAATAAAGCTGTTTTTCGACTAGATTTTCACATGTATAGTCTATGCTCTCACTCGATGAATCAAGGAACTCTTGCATATGTATCATGTGTCTATTTAGCCATTTTGCATAAGGCTTTGAGTTTTTGAGATACTCGTTAATGTCGTCGTTTTTGAGCACTTTTGCAAATTTAAGGTCAACGCCTATCATCTGACCGCTTTGGAGTCTACCCCTTTCCACTATTTGGCTCTCATCAATATCAAGGACCCCATACTCACTGGCTATAAGAATTCTCGAATCTTTTGTAATAATGTATTTTGCTGGTCTAAGACCATTTCTATCAAGTACGCATCCTATATACCTACCGTCTGTCAAAGTTACCGCGGCAGGGCCGTCCCACGCTTCAAAACAGGTAGAGGTGTATTCATAAAAACTTCTAAGTCCTGCGTCAAGATGTGGAGCGTTTTGCCATGGAGCCGGTATAAGAGCCCTTGCCGCCTTGAAAAAATCAAACCCATTAACAGTTAAAAATTCAAAGAAGTTATCGAGGCTTGCCGAATCTGAGCTACCCTCTTGAAGTATTGGGAGTATTCTTTTTATCTCTTCATCGCTAAATACTTCGCTTTTTAGTGATTCGCTCTTGGCGATGGCGTTGTATCTGTTTGCCTCTACCGAGTTTATCTCCCCATTGTGGGCAAGCATTCTAAAAGGTTGCGCAAGTCTCCATTTTGGCAAAGTATTTGTAGAAAATCTTTGGTGAAAAAGGGCAAAAGAGGCTTTAAATTTTTTGTTTGTAAGGTCTTTAAAAAACTCAGCGATATGAGTAGGCATTACAAGCCCTTTGTAGCTTATAACCTTGCTAGAAAAGGAACAGATATAAAAATTTTCATCATCTATTGCATGCTCTATCTCTTTTCTCGTTAGATACAAAAGGGCGTCAAATCTTTTTGCCGACATAAGGGAGTTGGCAACAACAAACACTTGCTCAATATTTGGCAACATCTCAAGCGCTTGTTTACCAAGTGCGTCTGTATTGATTGGAACCTTTCTAAAAAAGAGAACGCTAAGGTCGTTTGCCTCGCACTTTGCTTTAAATATATCTTTTTGAGCTTCATCTGTAAAAAATACTTGCGCTACTGCAAACTGCTCCGGAAGGTCGTATCCGGCGTTTTTTGCCGCGTATGCCATAAACTCTTTTGGCATGGCAAATAAAAGTCCGCTACCGTCGCCGCTTTTGCCGTCAGCCGCAATGGCGCCTCTGTGCATCATCCGCTCAAGAGCTTTTATAGAGTCTTCTACTATTTTATGGTCTGGGATATTTTTTATGCTGGCTAGTACGCCAAAGCCGCAGTTGTCTTTAAATGAAGAGAGCAAATCCATCTATGTTCCTTGAAGATCTAGTTTCCAAGTAAAATTCTTGGAAAAATCAAATGCGAAATCTTACAAAAAAACGGGTAAAATACTCATAAATTGAGCTTAGTTGGCGCGGGGATATATTGCAGGGGTTTATATTAGGGGTTAGAAAAGTCAAAGAAGAGGATTTGCTAGTCACTGTAATCACGCAAAACAAGATAAAAACTCTTTATAGATTTTACGGCGCAAGACACTCCTCCATAAATCTAGGCTACAAAATAGACTTTGCCGCCGAGGCGATACAAAACCGCTCTCTTTTGCGCCTTCGAGATGTTACCCACCTTGGCTACGGATGGTTAAGAGATAGAAACAAACTACTAGCATGGCAAACATTTTGCAAGCTTTTGGGCGAACACCTAAAAGAGGTAAGCGAACACGGTGGCTTTTATTTTGAAATGCTAGAAAGCGCAGCTGAAAAACTACAAAAAGCCTCGGCAAAACGAGTTCTTTTGGAAAGCTATCTGACGGCGCTAAAAATGGAAGGGAGACTTCATACCCTTGATAAATGTTTTTTTTGCGGTAAAAATATTGATAAAAACGAAAATATAGCTCTCGCTAGAGGGTTTTTACCTGCCCATGAAAACTGTGTGTTTCAACCGGGCTTTGACACACGAAAATTGAGAGATTTTTTTGAGAGCGGCAATACGATAACAATGGAAGACGCTCAGATAGAGGCTCTATTTTCAATATTGCTTCAGGGTTTTTAACTGACCTTACGCACCAAAAGTGCGTAAGAACCTCTATCTCTCCTGCGTCAGCAGGTAGCTTTAGGGGGTTGCAAGGGTGAAAAGCGTTAAAAAAGCCAACTGCTTGGCTTTTTTAGCTTTGGAACCGAAGCCGATATGCGTTAGCATCGGCAAGGCTGTCCCTGCCACAAATACGA
>JAVRLX010000130.1:0-3121 GCA_031960985.1 Campylobacterales bacterium | reverse complement strand
GATAGAAAAAAGATACTCAAAGGTAAAAGGGCGACAACATCTTTTATTCAAAAAATCCCTTTTGCGGCTAAGAGCTATAGAAACTATATGCCGCTTTTTCCCCTTGCGATAGAGCAGCTCGATATGAGAGGGTATGAGCTTGTACTCTCATCGTCTCACGCCGTTGCAAAAGGGGTGTTAACTACGCATGAACAGCTGCATATTTGCTATATCTACTCCCCTATGAGGTATGCTTGGGATTTGTATTTTGGGCATTTGGAGGATGGGGGGCTTACTAGTGGGCTAAATGGGTGGCTTGCTAGATATTTTTTGCATAAAATACGGATGTGGGATAGCCTAAGCGCCAATAGACCGGATCATTTTGTGGCAATATCTAAGTATATAGCAAAAAGGGTGGAAAAAACTTATAGAAAAAAAGTGGACGCCGTCATATATCCACCGGTAGATACGGAGCTTTTTGGTATTTCAAAAAAAGTGGAAAATTATTATGTTACCTCCTCTAGAATGGTGCCTTACAAAAAAATAGACCTTATAGTGGAGGCGATGTCTGCGACAAATCATAAACTGGTAGTAATAGGCGCTGGACCGGAGGAGTCCAAAATAAAAGCAAAAGCTGGTAAAAATGTGGAGCTTGTCGGTTATCAAAGTCAAGAGAGTATGATAGAGCTAATCCAAAACGCAAAAGCATATATCTTTGCGGCGGATGAGGACTTTGGTATAGCTCCGATAGAGGCGCAAGCGGCTGGCGTGCCTGTCATCGCATATGGCAAAGGGGCGGCGCTTGAGACTATAGTAGGCGGCTTTGCATCAAGAGGCGAGGTGTCAAAAGAGGATACGGGGATATTTTTTGAGGAGCAAAATGCAAAGAGGCTACTGGACGCCGTGGAGTTGTTTGAGAAAAATAGAGATATTTTTGATAAAGAGAAAATTCGTAAAAATGCTCTTAGATTTAGCAGGGATAGGTTTGAGCGGGAAATAAAAGAGTATGTAGACAAAAAATACGAGGAGTTTAGGGCAAAATGAAAAAAGCGATAATAACCGGAATAACAGGGCAAGATGGGGCATATCTAGCGGAGTTGTTGCTCGCAAAAGGGTATGAGGTATATGCGACATATAGGAGGACGGCGTCTGTCAACTTCTGGCGGATAGAGGAGCTTGGGATAGAGGCGCACCCAAATCTGCACCTTATTGAGTATGACCTCACGGACGCCACAAATAGCATACGGATGATAAACGATATAAGACCGGATGAGGTGTACAACCTTGCGGCGCAGAGCTTCGTTGGGGTATCTTTTGAGCAACCGCTAGCTACGGCGCATATTACGGGGCTTGGGGCGGCGCATCTGTTGGAGGCTATTAGAATAGTCGACACATCTATCAAATACTATCAAGCCTCAACCTCTGAGATGTTTGGGAAAGTGCAGGAGATACCGCAAACTGAGAGCACACCTTTTTATCCTAGAAGTCCGTATGGGGTTGCAAAACTTTATGCTCATTGGATGACTATCAATTATAGAGAGTCGTACGATATATTTGGTTGTAGCGGCATACTTTTTAACCACGAATCTCCGCTTAGGGGCAGAGAGTTTGTTACCCGTAAAATTACGGATGCGGCGGCAAAAATCAAACTAGGCAAAATGAAGACTCTGGAGCTTGGGAATTTGGATGCAAAAAGAGATTGGGGATATGCAAAGGAGTATGTAGAGGGGATGTATCTGATGATGCAGGCAAAAACACCCGATACCTTTGTGCTTGCGACAAATCGAACGGAGAGTGTAAGAGACTTTGTGACGATGGCGTTTAGGGCGGCGGATATGGATATAGAGTGGAGAGGATCTGGCGAAAATGAAATAGGTATAGATAGGGCAAGCGGCAAAACGGTAGTAGCCGTCAATCCAAAATTTTATAGGCCGGCAGAGGTCGATTTGCTCATCGGCAACCCACAAAAAGCAAAAGACAAGCTAGGATGGGAGCCAAAGACTACCCTTGAGGAGCTATGCCGCATGATGGTAGAAGCTGATATAAAACGAAATGAGAGTGGTTTTTCGTTTTGAAAAAAGTCGCAGTTACGGGGCTTGAGGGTTTTACGGGCAGATATGTAAAAGACGCATTAGAGGCAAAAGGGTTTGAGGTCGTAGGGATAAAAAGCGATATAACCGACGCCGCTAAAACGCTTGAGGAGCTATTCGAGCTAAAACCTGAATGCGTAATACATTTGGCGGCTATTAGCTTCCCTGCTCATGGCAATTATCACGAAATATATGATGTCAATCTGCATGGAACCGTAAATCTACTAAGAGCCGTAAGAGGGCAAAAAAGTATCACAAAAATAGTGCTGGCGAGTTCATCAAATGTATATGGCAATGTATCTGGTAAAATTGATGAAAAGGTGTGTCCAAAACCGATTAATCACTACGGAATTAGCAAGCTGGCAATGGAGTATGCGGCGGCGGTCGAAGGTGCGGAGTGTATTATTGTAAGACCTTTTAACTACACAGGCGTCGGGCAGGCAGAGCATTTTTTGGCGCCAAAAATAGTCGCTCATTTTGCGCAAAAAAAAGATATTATAGAGCTTGGCAATATAGATGTATATAGAGATTTTTCGGATGTAAGATGGGTGGGTGAAGCGTATGCGTCGCTTGTGGATTCAGATATCCAAAGCGGAGTATTTAATATATGCTCAGGTAGGGCGATAAGCCTTAGGCAGATAATTGAGCAGCTAGAAAAACTGGCGGGCTATAAGATAAAAATAGAGATTAATCCCGCCTTTGTTAGAAAAAATGAGATTGAGAGTATGAGCGGCGATTTTGGGCGTTTGAAAAATGCGCTGCCAAACTTGCGGCCTCCGATACAGATAGAGGAGACTTTAAAGTGGATGTATAGAGCGGCGCTAAATGAATAACACCGCTCGTATTTCACTTTTTTAAAAGAGACACAGCTTAAATTGTGAGTTGTTTTTGGTAATTTGCAAGGAGCTCATATGATTCGTATTTTCTCACTGTTTATCTTTATTTCGCATCTGGTTTTGGCGTTGCGGCGGTTGAGCTTGGAAGCATCGGATATTCGATAGAAGGTTTTTTGCCCTCTAATGTTTTTAAGAAAGTAACTATTTTTGTTACCT
>JAVRLX010000129.1:0-2998 GCA_031960985.1 Campylobacterales bacterium | reverse complement strand
CACCCTTATCCGCAGAGAGATAATAAAAGAAAAGAGATTCTTGCGCAAGCTTTATACGGAGTGGTACAAAAAGATCGACACTGAGATTTCTAGTAAAATAGATGCAAAGGTGCTAGAAATTGGCTCGGGGGCAGGATTTGCGAAAGATATTATTAGCGACTTGATAACATCAGAAGTTTTTGAGTGCGATGGCGTTGATATGGTAATAGATGCCACGAAACTACCGTTTGACGACTCTTCCCTGAAAGCTATCGTAATGACTGATGTTTTGCACCATATACCAAATGTGCGAGATTTTTTTAGTGAAGCGCAGAGGGTTTTGGCAAATGGGGGGGGATTGTTATGATTGAGCCTTGGAGTTGTGCTTGGTCTAGGTTTATCTATAAAAATCTCCATCATGAGCCATTTGTAGAAGATGTAAAAAATTGGGAATTTCCGTCTAGTGGACCGCTGTCTGGAGCAAATGGGGCGTTGCCTTGGATTGTATTTGAGAGGGATAGAAAAATTTTTGAAGATGAATTTCCAAATTTGAAAATAGAAAAAATAGAACCATTAATGCCATTTAGCTATTTACTATCTGGCGGTATTTCGATGAAAAGCTTGATGTTTGGTTTTATGTACGGGATATGCAGGAGTATAGAGAAGATTTTTGAGAGAGCGGGCGTCTGTATGTTTGCGATGATAACAATAAGAAAAACTACGGATAATAATGAAAATATGTATAAAAAAACTTTGGAGTAAAAATGCAAGAGTTAAAATTAGACACAAATAGTGCATATATTGGCAAAGACAACTTAGATATTATGAGTCTTGCAATAAATTATAATAATTCAATTTTTCAATGGTTACAAAGTAGCCTAAAGAACTCAAAAAGAACATTGGATTTCGGTGCTGGCAAGGGAGAGTTTTGCAATAGAATCAAAGGTGGTATTTATGCAGTAGAACTTGATTTTAGTATGCATGAGTCAATTGTTTGCGAAACGAAAAGAAATATTGATGAGTTTGATGGAGTATTTGATTTAATTTATTCTTTAAATGTTCTAGAACATATAGAAAATGATTTTGAGATATTGGAAAAGTTTTATCATAAGCTTAATGAAGGTGCTTACATTAAAATATTGGTACCTGCAAAAATGGAGCTTTTTACCAAAATGGATGAAAATGTTGGACATATAAGAAGATATGAAAAGAGAGAATTGGTGGAAAAAATTCAGAAAGCAGGTTTTAAAATAAAAGACTGTAGATATTTTGATTTTATAGGCTATTTTGCGACATTAGTTTATAAATATATTGATAACAGTGGAATTGTAAAAGAAAGTTCACTAAAAACTTATGATAAGTATATTTTTCCGATAAGTAAATTTATAGATAGATTGACATTTGGACGGATAGTAGGAAAAAACTTAATGCTTGAAGCAATTAAATGAGAACCAGAGTTTTTGTTTTATTGCTTTCCTTTTTTATATTCCAGTTTTTTACTTTGGACTATGGCACGAAGATTAATGACTTTGAATATATAAAAAATTATCAGGCAAATATCGCCAACAATTCAATCGACAGACCAGCACTAATATATAAAAATGAGAATAATGATGAAAGTATAGATAAGTGGATGATGAGATTTAAGATTTATAGTGTCGATATGGACGAGGTTTACAACATCATGTCTCTCTCTCGAATAAAGCCAGCAAACCTAGATTTTGACCCTCATTACTATCAATATGGCGGGTCATACCTCTATCCGCTTGGAGTTTTTTACTTTGCATTGCAAAAACTAGGATTGGTGCATATTACAAACCTAGACGGCCTGCTCAAAAATCCTGAGATTATGGACAATGTGTATATCTATGGCAGGGCGTTTGTGTTGTTTTTCTTCACTGCGTCAGCGCTGTTTTTGTACAAAACATTTAGGTTTTTTACAAATGAAAAGATGGCGTTAGCTTCCACTGCTATTTATCTTTTCGCACCTAGCTCCATCATGTTTTCTCAGGTTTTGAAGCCGCACTGGTATGCACTTTTTTTTGTAAACATGACCATATATTTCACGGCTAAGATATTTGCTACAAAAAGCTACTCAAAGCTAGATATATTGCTAATATCTTTGGGGCTTGGTCTAGCTTTTGGCGCTGCACAGACTTTTTATACTTTGTGTATTGCGGTGTGGATTGCTCTTTTTATTCTTTTTTTGCAAAAGACTATTAGTTGGCGTATTCTTTTTATTGTTCCGGCAATTTCTTTTATTTTTTTTGCACTCACGAACCCGTACATTTTTCTAAACTACGAAGCCTTCAAGCTAGAGAGAGAAGCTCAAAAGGCCTGGTTTTTTTTCACGCTAAATCTAAAGTATATTTTGCTGTTTTTGAGAAATTCATATTTTCAGGGGTTTGGCCTGTTTTTTGGTTCTTTGTTTTTGATATTGTCCGTAAAAGAGCTTTTTAGACCAACTTTTTTATATTCTAGAGTTTTTTCATCCGTTGTTTTATTTACACTGATTGCAAGTGGACTACTCACCGCCTCTATATGCGACTGGCATATAAACTTTAGGTATGTGCCGCATTTTTTGCCATTGGCTCTTATATTTATTTTGCTCTCAGATTTTAGATACAAAAAAAATCTTATTTATCTGTCTCTTGTTTTTACTATCATCCAGTCATTGCCACTCAAGATGGCTTATATCGATGAAAACAGTCCGGCGCACTCTACAAAGCTTTTGGCTGCAGATTGGATAGAGAAAAATATCAAAAAAGGCAGTGATATTTGTGTGCTGTCGACGATAGCCCCATCTACAACGCCGCCTTTTGATCTGGCTCGTTATAATGTCAGAAGTGGGAGTGGTTGTGAGTATATGATCGGACTATATAGGGAGATGGATATCGTAGAAAAGATTGACGGATATGGGATAGAGGCAAAATTCAGCCCTAGATTTTCATCAGAGACTTTTCCGGTAGTCTTTAGCCACATTAACCCGCAAGTCATCATTTACAAAAAAAGTGAGAAG
>JAVRLX010000128.1:0-3076 GCA_031960985.1 Campylobacterales bacterium | reverse complement strand
GCACTGTATGTTTTTTTCTTGGCGCTCATAGTTTTTTCTCCTAAAAAGGTTATGTTGTTTTTATTTTAGACTATTTTTTTAAAGATGACTCATAAAATTGTTGTTTAATTTTTTGGGGGCATTATAATTTACTAAGAGTTTTATCTAAAAATAGCAGTGCGGTAAATATGACTCCATGTCCAAGAAAATAAAAAAGTCCAATCTGTTAAAATAAGTTATAGATCTAAAATAAATAGGACTTTTCATATGAAACCGCAAATCGGGCAGTTTGTAACACTACGCAACAGAAATTTTTATATTACAGATGTTTCATCTTTTAAAAATGAAAACAAACTTATCTTGGAGTCTATTGATAATGATTCCCTTGGCGAGAGCATGGAGATTATCTGGGAGAGAGAAAACGATAAAACCAAAGAGCTTTTAGATACTGATACTTTCCCAAATGTATTGGAAGCCTCATTTGACACACCACATACAATAAGAGCTCTTGACTGTGCTATTCGTTGGTCATCACACTCTTTTTTATTTGGCACAACACTGATGTCCCCACTAAAAGGCGCTATAGATATTGAGGATTATCAGATAGAACCAGTTAGTCGAGCGGTCAAAATGCCTCGTGTAAACCTGCTTATAGCTGATGATGTTGGTCTTGGCAAGACTATTGAGGCTGGGTTGGTTATACAAGAGATGCTTCATAGAGGTAGAATAAAAAAAATACTCATAGTAGCGCCAGCTTCGCTTTTGATACAGTGGCAGAGTGAGATGAGCGAAAAATTTGGACTTGATTTTAAAATAATCGATAGAGAAGAGTTGCTAAGGCTTCGTCGAGAATACGGCATAAATTCAAATCCATTTACATCATACCCGAGACTGATTATTTCTATGGACTATATGAAAAAAGAGCAGGTAAAGCAATTATTTAAAGCAGCTTCAAGTACAAAATCAGGTATTAAACGATGGGATATGTTAATACTAGATGAAGCACACAATATTGCACCGAGTGGTAAGCAGAAGTATATAAAAGATAGTGAACGAACTAAACTTATTAGAGATATTGCAAGTGAGTTTGAACATAGGCTTTTTTTGACAGCGACACCACACAATGGCTATACAGAGAGTTTTACAGCACTTTTAGAGTTGCTTGATCCACTTAGATTTAGTCGCGGTCCAAAAATTAACGAAACCCAGCTAAAAAATATCATGATACGAAGGCTAAAAGAAAATATAGAATCCAAAAAAAGTTTTGCCAAGCGGATACTAAAATCAATAGAAATCACTCCAAATGAAGAAGAAAATGCGCTATATAGCATGCTAGACGAGTATATTAGAATGCGCTTGGCAAACAATCAAAATGCCCATACTGTGGCATTTGCTATGACAATACTCAAAAAAAGAGCACTATCTAGTCCAAAAGCATTTAAAAATTCTATCATTTGGCATCAAGCTGCATTAGATGAGATAGATGAATCCATCACTATAGATCAAAAACTGTTATCGAGACTGGAGCAACTTGCAAAAGAGGACTATAGTAGCGACGATGAAAAAGACCAAAATGAAGAGATAGCAACTATCGAAAGCACAAAAGCTACAAAAAAACTAAACAGTGCAGAAAAAGAGCTTTTGTCAAAAATAGTCAAGCTTGCCAACCCAACAAAAGACGACTCAAAAGTAGCCCAACTGGTGGATTTTATCAAGAAAAATCTCTTCGAATATGGTAAATGGAAAAATGAGAGAGTGATAATATTTACGGAGTACAAAGACACGATGGAGTATTTGTTAGACGCTCTAAGTCCTATCGATGACGGCGGTAGATTTGTAACACTCAGCGGTAGCGCTTCGCTGGCAGATAGAGAGCTTATCAAAGCCGCTTTTCAAGAGTCCCCACAATCAAACAAGATAAGAGTTCTGATAGCCACAGATGCGGCAAGTGAAGGTTTGAACTTGCAAAACTACTGCCGACATTTAGTCCACTATGAAATCCCATGGAATCCGAACAAAATGGAACAAAGAAACGGCCGTATTGACCGTTTTGGGCAAAAGTTTGATGAGGTATTTATCTCGCATTTTCATTACAAAAATCGTAGAGATTCGGACTTTCTGCAAATTCTTATAAACAAGACAGAACAAATGAGAGCCGATATTGGAGCAGTATCTGAAATCATAGAAAAAAATGTACAAAACGCTATTTTGGGACTTTCAAATGAGATTAATTTTGATGAGCGAAGACGAGATATTATCCATCAAGACATCAAGGACGAACTAAAGGCAAAGCTAAATTATGCGCATCTGCTCGAAGAGCTCAACCACTCAAAAAAACAAATAAACTATACTCCTCAAAATCTCATAAATTTAATCAATGAAGCACTAAAACTTCATAACAAGCCACAATTAGCATCTAGTGGAGAGCTTATAGAGGCATATGTTTTAAAAGATTTGCCGATAAGTTGGCGCAATGCCAAGGCCTCGATAATGGATAAAGACGACAACCTAAAAAAACTTATTTTTGACTCTGAACTAAAAGCAGATAGGGATGATTTGGTACTTATTCATCTCGCACATCCGATTGTCAAGTACGCTATAGCCGACTTTAGAAAGAGGCTCTTTCCGACCATCAAAGACAAATCCATTTCTAGGTTTAGCTACAAAATTATTGATGGTTTAGATAGCATATATCTGCAAGCACAAAGTCGACTTTTGGCGCTGAGCAACAGTGGCTCATTGATACACGAAGAGATTGTCACCCAAAATTTCAAGCTAGATGGTAGCAAATTTATACCGACTGAGAAGGAACTTGAGCTTTTACCTTTTACCTATGAACCAATACCTATGGAGCTATCAAGTAAAATTAGAGAGCGTATATATATGCAAAAAGAGTCGATAAATTCTATGATACATGATACAGTAAACTCTAAAATTAAAATTCTCAAAGAGAGCCTTAAATCAAAGGCGGATGAGCATATTAAAGCCACAAAAATATTGATAAAAGAGCGTATTGCCGAGATAACGGAGCGTATCAAAATTATGCAAGGCGAAATACAAAAACAGATAAATCTATTTACTACCGAAGAAGAGTTAC
>JAVRLX010000127.1:0-3133 GCA_031960985.1 Campylobacterales bacterium | reverse complement strand
CTAAAATATGGCGATATCTATATCAATGATTACAAATCAATCAAAGAACTAAAAGAGGGGGGTAGCAAAATATATTGACAAATACAACTTTAGAAGATTTCACTTGAGGTATAGGTTATCAAAAACCTATGAATCTATATTTGAAATCTATTCAAAATGTGGCATAGGGTAACAGGTGTTAGTAAGAAATAAATTAAGAGATAAAATTGTCTTGACAAATGGGGGCAGCTTATTTCTTTAAAGTAGTACTTTGATAACTCATTAATTCCTTCCATTTTTAAAGTAATGTTTGTATTATACATTTATACATTTGGAAAAGACTTAATCTAATTTTTTGGTAGAAGTATATTTTATTGTAATGCACTTAATTGTTTTAATATAAATTGTTCAAACTTCATATTATATTTAGAACATTTGTCAAATTCGCAGAGATAAACTTCATCTTGACTGTCGATACAATAAAAACTTCCATCACCTACTTCGTAAAACACTATTAAATCTTTAGAAAGAGTTGGAATATGTTTTCTCATCATTTTTGTGGCATGAATAGCGCTCGGAATCTTATCGTTATCGCCACAAATCCCGTAAAACTCTAATGAGCCGATGCTTATGCATCCAAATCTCTTTATATATTCTTTAAACTCTTGACCAAATGACACGCCTAGCTCATCTGCATACCGCTGGATAACTTCATCTTTAACCGGTTTTGATTTTAAAATATTTTTATTTTTTTCAATTTCCTCAAACATTTACTTCGCTCCCTTGTTTTTTTATTTCTTCAGCTCTTGCTTTCCAGTGTTCAGACCTTTCTTTGTAAAAAGATTCTCTATCAATATCACTTTCTCTAATAGATGTATCATGCAATGTAGAATATTCTTTTTTGTGTATTTCATTTGTTAATTCCGCCAAAGGGGAATCGTTTTTTTGACCAATATGATGAAGATTGTATGATTCCCCATTTTTATCTAATGGAGGCAATCCTTCTTCCATTCGCTCCAAATTTGTCCTGCCCATTCCATCTTTTATTGATAAATCTATTGATGTATCAATAAGTACTGGACGATCATTTACTGTAGCCTCTTTAAGCCCAGCTTCTTGGTAAACTTTTAATTCACTAGGGGTTCTAATAAAAACATTAATTTCATTACTATAGGTAGACTTTGCTTCAATAATTTTTCTTGTGGATGCTTCGTTCTCTACCTTTAGCTCTTCCAAAGACTTATTTTTTATATCGTTCATACTTTGCTGCAAAGGATTTTCAACAGTTTTGGTTTCAGCAGTTTCTTTAAACGGATTTATTAATGCCTCTTTGACTGTACTTTTAAAAGCTTCCACTAATGCTTCAAGCATAAGCCCGCCCCTTGGAGGTTTGTTACTATCTTTGACGATATGTTATCAATCATAGTTGTTTCCGAAAATAAAAAGAATGCCGATACAATTTTTTTTACTTTCTCCGATGAGCACTCCTCTGAATTAAACTTGAGACAGAGTTTTAGCACAAGATTTGTCACGACATCCTCAATAAATATTTGAGGCTTCAGTTCCCAATAATCTTCAAGCTTTTCCAAGACAAGCTTTTTTGCCGTTTCGGACTTAGCTGCTATCATCTCCTCAATTGAATGCATAATACCACCAGGAAGCGGACGCATCCTTGAATACAAACCTCTTGACAATAATCCCATTGTTTCTTTGACAAAATAGGTATTTATTGTACTATCAGAGCAACTTTGTCTATAGTTTGAAAGTAGCAGTTGTTTTCTGATTCTTTCGTAAAAGCTTTTAAATAAGGTATCAAGACCTGAAAGCTCTGTCGTTACAAGGGAGTTAAATATCTGTACTACAATTTCACTTCCTTTGTTTTTAAGAATCTGCGAAATCTCATACGATTCTAAAGTGTGCAAATAGCGAAAATTTAACGATCTCATTACCTTGTAAACTTTCTCATCGCTTATCGCATGGGACGTGACATCATCGATTACTGCGCATTCTATTGGCTTCTCCATACCTTCCTTGTGCACAAGGGCGTAGCCAGTCTTTAGACGATTTAAATACAAAGCGTCATCATCACTAATGCTCAATGATCCAGCCAACAAGGACTGGTCATCTTTTGATACCAGCCTATGAACGATTTTAGTATTGGAATTTTTTATTACATCTGGAGAAATTTTAGACGGGATTTGTTCTACGACGGCTACGCCTTGCCCTAATGAGCGCATTTCTGATATTACATTACAAAAGACTTCTACCGCTTTTCCTTTTGGATTTCCCATCATTTCGCTTGTTCTTTCAGTAGAGATATTTTTTAACAATCTATGCGCTTCCTCTATGACTAAAAAGTGCTGCAATCCTTTTTTGTTTCGCCCAGGATTGATAGCAGGATTCTCTTTTTGTCGATACTCACTAATTAGTACAAGCATCAGTCCCATAAAAAAAGCTTTGTCGTCATCATCCGCTAGATTTTCCATTTCAAAGATTGTATTTTTACTTAGCAACTTTTCCAGCGGGAAAAAATCCAGCGTGTTAAACATAAGCGCTTTTGCTCCAACACAAAGGCTTTCTATTCTAGCGATAATTGCCGTGCGAATGTTGTCTTGTAGCTCACCTTTATATTCAAGTTCATTTTTAACATAGTCATCTATCTCTTCTTTTAAATCCAAAAGCGTAGGAAAACAGTAGTAGTGTTCATTTTCTCCATACCGTTCTTCATCGTATTTTCCCTCATTGTTTAAAAAAAATGGATGATATCCGCTTGTTAAGTTCCACCCATATTTTTGATATACATTATGCAGGCACTTTTCAACGATATGAGGCATCGGGCCATAAAGTGAAAAGCTAGCATTAAATATTGCCTTTAGGTAATCTATATGCACAAGGGGATGAACGCCTTTTTGTACATAAAAAGGGTTAAAACGTATTGGACTAACCGTTGCATCACCTATAGTGAAAATATTTAGATTGTCTTTAAAAGTATTATCGGCCAAAAGCTGCCTGTAATCTCTTTTTGCTGATTCAAGCACTAAAAATGGTATTTGCACATCTTTTACAAGACTCTTGAGTATATGTTTGACTGTGCTAGTTTTGCCGCTTCCAGTCAGTCCACAAACGAAAAGATGCTTGTTTAGGTCTTGTTTTG
>JAVRLX010000126.1:0-3303 GCA_031960985.1 Campylobacterales bacterium | reverse complement strand
GGGGAAAACCACTCAAGTCCAACACCATAACCAGCCCTTGTATTTTCATTGATTTTTGAAGTGCCTATCATTCCATAATCATAAAAAAATGTACATCTCATTTTCGCCTCTGTAATTAGCGGAAGGCTCAGCTCTAGGCTATTAGAAAATGTCTTGGTATCGCCAAGCAGATAGTCGTTTGCGTCTTTTGTGCCAATAGAGCTAGACTGATACCCTCTAACAGATGAGAGTCCACCCATATAAAATTTACTACCCCTTGATATTCTTTGGTCGTTAAAAATCCAACCAAGTCTCGCCTTATATCTTAGTATTGCATCATAGTTAATTAAATCCTCAAGACCGTAAAAATAGCCAAACCTTGAAAAGCTTTTTGCATATTTTTCTTTTCCGCCGATTCCCGCATACTCTAGGCTGGTACTTGCAGAAATTCCCTTTCTTGGAGTGTAATAGTCGTCGGTGTTATCAAAGCTTAAAAAAGGGGTCACTGACGACTTTGTAGTATTCTCCAAATCTTCTGGTCTAATGACATTTGCAGAGATCTCCGAGTATCTAATGGTGTTATATTGGTATGAAGCGCCTGCGGCTAAAGCTCTAGTAAGCTGTTTGCCGGTAGATACGCTAACCCCTGTGGTGTTTTCGGTGTAGTCATACGCAATATATTTTCTTGAGAATACATTACCGCCCAAAGAGTACTTGCCATCTCTAAGTCTAGGATTGAAAAGCGATATATCGAAATTTGACTGCTTACCTGAGAGTTCTAGATTAAATCCGAGGTTAAGCCCACTGCCAAAAATATTTTTATCATTTATACCGGCGTTTAAAATAAGTCCATCATAAGTTCCATAGCCGCCGCCAACCATTATATTGCCGGTAGGGGCTTCTTTGACTTTTACAATTAAGTCCATTTTGTCGGCGGATACTCTTTTTTCATCTATCGTTATATCCTCAAAATAGCCGGTTCTCTTAAGAGAATTTTTAGAATCTGTCATATCGGTTAAGCTATAAAGGTCGCCCGGCGCCAAAAATATCTCTCTTCTTATTACATTATCAAGCGTCCTATCGTTGCCTGAGATATAGACATTGTTGATATATACTTTTTGACCCGGATCAATCATAAATACTATGGAGACGGTATGGGTCTTTTCATCTTTAATAAAATCAGGCGTTACCCTAGCAAAAGCATACCCCTTGTCGGCTACTTTATTTTTAAGAGAGTCGATATCTTTTCTAAGTTTATCTACATTAAAGATGGCTCCAATTTTTAACTTTAGCTCATCTTTAAGGGAATTTTCTTCTAATATCTGCTCTTTTTGCTCTATTTTAATGTCCGATATTTTATACGCCTCACCCTCGATGATTTTGTAATCTAAAGTTGCAGTGTATGTATTAAAGTCAGCCGCTAGCAGTGGATCGCTAACAAAGGCGTCCAAATAACCGTTTTGCATATACACATCTTTGATTCTAGCTGAATCATAACTTAGCTCTTCTAGTCTTAGCTTTCCGTCATGTCTACCCCAAAGCCAACCGAGCCACTCCCTCTCTTGGTTTGCCGCTTGAGATAATATTTTGCTCTTTTTTAGCTTGCTGTTACCAACTGTATTTAACTTCTCTATGTATATTTTGTCGCCTTTGTTGATAATATATGTAATCTCCACGGCGTTACCGTCGTTTATCTCTTTTTTGTCGACCTCTATAACGGTATTAAAATACCCATCTGCTTCAATGTGACGAATAATTGATTTTTTACTTTTTTCTATTTTTTCTTCATCATAGCTATCCCCTTTTTTAATCCCAAGATCACTCATATATTTTTCTATATCACTTTCAGACTCTCCGGCAAACTCTATTTTTGCCACAACTGGTTTTTCTTTGAAGTGATATATTAGTACGCCCTCTTTTTCTTCTACCCAAATATCTTCAAAATACCCTTGCGAATAAAAATCCAGTATTGATTTGCCGACCCTATCGTAGTTAAACTGATCCCCTTTGTGTATACCGCTAAGCTCTTCTGCCATCATGGGAGAGATTCTAGAAAGCCCCTCATATTTAACGTCTTGTATAGTAAGAGCATAGCCAGACAAGGCAACCAATGTCATAATAACGGAGAATCTTTTCAACTTTAAACCTTTTATAAAAGCTCTGTATTTTGGTAGATTTTAACTTTTTTTGTTTTAAATCCTTGCCATCTCGGCGTACGCCAAAAAGTTTGCGCTTGGTATAATTTTGATCAGATTGTAATAATAAAGCGTGGTTAACTAAAATTATGGAAATATCTATCATAGGTCTCGGTCTTATGGGGGGCTCAATGGGGCTTGCCCTCAAAAAAATACCTCAAGTGTCCAAAATATACGGCTACGACTCAAATATGTCGCACCTAGACGAGGCGCTTAAACTTGGATTAATAGATAAAGCAGTTACCCTCAAAGATGCTCTTTCAAAAGAGATTGTAATTTTGGCAACCCCTGTGGATGCTTGCATCGATATTTTAAACAATTTTACCCCAATAGATGAATTTCAAACAGTTATAGACCTTGGAAGCACTAAAGAGAAGATATCCTCGTCTATAAATCCGAAAGTCCGCCCTAGCTTCGTCGCATCTCACCCAATGACAGGCACCGAATACAGTGGTCCATCGGCGGCAAAAGAGGGGCTTTATGAGGGCTCTACGGTGGTATTATGCGACCTTGAAAAAAGTGGGAATCATCAAGCAAAAATCGCAAAAGCAATATTTACGGAGATGGGAGCAAAAATCATAGAGATGGATTCAAAAACTCATGATTTGCATGCGGCCTACATAAGCCATTTGCCACACATTATTAGCTTTTCACTGGCTAATGCGGTTCTTAGCAAAGAAAACCCAAAAGATATTCTCTCGATGGCGGCAGGAGGTTTTCGCGATATGAGTAGGTTAGCCAAAAGTAGAGCTGACCTTTGGACGCAGATTTTTAGACAAAACAGGGCAAATTTATTAGAATCTATCGATGTTTTTGAAAAACATTTGCAAGAGCTAAAAAAAGCGGTTGCGGATGAAGACTGGGAAGAACTAGAAAAAAAATTGCAAAAAGCCAATGAGCTACATCTCATATTTAGGTAAAAAAGTATGGCAAAAAGACACCTTTTAACAACCAAAGATTTTGATAAAAGCGAGATAGAGGCGCTTCTCAAGCGAGCCGAGGAGTTTTTGACAAAAAAAGATGATGAAAAAAAGTATACTAATAAGCTTTTGATTAATATATTTTTTGAGAATTCCACAAGGACAAGAAGCTCGTTTGAGGTAGCGGCGAAAAGGCTTGGGCTTGATGT
>JAVRLX010000125.1:0-3245 GCA_031960985.1 Campylobacterales bacterium | reverse complement strand
ATCAAAAAGGCTTTAAATGAGCAAAATTACCGAATCCGACATAGAACAGTATGTACTCGAACTGCTAGAGTCAGTGGGCTATGAGTGCATCTGCGCTCCAGATTGTGTGCATTCTCCTCAAAGCAAAGCTTCTCGTCGGCGCGAACATGGGGGGCTCCCCCAAACCCCCTGTATAGCCCCAGATAGCCGATTGCCGCTTCGCTCGTCGTTTAGCGATGTGGTCCTAGAGAGTAGGCTAAGAGATGCGCTTGTTCGGCTAAATCCGACCGTGAGCGCAAACGCCATAGATGATGCCATGCGTCAAATACTCCGACTAAACAGCGCTAGTTTGCTAGATAGTAACGAGACATTTCACAAGCTCATAACCGAGGGTGTGAAAGTGAGCGTGCAAGTAGGCAATGAAAGCAGGGGCGAGATAGTGCGGGTGGTGGATTTTGACGATGTAAGCCGCAATGATTTTGTAGCGATAAATCAGCTAACCATCATAGAAAACCACGCCAACAAAAGACCGGACATCATTATATTTGTAAATGGTCTGCCACTTGTAGTCGTGGAGCTAAAAAACGCCGCAGACGAAAACGCCACCGTAGAGTCGGCGTATAGACAGATAGACACATACAAAAGCGCCATTCCATCGCTGTTTGTTTACAACGCTTTTGTCGTCATATCGGATGGGCTAGACGCTAGAGTCGGAAGCTTCACGGCGGATTTTAGCCGCTATATGGCGTGGAGGGGGTTTGGGGGAGTCCCCCATATTCGCGCCGACGAGAAGCTTTGCTTTGAGGAGAATGCACAAAGCAAGGACACAGCGGTGGAGGAGTCAAAGAGAGCGCCTCAGATAGAGACTCTAGTGTGCGGACTGCTCGTGCCGTCTGTACTGCTCGATTTTGTGCGAAGCTTCATAGTCTATGAAAAAAACAAGAGAGAAGATAAAACAAGCGGTCAAATCACAATAGAAACCGTCAAAAAAATAGCCGCATATCATCAGTATTACGCAGTAAATAAGGCAGTGGAGCGAACGCTAAAAGCGGCAAGCGAAGGCGGAGACAAAAAAGGCGGCGTGGTGTGGCATACGCAAGGAAGCGGCAAGTCGCTATCTATGGTATTTTATACGGGCAAGATAGTGCTAGCGATGGACAATCCAACCGTCGTAGTCATCACTGATAGAAACGACCTAGACGACCAGCTCTTTGATACATTTGCAAGCGCAAAAGGACTCTTGCGTCAAGAGCCTGTACAAGCAAAGGATAGAGAGGAGCTAAAAACTCTACTAAAAGTAGCAAGCGGCGGCATAGTGTTTACTACCATTCAAAAATTCCAGCCGGACGAGGGCAATGTGTACGAAGAGCTATCAAATAGGCGAAATATAGTTGTCATAGCCGATGAGGCACACCGTAGTCAGTACGGTTTTAAGCCGAAAAATATGGATGAAAAAGATGAGAGCGGAGCGGTAGTAGGCAAAAAAACCGTTTACGGCTTCGCCAAATATCTACGAGATGCACTACCGAACGCCACTTATCTAGGCTTTACCGGTACGCCTATAGAGAGTGACGATGTTAACACACCTGCGGTATTTGGCGACTATGTGGACATATACGACATATCCCAAGCGGTAGAAGACGGCGCTACGGTGCGAATATTTTATGAGAGTAGGCTCGCCAAAATCAAGCTAAGCGAAGAAGGTAAACAGCTTGTAAAAGAGCTAGACGACGAGCTAGCCGAAGAAGATATAAGCGAGACGCAAAAAGCGAAAGCTAAATGGACACAGCTAGAAGCCATCATAGGTAGTAAAAACAGGCTACAAGAGGTGGCAAAAGACATAGTGACACACTTTGAGGCTAGAGAGTCCGTAGCCCGTGGCAAGGGTATGATAGTGACAATGAGCAGACGCATAGCCGCTAAGCTTTATGAGGAGATAACAGCTCTTCGCCCAGAGTGGCATTCAGATGAACTAAGCCGTGGAGTGATAAAAGTCGTTATGACCGCTAGTTCAAACGACGGAGCGTCAATAGCCAAGCATCACACGACAAAAGAGCAGAGGCGAACTCTAGCAAACAGAATGAAAGACGATAACGACCCACTAAAACTCGTAATTGTGCGGGATATGTGGCTTACAGGATTTGATGTGCCGTCCATGCATACGCTCTACATCGATAAGCCGATGAAAGGGCACAACCTGATGCAGGCAATCGCTAGGGTAAACAGGGTTTACCGCGACAAACCTGCTGGGCTTGTGGTGGATTATCTAGGTATCGCATCGGACCTCAAAAAGGCTTTGTCATTCTACTCCGATAGCGGCGGCAAGGGTGACCCTGCCGAAGCGCAAGAGCAAGCCGTTGCCGTGATGCTGGAAAAACTAGAGGTTATCTCCGCTATGTTAAAAGGGTTAGATATTGCCAAATATTTTGAGGCGGACACTAGAACAAAGCTCTCTATGATACTAGAAGCCGAGGAGCTAGTACTCTCACTCGAAAAAGGCAAAAAGCGGTTTGTAGATGAGGTGACGGCTCTAAGTAGCGCTTTTGCGATAGCCGTGCCGCACGACGAAGCTATGGCGGCAAAAGAGAAAGTAGCATTTTTCCAAGCTATCAAAGCTAGACTCATGAAGTTCAACTCCAGCGGTAGCGCTAAAAGTAGCGCCGAGATAGAGACGACAATACGCCAAGTCATAGACAAGGCGTTGGTTGGCGAACAGATAGTGGATATATTTGACGCCGCAGGTATCAAAAAGCCGGATATTTCGATACTCTCGGACGAATTTTTGGATGAAGTGCGGGGGATGAAGCATAAAAATATAGCTTTGGAGCTACTCAAAAAACTACTAAACGACGAAATAAAAGCTAGAATCAAAAAAAATCTAGTTCAATCAAAAAGCCTCATCGAGATGCTGGAAAACTCAATAAAGAGGTATCATAACAAGCTAGTAAGCGCCGCCGAGGTAATAGAAGAGCTAATCAATCTAGCAAAAGAGATACACAAATCAGACGCTAAGTGTTCTGAAATGGGGCTAAGCGATTTTGAGTTTGCGTTTTATAGTGCGGTCGCCGCAAATGAAAGTGCGTTAGAGCTGATGGGAAAAGAGAAATTGCGAGAACTTGCCGTCGTATTAACCGAGAGGGTGCGCCAAAACGCTACGATAGACTGGACAATAAAAGAGACCGTGCAAGCAAAACTGCGTGTAATAGTCAAGCGAACGCTTAGGGAGTTTGGCTATCCGCCAGATATGCAAGCATTGGCGACCGATA
>JAVRLX010000124.1:0-3332 GCA_031960985.1 Campylobacterales bacterium | reverse complement strand
CGAAATAAAGAGAGCAACTTGGCAAACGCCGAACTATCTAAGTCGCTTGCTCCAAGAGCCGTAACTTTAATCCCTTGTGAATCGTATTTTTGAATGGGGCTAACGGTTATTATCTCTACTTCATAACTCTCTTTTAGTCCAAGGGCAAGCTCAAGCGCGACCCTCTCAGCCCCCCCTCCACCTAAAGAGTAAACAAAAATAGCTACTTTTTTCACGATTTTTTTACCCTATCAGGCAATATCTCATCAAATATCTTTTCCCACTGTTTTGCTATATTTTCAACACTCAAAATATCATTTATTTTTGTAGCGGCGTTTGCGATACTAACTCTTTTTTCTTCATTTATCATAAGCTCTTTAATAGCCTCCGACAACTTTTCAATATTATCACGGGGTACTAGTATGCCATCCACACCATCTGTAATAATTTCAGCAGGACCGGTAGGGCAATCAAACGCAACGGGCGCTACTCCATACGACATTGCCTCGCAAAGCGCCATCGGAAACCCCTCTTCTCTTGATGACAAAACAAAAATAGAGGCTTTTGCATAAAAATCTCCAACATTTTTTTGTGCCCCCACAAGGGTAATATATTCTGACGCCTCATGCTTTTTTATAAGCTCTTCAAGCATTGCCCTATCACTACCCTCACCCACTATTTGTAATTTCCACCCATCTTGCCTTGCCGCTAAAAACGCCTCAATAAGTCTTTCAAACCCTTTTTGATGTACCAATCTACCTACGCCAATTACAAGTTTTTCTCTATTAGAGGGTGAGGGTATTACACTTGGTTTATTTATTGGATTTGGCAATACTTCAATATTTTTTTTGTAGAAATAATTTTTAATATCCCCTTTTGTTAGCACAGTTACCCTATCCGCCAACGGATAAACTGTCGCCCTAATCAATCTAAAAAGCTTTGATTTCAAAAGATAATAGTTGCTGTGTTCGCAGGCTATTATCGGCACACCTACGCTTTTTGTCGCCAAAATAGATATAACATTGACATGCGTAATAAATGACACAACAATATCAGCTTTTATCGTGCGCATATACTCTCTTAGCTTTTTGATACGCAAAAGGCTGTTTTTAATTGAGGCTAATAGATTTTTTGATATTTTTTCAAGCGATAGGTCGTAAACCTTTATTCTCTCATCAAGTTCATAAAAAATTCCATCAGCATCGTAAAGCGCTATATGCACCTCATATCCCACAGATACAAAATAATTTGCAATATTTGCTAACACCCTCTCAGCGCCACCCATTTTAAGAGAGTGAATTACAAACAAAATTTTCATGCTGGCACTCTGGAGACAACAACAATAAAGGGCGCAAAAGACCTACTCGGCTTTAGCTTTGAAAATTTCGATTCAAAAAACCAAACTAATTTCGATACACGGGTAAGTTGTTTGTAAATCCAATAATTAAAGCCATATTCCCTACCTTTAAAACACCAAGAGAGCATGCCAAAATTCGACGAACACAAATAATCACCCCATACAACATCTAATCCAATAAGCCGATGAGCCTCTAGCATATCGTCGAGGTCGTACATCACATGGGTGTCGAAAACATCTTTGTTCCAGTGGCGCATAAGCCAGCCGTATACGGTTTTTTTAAGGTTTGGTATTAGTGTAAAAACTACGCCGCCTGGTTTTGCAAAAGAGCTTATAGCCTTCAAAACTTTTGGCAAATCGTAAAAATGCTCTACAACCCCGTGACTCATTACAAAATCAAACTTTCCAAGCAGTTCAGGGCTCGGCGCAAACATATCGGCGCACACGACTGCTACATCTGCATCAGCTTTTTTTGATTTTTCCGCAAGCTTATTGCAAGCTAGCTCGGCATAATCAAGCCCCGTGCAACTTGTTGGAAAAAGTTTTTTGCACACCTCAATAAGAATATCCGAATCACCAGCTCCAACTTCCAAAACAGCCCCGCCTGGAAAATACTCTTTTATTTTGTCAAATATAAGCATAAAAGGCATATTTCTAAAATCATCGTAATCTAATGCCTTATATTCACTCAAATCCCTAGCGCCATAATATCCTTCCCAATCTCCAACTGTAGAAGCACACCCCGTATCGCTTCTATGCTGCTCCACTGACGCCTCCTAAATTATTCATCTTTTTTATCTTCCATAGCATTCCAAATAGCGCCGTAAATTCAATCAAGATATACAAAAGCGCCGCTCCACTGCTCTTTGCCACAGGGATAAGTAGCAAAGATACAGCCAGCGCCGATACAGATATAAGCAGAAAAAACATTTTCATATTTGAAGCTAAGTTTCTAACAACTATATATCCGCTATAAATTAGCGTATTTACCGCCACCAAAACAGGCCCTATGAGCATAATCCTAAGAAGCGGCACAGACTCCCCAAACTCCCCTCCAAGCACAACAAAGATTATCTCCTCAGCAAATACAAATACAAAAAGAGCCAAGCACCCCATTGCTAGTAAGGTAGCAGTAATAGCCCGTTTTAAAAAAATATTTGCCGACTCCATATCGTTTTTAGTAAGCTCTGCAATCCTTGGAAAAATAGCGGAAGAAACGGGTGTAAATAACCCTTGAATAGCCAAAACTATTTTTTGCACACCGACAAAAACGGCAAGTTCATTTTTACTTCCAAAAACACCCAATATAAAAGCTGGAAGATTATTATAAAATGCCACGGCTACATTTACGGTAAAAAGATTCCAAGCTCCCTTAGCGGCATCTAACAAGGCATCAAAGCTAGGCTTTACAAAAACTAAAGAAAACTTTTTATAAGCGTAATAATTTGCCGCAAAAGAAAAAATAGACCATGACAAAGCGGCGCTAATTGGAACAAAAATAATATCACTTTTGGAAGCAACACTTATAATCGTAAGAATAGCCGCAAATACTTGAGCAGATAGGTTAAAAATAAGAAGAGGGAGAGCTTTTTGTGCGCCTTGAAAAAGCCAAGATGGCATCAAAGCTTGCGCCAAAATTGAAAGCCACATAAAGATATAAAGCCAAACTGGAGCAGCAAAGACAAATGAAGCGCCGAGCATAATAAATAAAGACAAAAACCCAATTCCAGCTTTTATCGCCAATACAACCGCCCATAAGCTAGATAGCGCCACCCTATCGTCTTTTAGAGTAGCGCACTCTTTTGTAGCCCAAAGAAAAAATCCAAAATCAATGAGTATCTGCACATAAGCCGATACCGTCCAGAGCATCGCAAGTTCGCCAAAACCTTCCACGCCGAGCGTTCTAGATAGATACGGAAGCAGCAAAAACGGCACTATATAGCTAGAGAGCTGGAGCGCCATCAAGATAGAGGCGTTTTTTGCGACTATGGAGTTT
>JAVRLX010000123.1:0-3373 GCA_031960985.1 Campylobacterales bacterium | reverse complement strand
CAAAAGAGCTTAATAGTATAGCAGGTGAGCTTGGAGAGAAAAAAAGCAAAATTATCCAAAAAGCCCTGACTTACTACTTTGATTACTTGGATGAAAAAATAGCCGATAAACGACTCTCTGACCTATCTAACAACTTAACTAAAACAATATCAGCCGACGAGGTTTATAAGCAGTTGGGTTTATAATTTGTACAAAGTAGTCTACCTCGCAGAAGCTGTCAAAGAACTTGCTTCGCTTGATAGGCCAATTCAAAAAATCATAAAAGAAAAAATCGATCTATTAGCCTCTAATCCGGAAGCGCTAAAAAACAACATCAAGGCGCTCAAAATATTAATTTGGAACGCCCTTTGCTCCTTATACGCTAAAAAGCGTGGAGGCGGCTATGCAAATAGGCGGCGTAAATTCATTTATCTCACAAATTACCTCACTGTTTCGAAAAAAGACCTTTTCGGATAATTCATACACTCCACCAAGCGCTGAAATATCGATAAATTCTGTATTGGAAAAGCTCTCCATCGACAAAAAGACGGAGTCCAAAAAACAAGAAGCAGAGAGGACGCTGACGGGGTTTGGAAAAGAAGCCGACGAATACGTGAAGCGTATATCTCAATCAAAAGCTGAAATATATAGGGCAACCCTAGAAAATGAACTAAAAAATAAAATCAAAGAACTCACTCAAAAAGAACAACTAAATAAAGTCGCTATTTATCAAAATACGGCCAACTACTCGAGCGGATATAACTCTATAGGACTTAGCCTCTACTCATAAAAAAACACAAATATCTCCCCTTCAAAATTATCCGCCATCATAGACATTTAATAAAAACTGACCTTACGCACCAAAAGTGCGTAAGAACCTCTATCTCTCCTGCGCCAGCAGGTAGCTTTAGGGGGATGCAAGGGACATTTATGTCCCTGCCACAAATACGGGCTTTGCTCGTATTTGTGCGTAACATCAATTAAAAATATAAATTATTGTTAATTTAGGTACAATTATGCCCATTGAAAAACAAAAGACTCGATTTTTTATATTTTCAAGCGCCACGGCAACGAGGCGTACTCCACAAACAAAGATAGTACAATGGCAGACGTAAAGAATGGAACCGTAAAATGGTTCAATAGCGAAAAAGGTTTTGGCTTCATCGCACAAGAAAGTGGCGATAAAGACATATTTGTTCACTTTAGACAAATCAACAAAAGCGGATATGGTAGAGTATCTCTAGAAGAAGGTCAAAAAGTAACTTATACTATTGGCCAAGGCGACAAAGGTCCACAAGCAGAGAATGTAACAGCTCTTTAAGAAGACCCCTTTGGGCGGAACTTCCGCCCTACTTCGATTTTTTCAAACACTCCATATCAATTTCTTTAGCCCGCACACCATGGTCGGCAACGTCAATATATTTTTACCACTTTTACCGATAAGAGCAAACTCTTTTCTTGAGAGCTATTCAGCGCAATATTTTTTTCATTAGTTATAAGCTTCATTCACTTATAATCACTATAATGTAAAAAAATAAAAGAAAAATTCTAAAATGAATGGTTTTGAACTTCAACCGATAATTAAGCCTAATATCGGAAAATGGCTTTCGGGGTATTGGTATCAACTAGAGCAGTTCATATCTGCGCAAGAGAGATGGAACAAAGAAAACAATATTCTTGAAACGCGAATAGACTATCTTAAGCTAAAAAGGTTTTTGAACACAGCCCTAAGAAACTTCATGGACATAGATACAAATTTTATTGCAGACCCTTTATTGTCCAAACTTAATCATAACATAACATCTATGCATGAACTATATAATACGGTTGTTTCTCAAACTATGGTAACTGAAACAATTTATTATAGAGATTTTTTACCTAGCATTCCAAGCTACAAATTAGTAATAGATAAGTTAGATGAATTAGCGAATCAGGCTAGTATATTGCAGAGCGATTATGCTGTCATTGCAAGCCAGATAAAAATTTCGGAATCCAAAAATCTTACAGACAATTTAAAGAAACTAAAAAATCATCAAGCCGATGTTGTTCATAGTATTGGTAATATAAGAGAACAAACAGCGGCGCTTAAAAAATATATTGGTGACTTTGCTGATATTAATAAAGAAGAGTTTATTAAAGAGTTTAAAATATATCGACAAAAAATATTAGATAGACTAATTAAGATAATTAATACCCACTCTCATTATTTGGACAGAGTATTGTGGGATAGAGCTAGCAGTAGCCTAAAGATTAGAAAGTTTATGAGGGATTCAAATATCGTTGGTGACTATGATACCAAAACATTTATCCAATATTATCTCAAAAATATAAATGCGAGTGAATCTGCGACACCTGAATGGCATAATTATTTAGCTTTAGCTGTAAAACTTTTGGATTAAGGAATGCGATGTTAAGTGTATGTATAGATTACAAACCATACAGCCAATCTGAAATAATTGAGATGAACCAAATTGTTAGAGCACAAAAGAAACCAATATCCGAAAAAGTCGAAAAAACTCAAGTAGTCTCAAACGATAAAATAGATATTCAAAAGTTGGCCAAACTAGGTACTGTAAAGAAATTACCAGCAGGGAGTGTTATTTTCAATGAAGGTGATTTTGGTGAAGAAATGTATTTTATTCTTATGGGCACTATAGGCATCAAAACAAAAAATAATGTCGTCAATGTAGAACTTGGCGCTGGTGAAATATTTGGAGAAATGAGTATTGTTGATGGTGCGAAAAGAAGCGCTACCGCAATTACGAAGACACCCACAGTACTTTTCGCTATTTATAAAACAAACTTTGAAGCTGCATTAATAACCGAACCTGCACTAGCTTTCAGGATTATTCAGGGATTGGTTGGCAGGGTTAGGTCAATGATTCATACACAAACAAATATAGCATCTAATGAAGCGCGAAAAGAATCTATGAAAGAATATAAGGAAATGTTCAAAGTCAGTCTTGATGAACTAGAAAAATGCGGAAACGGATGTATCAGAACTCATTGTGCAAATTATATATCTTATTCTAAATCTGAATCAGATAATTTCTAATTTGCTAACCCTGAGCTTACAACAAACTCAAAGCAACTGATATTAGGGGCTATATTTTGAACATAGTAGTGAAAATCGTTTGTGATGATGCCAAGATGGCTTTTTAGCTGGGAGATACTCCACCGCTCCTGTCCGAACATCTTTTTGGACGAGTCTGGGCACACTTTTGGATAAATATCGTTTGAAAAAAGCCTCATTAGCGTCGATTTGCCACTACCGTTGGCTCCGAGTACGCTTTACGGCGCCCTCACACAATCAACCAAAAACTCCATCCCGACTCGTCCGATATTTTGCAAACCTATATGCAACTTTTCATCCACAGCGTCATCGTCTAGATAT
>JAVRLX010000122.1:0-3378 GCA_031960985.1 Campylobacterales bacterium | reverse complement strand
GCAATATTGAATGTCAATAATTGAGAGATTGCAAAATCCTTTTGTAAAAGTTATTTTAATCAGACTAAAAAGAAAATCTATGCTAAAATCTTCCCTATGAAAAAGAAAGAACAACTAAAACAGATTATCAGAGATTTTCATCTAAGTGGTGACTTTGAGGTTATTCCGCGCGATCTCAAAGTGCCGATGGATACCCAAAAAATCATTACCCTAATTGGAGTGCGACGGTGTGGTAAGACATCGATACTATATGAGATGATAAATCAACTTTGCAAAAAACTTCCAAAAACACAACTGTTATTTTTGAATTTTGAGGATGAGCGGTTAGAGCTTGAGGTGGGTGAGCTCGATTTGGTACTTCAAGCATATATGGAGCTTTACCCATCGCACGATTTGAGCCAGTGCTATTTTTTCTTTGATGAGATTCAAAACATTACAGGATGGGAGAAGTTTGTACGACGCATCTATGATACTGTCTCAAAAAATATCTACATCACAGGCTCAAACTCCAAACTCCTAAGTAGTGAGATAGCAACAAGCCTAAGGGGTAGGACGCTAACTTTTGAAGTTTTTCCACTCTCGTTTAGGGAGTATTTACGATTTAAAAAAATTACAGTCGATTTGTATTCAACTAAAAGCTTAGCCTACATCAAAAACGCTCAGGAGAGCTATCTTAAAAATGGCGGATTTCCAGAAACAATTTCATTATCAGAAAACTATGCCAATAAAACCTTACAAGAGTATTTCAATGTGTTACTTTACAAAGATCTCGCCGAGCGATACGCCATTACAAACACCGTTGCTTTGAAATTTTTCTTAAAAAGAGCGCTCTCCTCTACAACCAAACAAATCTCAATCAATAAAATCTACAACGACCTCAAAGCAAGCAATATTAAAATTGGCAAAAACACCCTCTATGAGTTTTTGGATTATGCTCAAAGTGTGTATTTAGCTCTCACACTCCGCAGATATGACACCTCGCTCGTGGCACAAGAGCTAGGCGAAAAGAAGGTCTATACGATCGATATAGGGCTAAATAATGCCGTAGAGTTTCGCTTTTCAGACAATATTGGCAAATCTCTCGAAAATGCCGTATTTTTGGAGCTAAGACGACGAGAGTTAGAGATATACTATTATCGAGATAGCAAAAGCGAATGTGATTTTTTGGTAGCTAATAATGGAAAAATAATCGAAGTTATCCAAGTAACTTACGATATGAGCGAACCAGAGACAAAGGCAAGAGAGATAAAAGGGGTGGTGGATGCTTGCAAAAAATTTAATTTAGCAAGCGGCAAAATCATCACCTTTGATACAATGGAGATGGTAGAACACGATGGGATAAATATAGAGGTTGTGCCGTTTTATCGATATGTACACAATTTAGCATAAAGGGTAGTAGCTTATGAAAAAACTCCTACTTTTTTGCATCCTTGCGCTCTCGCTGTGGGCAAATGATGGCTATAAGATAGAAGAGTCTTCAGATTTTACCTTCACCCCTCAAGAGGCAAACAGTTTTGCCTCCGTAGGATTTCGGATTAGTAGCGGTGTGATAAAAGTAAAAAATAGTATTGGCGGATGGGCAAATGGCGAATATGAGTTGCGTGAAGCAAATATCATCCCCTCAAATACCACCGATACTTATATTGCTGATCTAATTTTTTCAAAGAAAAAGGGAGTTTTTAGTTTTGTGCATAGTGAAAAAATTGGTATTTTATATGACGGAGCTAAGCTTTGGATTAAATACCATGATCGTATCTACCGCTACAGTGTCCCATCTCCTACACAAACAATAGAAAAAGAAAACAACCGAATTACCGCTCAAACCAAACCCCCTATTCTGGATGTGGAGTTTGAAAATATTAGACTTCGGTTTGAGTTTTAAGAAGATGCAAATGTTAGAGCTAAGTGTTTGTCGATTATCTCAAATGATAAAAATTTTTTGAAAAGCAAACATTGCGCTACTATCTTATCAAAGAGTTTGTCAAAAAATATCTCAGGTTGGCGCCCTTAGCTATAAAAGCCAAAATCGGCTAAAATTGCGACAAATAAGAGTATTAAGGGTGTAAAAATGGGACAGACGATAACCGAAAAAATATTTTCAGACCATGCCAGAAGAGAAGTAAAAGCGGGCGAGATAGTAAGGGTAAAAGTTGATATGACAATAGGCAACGACATTACAACACCGTTGTCGATAAGGGCTTTTGAGGAATCAGGCGCTACGAAGCTGGCAAATCCTGACGGCTTTTGTATAGTGATGGACCACTTCATCCCTGCAAAAGATATAGCAAGCGCCAATCAAGCCCGTATTAGCAGAGATTTTGCCGCAAAACACAATATGAAACTCTTTTTTGATGAAAAAGATATGGGTATCGAGCATGCCCTCTTGCCTGAAAAGGGGCTTGTGGTGCCGGGTGATATTATCATTGGCGCAGACTCTCATACCTGCACGCATGGGGCTCTCGGGGCATTTTCAACGGGGATGGGAAGCACAGACTTAGCTTTTACGATGATAACGGGTGAAAATTGGTTTAAGGTGCCTGAAACCATTAAAGTGGTTTTCAAAGGAAAGCCAAGAGAGTATGTAACGGGAAAAGATTTGATACTTGAAGTTATCCGAATGATAGGGGTGGATGGCGCGCTGTATAAAGCGCTTGAGTTTACGGGCGATACCGTAAAGCATCTTAGTATGGATGATAGATTTAGCCTTTGTAATATGGCGATTGAGGCTGGGGCAAAAAGTGGAATAATTGCAGTAGATGATACCACAAGGGCATTTTTGGCAGATAAAAACTTAGCAAGGCCTCCAAAAGAGTTTTACTCTGATGAGGATGCCGAGTATTCTCGAGTGATAGAGATAGATGTAGCAAATTTAGAGCCGGTCATCGCATATCCATTCTTACCATCAAATGGCAAACCACTTAGCCAAGCCGTGTCAGATAAAATCCGCATAGACCAAGCCTTTATCGGCTCATGCACAAATGGAAGGCTCTCTGACCTTGAGATGGCGGCCAAAATCCTAAAGGGTAAAAAAGTAGCCCCTCATGTGCGCCTTATCATCACTCCTGCGACCCAAAAAATTGCACTGGAAGCTTACAAACGGGGCTTTGTTGATATATTCATTGAAGCTGGGGCGGTATTTTCAAACCCAACATGTGGAGCGTGCTTAGGTGGATATATGGGTATCCTTGGAGATGGCGAGCGGGCGATAGCTACGACAAACAGAAACTTTGTTGGCAGAATGGGGGCTAGAACTTCGGAGGTGTATTTGGCCAATTCTGCAATAGCGGCGGCCAGCGCAGTAGCTGGGTATATTACGGGGCCGCAAGGGTAAAAATGGGCCGCAAAAATAGACTTGAGCGGGATTTTGATTTTTTAAAA
>JAVRLX010000121.1:0-3384 GCA_031960985.1 Campylobacterales bacterium | reverse complement strand
CTGCTACACATCCGGAAGTATTCGCTCATTAAGTGATTAGTGCTCTTAGTGAGACTAGAAAAGTAGAATTAAGCCCTGCTAAAGGATCCATGTCCGCTTTAGTACAGATTTTTATTTATACCCGCTTTGTACTATATAGCTAATACTTATAGTTTATCAGCAAACACTTTCAACCCGCTACACGCCGTAGGATTATTGATTGGTAGTGTTTTGCCTACCAAAAAGTCTTTCGCCAAAATATTAAACCACTCTTTGTTGGTATTGAGTGATTCAAACGAGACTCCGCATCTGTCATTTTCAAATGTAAATGAATACCCAGCGATAGTTATTTCGGATATTTCAGTTTCACCTTTTAAATGTATGCTAGCATTAATCTCTTTTTTAGTTGTATCTATTTTAAACTCTTTGACTTCGCCATATTTAGACAATACATATTTCAGTGCAGTTTCAATGGCTTTGGATATAATAGCATCTTTGCCTTGTTTAATCAGTTCAAACATATTTGCTCCGATTAATAAATTATATTAGACTAGTTCACTTCATATTTAACTGCACATGCATAGTGAATAACTAAAAACCATTCAGTTTGTTTCATTTGTACTTACATTAGAAGTTTTATTCTGCAATACTTTCCAATTCTTCTCCCCTCTCCGCTATCATATTCAAAAAGCAAGAAGAAGCATTTATTGCATCAATCGTGCCGCCAGTAAGTCCATTATAGAACCCGCAATTGGCGTCACGATATTTTATCCATATCCGTTGAACCTCTTTGAGTTGTGTCTGTTCTTTTGATGTCAATGCTTTCATTGCATTTTTATAAGCCTTGTTAAGTTTTGCATCTTGGACTTTGGTCTCTTTGGCAATACAGTCCAACATTGCGGCTGTGACACCTCCTGATTCATCCATACATTTGCTATATGACGGAGATAACTTTGCCTCAGCAAAGGCTAGTGAGGCAAATAGCGCCGATAGTAATACGATTTTTTTCATGGTGATATCCTTGTGTTTTTTGATACGATGTTATTGATGTTGATTTGACTTGTACTCATTCAGTTTTACCGCATAATTATCATAAAAATTTTTGACGTCTCGATGAAGTTTACGCAACGCTTTTTTGTATCTCGGCTCGATTATGTTGTACTTGTACAAATAATGGCGCACTCTATTAGGTATACAACAACAAAAATAAAATCCAGCAGATAATCTTGCATTGTATATTCCCATGGCGGTCTAAATAAAAATTGCTCCCACGTCATGATGATCCCCTTTCTTTTGCTTCAAAAGTATACAACACAAAGCGGACACTATTGTGCCATGTTTAATCTATTCGTTTCATTAAATATTAGTCTTCAAGTGTGACTTTTTCCTCTTTAAGCGCCTAATTATAAAGAGTGGGGCTTGTTGTCTAATTTGGCATGGAATGATTGGGGATAGTATCAAACGACTCTGACGGTGAAGCAAAAATCAGCCTAAAAATCACTGACTACTACGAAACCATCCCGACTATCCTCCAATGAATACCCCACCTATATGTGATAGAATCGATAGAGCTAAAAGAGCAAGTCTCACAAACCGTAGCAGAATACATACAAAAAGACCAAATCATCAAAAACTAGGACATGAGCTTGTATCAGACTAACTGGATAATAGCCATATATTTTCAGTCTAAAATATCAAAAATCGTGTATAATTTGTAACGAGTATGAATGATATTTGGGGCTAGGCAAGTAGAGTTTCAGTAATCAACATAGTACTAATGTAAACGACATGTAAGGAAGAATGCCAAATGAACTCGCAAGATAAATCAATCAATCCCGAACAGCAAAGAGTAGATATTAAGGAGCAATTAGAGAAGACGAAACAAGAGTTTAATGAAATAGGCGGAGTTGAATCACTTAAGTCTGGTGAATGGCTGAATATACTCATACATAAGTCGTTTGCTACATATTGGAAGAATGCAAATGTTGAATATTTTGAATCTAAATATGGAACCAAAGACAAAGACAAGATAGCCAAAAAATTGATTTCTGTTGCGTCAAAAAATGCTTCGATACTAGGAGGTTTAACTGGTGCTACTATGTCAACCAATGAACTTGTAGCATTTTTTACTGCAGGTGAAGGTGGTATTGGTATACCTGCCAATATAGCGATTGCAGTTGCATCAATTGGAAGTGAAATTATTTCCTTAACTCGTATACAGTTACAACTTATAGCAAATTTAGGTAAGCTATATAAAGTTCCATTAGATCCAGATGATCCCGAAGACATTTTAACAATTTTGGCATTTGCAGTTGGTGGTTCAGCTTCGGAAGCAACAGGAAAATTTGGGATGAAAATTGGCGGAAAATTAGCTAGTAATACTGCAAAAAATATATTTAAGAAAGAAACCTTAAAAGCGTTAAAGCGAGTTGGTCAAAAAATAGGAATTAAGATATTGCAAAAATCAATTGTAAAATATACAGCTCCTTTAGTATCAATAGCTTTAGGTGCTAGTTGGAATTATATCTCTACAAAAACAATTGCAAAAATAGCAATAAAGCATTTTGAGCAACGAGCTAAAGAAAATGCATAATCTAAAAAATATTGGATGAAGTATTGGCTAGACAAACCTCTTTTTCATGTTGAAAATAATCTATATTTAAAATATTTGTTACAACATGAAACATACTTGTGCTAAATTATTTAGAAATGAGAATTATTGAGTATTGAAACAGCACTATGCAGTATCTAGAATTAAATCTAAGATCATAAAAGCTATACTTTTTTACAAAGGGAGATAATAATGTTTGGTGATTTATTTGGCAGAGAAAGAATTAAAAAACTTAGCACTCAATTATGTGATGCAATTAACAAGCTGACAGAAAAAGACAGGCAAATTGACACGCTTAAGTCCGAAATAACACAAAAAGACAGGCAAATTGACACGCTTAAGTCCGAAATAACACAAAAAGACAGGCAAATTGACACGCTTAAGTCCGAAATAACACAAAAAGATAGGCAAATTGACACACTTTTCAAATTAATCAAGAAACTTCATGATTTCGATACTGATGAATTTTTAAAATATGAGGACGGCGATCAAATTGTATACTGTACTTTAACTGGCAATAAAGTGCAAGAAGTGCTAAGAGCAAAGAAAAACAGTAGTATGGATTTAATTTCAGGTGACAAGAAATACATATATCTTCATGAAAATAAAAAACTGTACCACGCAAAGCATCTAATAGACAGGTTCTACTCAATTGAAGATAATATGTTGTTTGAAGAAGAGGATGACTTTGTGGTCATACAAAAACATGTAGATTTGGATGGTTATTTCCATCGTACTCTCTCGTATGCAATATACTTGGCACAAGATGGTAAGATTGTAGTAAAACGATATAG
>JAVRLX010000120.1:0-3463 GCA_031960985.1 Campylobacterales bacterium | reverse complement strand
AGAAAAGTATATGCTCTCACTGCAAAACGACGCTCAAAAAGTTGCTAACTTTTTTAAGCATCCTAAAGTTCAGTATGCGGCTCAAGATGCTAGTTGATTTTTCAGTTTATTTGATGGGGGAGTAATAACTGAAGAGCTCATGCGAGACTTTGGGTGTTTTGATAGTATTTATGATTTCGGTTGCGGTTTGGGATTTTATATGAATATTATCCAGCAGAGACTAGGATGTAAAGATACCAAAATGCATGGTTACGATATTTCTGAAACAGCTTGTAAAAAAGCGAAACAAAATTTTCCAAGCTACTCGTTTGAAACATTGGATTTAATGCTTGACAATGCCGTATTCGAGAGAGAGAGAGAGTAAAAGTCTGTTTGTAATTCGTGGTACACTATGGTATGTTTTTCCAAAAATTGAGAATGTAGTAGAAAATATAGCTGCCATCATGAACGAATCAGGACTGCTTTTGATCGTTCAAAATTTTCCGCCACTTGATAGCAATTTTGTGGGAAAAGATATACTTCCAAACTATAAGGCGATAGAGGCGAGATTTCAAAGGCACTTCGAGGTTATTAGGAGTATATGGTATCAAGATTTATTGCGTAACAAAAATGACAATTGGTATATAGGTTTATTTAAAAAAATTTAAAAAAGGACTAAAAATGGCAAGCGGTAGAGTAGTATATTTTAACGGCAAATTTGTTCCAGAGGCAGATGCCAAGGTGTCAATTTTTGACTCTGCACTAATGTTTGGTGATATGGTTTTTGAGATGACCAGATCTTTCAATAAAAAACAGTTTAAGTTGCGAGAGCATCTTGAGCGGCTGTATGCAGGCATAAAAATTCTTCGCATTCCACTAAAAATGACCATTGATGAACTTGAAGAAGCATGTTACGCGACGATAAGGCAAAATGAGCCCGTATTTGCACCACACGACGAGCATCGTTTAATGATAAATGTAAGTCGTGGACCACTTGGTATTTATGCTCCTGTATTTGACTATAACATTCAGCCTACTGTTATCATTGCTGACTTTCCTCTTAAATGGACAGTAGCTAGCATGGGTAAATTATTCGATACTGGTATCAACGCGGTTATTCCATCGCAAAGGGCTATACCTGCCGATTTGCTTGACCCGAAGATAAAAAATAGAAGTAGACTACATTATCAAATGGCAAATATCGAGGTCTCCGAAGTTAAGGGGGATAATAACTGGGCTCTACTTCTTGACCCTGATGGGTTTATTGCTGAGGGAACGGGAGATAACTTTTTTATAGTTAAAAACGGAGTTATTATTACGCCTGAGGGTAGAAATATTCTAAGGGGTATTAGTAGGGCATATGTTTTCGAGATAGCAAAAGAACTAGGTTTGGAATGTATAGAAAAAAATATCGACCAGTATGATGTCTATACGGCTGATGAGGCTTTTATGACTGGCACTCCTTTTAGTATTTTGCCCGTTACATCACTAAATAGTGAAATGATAGGCGATGGTAAAATGGGTGTGGTGACTAAAAAGTTGCTTGATCAGTGGAGTAAAAATGTTGGGCTCGATATCGTTAAACAAATCCAAGACTACTCAAAAGAAGTCGCAGAGCTGAATGCAAGTGCACCTACACCATATCAGTTTAAGAAGTAGGAAGTTTTGAAAATAGGAATTATGCAAGGAAGATTACTTCCTCGCTTTAGAAATAGATATCAGTCTCATCCTTTGAACTATTGGCAAGCCGAATTTTTTATTGCTAGAGATTTAGGGTTTGACAGGATAGAGTTTATCCTTGACTACAACGACTATGAGCAAAACCCGCTTATGAGTCCAGATGGAATAGACGAAATAAAAGCCATAATAGTGGAGAGTGGAGTAGAGGTTAAGTCTGTGTGTGCCGACTATTTTATGGAAGCGCCGTTTCACTCGGAGCATCAGCAAAAAAGCGAAGAGATACTGCTTGAACTTATCAAAAACTCAAAACAACTCGGTGTTATTGATATTGTCATACCTTGCGTAGACCACTCGTCACTCAAGACGGCACAAGACTTCGATATGTTTGTTGAGTCAATAAATAATGTTTTGCCATCTGCCGAAGAAGCCGGCATATTTCTAGATTTTGAAACAGACCTAGAGCCCAAAACCTTCTTGTTTTTGCTTGAACGATTTGATTCCAAAAATGTGAAAGTTAACTATGATAGCGGTAACTCCGCCGCACTGGGCTACGATGTGCGCGAGGAATTCGATACATACGGCAGTTATATATCGAATCTGCATATAAAAGATAGGGTACTAGGTGGCGGCTCTGTAATGCTTGGTAACGGCAACGCTAGATTTGACGAGCTGTTTAAAAAGCTAAAAGAGATAGATTTTAACGGGGTTATAACCATGCAAGCCTCAAGAGATGAGGATTATATACAGGATTTGCAGAGAATAAAACTGCAAAAAGAGTTTTTGCAAACATATATTGACAAGTACCTAAAATGAAAAAAGTCGCACTAGTTAGCGGGTCAAGCAAGGGGATAGGCAAGGCAATCGCTAAAGAGCTACTGGGTAGCGAATATATAGTCTATATAAATGGACGAGATAAGGCTAATGTGGAGTCGTGCGTAAGCGAGCTCGGCGGCTGTGCAAAACCCCTTATCGCTGATTTGTGTGTGGAGGATTCAGTAACTAGTTCATTGGAATATATTTTGAATGCCGAAAAAAGATTAGACTTGCTAGTTTGCAATATAGGCAGTGGTAGGAGTGTTTTGGGGTATGATATTTCTTTGGATGAATACAAACGAGTGTTTGATATAAACTTCTTTAGTGCTGTAGTGCTCAGTACAAAAGCAATCAATAGCCTAAAAGAATCACACGGAAATATAATATTTATATCTTCCATAGCAGGATGTGAACCTCTCGGCGCGCCGATAGCTTATAGCTGTGCCAAAACAGCCCTGCTTGCATATTCAAAAAATCTGGCGTATGAAGTTGCAAAGTACGGTATTAGAGTCAACTCAATTTCACCTGGAAATGTTATGTTTGGGGGTAGTACTTGGGATGATAAGATAAAGGTCGACAAGCAAAAAGTGTTAGATTATATTTCGTCAAATGTCCCATTAAATACTTTTGTCACTCCTGAAGATATAGCAAGAGCTGTAATGTTTTTGGAAGCAAGTGAGTTTGTAACTGGTAGTAATATCATAATCGACGGCGGTCAAACGCGAAAAATAGTATAAGGATGACTGGATGGTTTTAAATAAATTTAGCATGAAAGACAGGCTTGTTATTATCACCGGCGGGGCTGGATTGCTTGGAAGAAAGTATACTGAAGCCATAATCGAAGCTGGCGGCGATGTTGTGGTATTTTATAATGCCCTCAAAAATTCAGACAAATTTTCATTAAAATTTATTTCCAAAAAGAGTTAAAATAAACACATAAACATTGGAGATAAAAATGAGCAGAAAAAAAGGTCAAGTTTTTAGCGCTGAA
>JAVRLX010000119.1:0-3535 GCA_031960985.1 Campylobacterales bacterium | reverse complement strand
AAAACTCCATAGTCGCAAAAAACGCCTCTATCTTGATGGCGCTCCAGCTCTCTAGCTATATAGTGCCGTTTTTGCTGCTTCCGTATCTATCTAGAACGCTCGGCGTGGAAGGTTTTGGCGAACTTGCCGTAGGCTGGGTGGTTGGAGCTTATTTAGCTATATTAGCCGATTTTGGTTTTTATCTATGGGGGGTGCGCGAGTCTGCGGTTTGTGAGGGTGATAAAGGTAAGCTATCCTCTCTTTGGAGCTCCATTCAAAGTGTTAAGCTACTACTTCTTGGACTATCCTTGCCCATTATGCTCTTTGCCGGTTTCGTTGCAAGCTCATCACTTTATCTATACTTTTTTCTTTGGCTTACTTTGGCTGGGCAGACGCTTGTGCCTGGGTGGTTATATCAAGGGTTGGAGAGCTCTTTTTGGTTTCTTGTGTTCAACATATCGGCGCAAGTTGCCGCCGCAGTTGCTATGGTATTATTTGTCTCCTCTCCATCTGATTTGGTGTTCGTACCGCTTTGCTCTGCTATCTCATGGGTAATACTAGCGGTGGTGGCAAATATTCATGCGGTAAAAAGCTTTGGCATTACCCCTAGAGCGCCAAATGTCACATCTCTAAAAGTTGCCGTTAGCGGCTCTTTTCCTCTTTTTAGCGCAAATATATGGGTTGCTTTGTATGTCAATCTTCCCACTCTTGCCGTTGGATTTTTATCGACCAAAGATGAAGCTGGCTTGTTTGTCGGCGCGCAAAAGATAATACTTGCCGCGCAAGCCCTCTTTACCCCTATATCCTCCGCCATTTTCCCGCGCATTAGCGCTCTTGCATCAAGCGATAAGCGCACAGCTTTTACCTTTTTCAAAAAAGCGTTACTTTTGACGCTTCCTATCATGGGCGTGGGTTGTTTTTTTATATTTGTGTTATCTGATTTTGTTATTTACATTATGCTTGGGGCTGGGTTTGAAAAAAGCGCAGAGCTACTGAGAATTATGGCATTTGGCCCTCTCTTTGTAGCGGCAAATGTGCTACTTGCAAACCATTTGATAGTTGCGTTTGGTCACTCCAAGAGACTACCGAAGATTTACGCATTGACGGCGTTTATAGCGCTTATTTTTGTGCCGCTTTTGGTACTAATATTTGGCTCGTATGGGGCGGCTATCTCTTATATGTTTGTAGAGTTTTTGGTGTTTGTATTACTACTTCGGGTGGCCTCAAAAATATCGTTTGATTAAAAACCTTATGCCTCTTACGATATTTGTTGCATTTAGCGGCATATTTGAGAGGCAAAAATAGTCGTCTTGTTTTAAAAGCTCGTTAAATTTAGGGATTAGCGTTGTCTTGTCGGTACGGTAGCAAAATCCATAAAAATCAAATACTGATTCAAAATATGCGTTAAACACATCTGTTTTATTTGTCTCTAGCAAGTTTAGCTTGTCGATAAAAACCTTTTTTTCACTCCAAAGACCAAAAAAATCATCTATATGCGATAGTTTCGGTGTTTTCATAAGCGAGCTTGCCCTCTGCACATAGCTGTAGCATATTTTGTCAGTGAACGCCACTTTGGTTGCCGCATTTATAAGAACTAAATTTGCATATTGATCTTCGCCTATATTTACTATCTTCTTGCTTGGGGTGTAATTAGCAAACAGCTCTTTTTTGAATAGTTTGTTCCAAAGAGGATAGAGTCCACTCTCTTTGTAGTCTTTGTATATTAGCTCTTTTAGCGCCTCAGCGCTACTTAAGACTTTATTTTTTGGGGCGATGATTGAGAGTCTGTTGCCTTCTTCGTCAACTATCTCAAACCCGCATACGGATATTTGTGCATCTGCGTTTAGAGCCGTCTCAAGAAGGGTTTGGAGCATATCGGCACTTACATAGTCATCCCCATCTATAAAAGCTATATAATCCCCTTTTGCCTTGGCTATTCCTATGGCCCTTGCCCCCATGAGCCCCATATTTTTTTGATGTATTACTAGCATTCTAGATTCCAAGGCGGCAAACTCATCTAGTATAGCTCCGCTACTGTCCGTACTACCGTCGTCTATGCAAACTATCTCTATATTTTCGTATGTTTGATTAATAATAGATTGGATACACTTTTTTAGATATTTTTCCACATTATACACGGATAACACGACACTTATGAGCGGTTTCAAAACACAAGCCTTTATCAATTTTTTTGCTATTTTATCAAAACCAAACTACAAATTATGAAAAAAAAACTTCTTGTTGCGATCCGTTGTCTCGACATAGGCGGCGCTGAAAAGCAGGTGTTAGAGTTTGTAAAGCGTGTTGATAAAAATGTATTTGATGTCTCCTTAGTTACGATGTATGGCGGGGCGATGGAAGAGGAGGCAAAACGGATAGAGGGTGTTAGATATGTTAATTTAGGCAAAAAAGGGCGTTTTGATATTTTTGGGTTTTTGTTTGGTTATGTGAAGCTCATAAATGAATTTGCCCCTGATGTGGTCTTTTCACATATTGGAGAGATGAATCTCTTTAGCCTTTGGGCGAAACCATTTGCAAATAAAAAATTTAAGCTTGTCTGGACGCTTCACTCCGCTTTTATAGATTATCGCTCTTATGGTTTTTTCTTTCGTTTACTGTTTTGGCTTCAAAAAGTACTATCGAAATTTGTAGACAAGATAATATGCGTTAGCCGCTCTGCATACAAATATCACGAAGAGGCAGGATATGATATGCGCCGTGCGGTAGTTGTGTATAATGGCGCGGATACGCAATTTTTTGTTCCCTCACGAGAGCTTGGCGAGGCGTTTCGTGCGCAAAACAATATCCCAAAAGATGCATTTGTGATAGGTGTATCTGCTAGGATAGATAGGATGAAAGGGTATCCATTGTTAGCAACGGCGGCTAGGGTGCTACTTGCAAAATATGATAATCTCATATTTGTAGCGGCTGGTGGGGGTGACGAGGATATTAAACGAGAGTGTATAGAGATTTTGGGGGAGTATGCGGATAGGTTTATTTGGCTTGGGTTTGTTTTGGACCTTCGCGGCTTTTATAACTCTTTAGATCTCTTTTGTTTGCCAAGCTATGGCGAGGCTTTTGGGCTTACGGTTGCTGAGGCTATGAGTTGTGATATACCTGCGGTTGTGAGCGATGCGGGGGATATGAGGGTTATAGTGGGCGATGAGAGGGCGGTGTTTAAAAGCAGAGATATAAGGGATTTAATGGCGAAGTTAGAGTGGGCGATGAGAGAAGCTGTGTCAAACAGGGAGCGAATTGTCAAAAACTTTGATATTGACTTTTCTGTTGCAAATATTCAAAAGGAGCTTGTGTGATTTTAGATGACAGCGTAAAGAAAAAATCGTGAAAAAAGTAGCTATTTTTGTTTACTCTTTAGGTGGAGGGGGGGCTGAGAGGGTCGCGCTTGAGCTTGCCCTTGGGCTAAAAGAGGGTTATGAAGTAGAGATAATAACCGTTAGCCCCATTCAAAAATACGATTCACAAGGGATTAAAGTTACGGCTCTTGGAGCAAGCGACTTAGATAGTTCGGCGTTTGCCAAGTTGCTCTCTTTATTTC
>JAVRLX010000118.1:0-3545 GCA_031960985.1 Campylobacterales bacterium | reverse complement strand
CAAAAGTCTCTGGCGTCATACTAGGGGCTGTAAACTCAGAAATAAAAATGAAAGTAGCAGACAAAACACTTGCGGCAATCATAACGAATGAAGCGATGGAAGAGCTAAAGTTCAAAGAGGGTGATACCGTATATGCAATATTCAAAGCATCAAATGTAATTTTAGGAGGATAAAATGATAAAAAAAACACTACTTGCACTACTAATCGCATCCTCGGCGCTATTTGCGGGAGAGGCAAAAATAGCGGCGGCGGCAGACCTTGTGTATGCCTTTAAAGAGATTGAGAGTATATTTGAAAAACAAAATCCAGGCGAAAAACTCTCCATCGCATTCGGCTCTAGCGGCAAAGCTTATACGCAAATCTCAAATGGGGCGCCGTATGATATGTATTTTTCGGCGAATATGGGTTATGTAAAAAAGCTTAAAGACGCAGGGCTTGCCGTTACAGAACCAAAGCCTTATGCTTATGGCAAAATAGGTCTTTGGACAAGAAAAGATAGCGGTATAGATGTTAAGCAGGGCTTGAATGTATTGCTAGATCCAAAAGTAAAACGAATAGCTATCCCAGATCCAGCACATGCGCCGTATGGCGTAGCGGCTGTTGAGGCTCTTAAAAGTCAAAATTTCTACGAAAAAGTCAAAGATAAATTTGCTCTCGCTGAAAATGCAACCCAGTGCGCTCAATTTGCCGAAACCAAAGCCGCTGAAGTGGCGATACTTCCTATTTCGCTCGGATATTCAGATGTACTCAAAAAAGAGGGAAATTTTCAACTACTCCCTGGAGATTGGCACAAAGATATCATCCAAGGATATGCCATCTTAAAACCAGGCGCCAACAACCCTACAGCCAAAAAGTTTGAAGCTTTTGTCGCTACAAAAGAGGCTAGAGAGATATTCAAAAAATATGGATTTGTACTGCCAAATGAATAAAATAAAAGCTAAAGTTAAAGAGATTGAGACGATAGAGGGGATAACCAAAATCGTCTCAAATTTTGGCGCAAACACCCTTAAAGCGATAACTCTAGAGCTTTTGCAGAATATCAAAGTCGGCGAGGAAGCATTTTTTGTATTTAAAGAGACAGAGGTAGGAATTGCCAAAAATCTAAACTGCGAAATTAGCTTTTCAAACATTTTTGAGGGGAAAATCGAAGAGTTAAATCTCGGCAAAATACTCTCAAAAGTAGCTATCAAAATAGAGAGCGCAAAAATAGCCTCTATTATCACGACAGACGCCGCTAAAAGATTAGATCTTAAAGTTGGCGACACTGTAAAAGCATTTGTAAAAGCGACAGAGGTATCCATAGAAAAGATGTTAGAGTGAATGAGTTATTAGATGCGCTATCAAATCCCGGATTTTGGGAGCCCTTTGCCTTAACCATCAAGCTTGCCGTAATCACAACTGTGTTTTTATATCTTATCGGCATCCCTATCGCTTACTTTTTGGCATTTTCAAAAATCCGTTTTAAATCTCTTTTAGAAGCGATTATTGCAATGCCCTTGGTTCTTCCGCCTTCAGTTTTAGGCTTTTATTTTTTGCTTGCTTTTAGTAGGGATGGGTTTTTGGGGGCGTTTTGGAAGGAGATGTTTGGACATCAACTCGCATTTCATTTTGATGGACTAGTTATTGGCTCAATTATTTTTAGTCTCCCCTTTATGGTTCATCCGCTCCTTAGCGGCTTTAAGGGGGTTGACAAATCACAAATTGAGGCGGCTTACACACTTGGCAAAAGCCCTATTGTCACACTCCTAAAAGTGATTTTACCGGCTACAAAACCATCCCTCATAACCGGAGGGGTCATAGCGTTTGCTCATACCGTCGGCGAATTTGGGGTGGTGCTCATGATTGGCGGCAATATCGACAATGAAACCAAAGTCGCCTCCATCGCCATTTACAACGAAGTCGAAGCCCTTAACTACGCTACGGCGCATATTTATTCACTCATACTTTTTGCCTTCTCATTTCTAGTCCTTTGGCTTGTGTATATGAGGCTTGGGCGAGAGGTAAAGGGGGTTTAGGATGCTAAAAGTAGATGTAGCAAAAAAACTGCTAGGGGCATCTGGAGAGATTGATTTTAGGATCTCTTGCGAGTTTGGGGAAGGTGAATTTTGGGCTATTTTTGGGGAATCGGGTATTGGCAAAACCACCTTGCTTCGTATGATTGCCGGACTTGAGACACCGGATAGCGGCGTTATAGAAGCAGACGATGAAGTTTGGTTTGATAGCTCAAAAAAAATAAATTTGCCCCCACAAAAAAGACGGGTTGGTTTTGTATTCCAAAGCTACGCCCTTTTTGAAAATATGAGCGTAATCGAAAATATCTATTTTGCGCAGCACAAAAAAGATGAAAAAAAAGCGGCTCAGATTTTGGAAAAAATGGAGTTAACGGAGCTTACAAATAGACGCCCATCCACCCTTAGCGGCGGACAAAGGCAAAGGGTGGCGCTCGCTAGGGCGATAGCTCAAGAGCCAAAGGTACTACTTTTAGATGAGCCGCTCTCGGCGCTTGACGCAATTATAAGGGCAAAACTGCAAGATGAGCTAAAAAAGACGCATGAGAAGTTTGGGCTAACCACCTTGCTCGTATCACACGATAGAGCGGAGGTATTTAAGCTTTCAACTATGGCGCTTTGGCTAAAAAGCGGTCAAATATACAAAAAAGGCTTGCCAAAAGAGATATTTTTGCCAAAAAATAGCTCCAGCAAATTTGCTTTTAGTGGCGAAATACTCTCTCTTGAAAAAAGGGATATTATCTATGTAGCAACAATAGGGATTGGGCAAAATATCGTTGAAGTTATCGTAGATGAGAGCGAAGTTAGCGCGCTTAGCGTTGGTTGCGAGGTAAGTGTGTCGGCAAAAGCGTTCAATCCTATCATCAACAAAATTTTATGAAAAACAAAAACCTCTACTCTTTTTTGAGCGGCTTAGCTGTTGCTATACTTGGCGGACTTGTGGGGCTTGGCGGCGCTGAGTTTCGCCTTCCGATACTTGTCGGTTTTTTTGGTTTTGCGACACTTAACGCCGTAATTATAAACAAAGTCGTCTCCCTTGCCGTTGTCATTTTTTCCATTGCGTTTAGAAGTCACGCGATAGGCTTTGATGAGATATTTGCTTACTCTTTTACAATTATAAATATTCTAATCGGTAGTCTTTTTGGCGCTTTTGTAGGCGCCAATTATGCTATAAACATCAAACAGGAGATTTTGAACAAAATTATCCTCATTTTACTCATCATTTTGGCTTTTTCAATGCTGTTTGGTCATAACTATTTGATAGCCAAAAAACCACTTTTTGATAATGCTATTTTGCTCTTTATCTCTGGTGTATTTGCCGGCTTTTTGATTGGTATAATTGCGGCCATTTTGGGTGTGGCGGGCGGTGAGTTTATTATTCCTACATTGATTTTGTTGTTTGGACTCGATCCAAAACTCTCAGGCAGTATTTCGCTTTGTATTAGCCTTCCGACTATGTTAATGGCATTTTTTCGCTACTCAAAGAGCGAGCAGTTTAAACAGATAATGAACGATAAAAAGTTTTTGTTTTTTAT
>JAVRLX010000117.1:0-3565 GCA_031960985.1 Campylobacterales bacterium | reverse complement strand
AAGCGAAGGCAAAACACTGCATAACTCTCTTGCCCTACACGACGCTCTTCCGATCTCTAATAAGAAAGCAATTATATTTGAAGATGAGATGCTAACATACTCAAAACTTGTCGTAAAAGTTGGCATTTGTGTACGAAACCTGCAAAATATTGGCGTTAAAGAGGGTTCGCGGGTTGTATTATTTTTGCCAAATGGTATTGAGTTTGCTGTTTTTATGCTCTCTTTTGCCTATATCGGAGCAACTCTCGTTCCGCTAAGCCCAGCTTTGCCTATTGTAGCGGCGGCAAAGAGCATCAAAACCGCAGAGTGTGAAATAGCAATAGCTTCCAGCGAATATCTATCAAAGAATGATTTTTCGCCATATTTTGAAAAAGGCGCCGTATTTGATGCAAAAAACTTTTTTTTGGGTATTGGCGACAAATCCCTACTTTCATTTTCCACTACCAATGCAAAAACTCCGTTTATTATTACGATGACATCGGGTTCTACTGGCGATCCAAAACCAATAGTGTTAACCCAAGAAAACAAAATAAAAAGGGCGATAGATGGGGCAAAGGATATTTACGGACTTAGCAATGATGATGTGATAATAGCCGCCTCCCCAATGTATCACTCGTTAGCGCAAAGGCTTGTAATATTACCGCTAATAATTGGGGCAACCTCAGTAATAATGCGAAAATTTACTCCAAAAAGTTGGCTAAGCGCAGTCCAAGAGCACAAGGTTACATTCACAATTGCCGTCTCATCACAACTTGATATGCTTTTGTGCGAAGAGTTAGAAAATTATGACCTCTCATCGCTAAAGTGTATAGTATCCTCATCTGCACTTCTTAGGTTAGAGTCCAAAAAGGCTCTAATAAGCAGACTTAAGTGCGAATTTCACGAGTGTTATGGGGCATCTGAAATTGGGATAGCAACCAATCTATCCCCAAAAGATGGGCTATCCAAGATAGGCTCTGTGGGCAAAGCCTTGCCATATGTCGATATTCGTATAGTGGATGGTGAGATAGAGGTAAAAACCGATACGCTATTTAGCGGATACTACAAGCAAGAGGCAAAAACCAAAGAGGCAATGGATGGAGAATATTTCAAAACGGGTGACATGGGACGGATTGATGATGATGGATTTTTGTATTATTTGGGGCGTAAAAAAGAGGTTATTATTACCGGTGGAATCAATGTCTATCCAAAAGATATAGAATCGGTGTTGTGCGGCATAAAGGGTGTAAAAGAAGCGACGGTAATAGGTGTGCCTGATGAATATTTTGGAGAGGCGATTTTGGCGGTGGTTGTAGCAGATAAGGGTGTAACAAAAAGGGATTTGCAAAGGGCATGCGCAAAAAACCTTGCCGATTATCAACAACCTTTAGCATACGAGTTTGTAGAAGCATTACCAAAAAATGAAATGGGCAAACTCATAAAACATAGATTAAATGAAATGTTTGCTGGATATGACGCTACAAAAGAGATGAGAAATCTAATGGCAAAAAGGGGTGAGAATGGGTAGCGTGGCGATATACGGGGCAGGAGAGTATGGCGGTGTGTTTTGCGAGGCGTTACATAGCGGTGGAGATAGTGTAGAATTTTTTTTGGACAAGTACTCCCCGCTAGAGCACAAAGACGGCATCCCGATATTTAGACCCACAGCTACTCCATCTAAGAATATAACTGTATATATCAGTGTTGCAAAACATGAAAATGAGATCAAAGAGGAACTTACAGCGCTTGGATTTAAAGATGTTCGCACTTTTTGCGAATCAATCGTTCAGATAAAAGATATATTTTTATTTTTTGCAAAACTAAACTCACTATGGCTCGTGGAAGATATAGCGCAGATGGTAGATGATACAAAAATAGCAAAAGTTACATCAATTTTAAAAGATGAAAAAAGTAAAGAAATACTATCAAAGATAGTAAGGTTTAGAAGAACTCTAAATGTTGCCGATTATGTATATCCAGATGGAAAAGAGGAGTATTTTACTGAAGAGATTGGGGCTCTATCTGCAATTAAAGGTGGCATTAGATTTGTAGATGCAGGAGCGTATATCGGCGACACTATTTTATCTATATGTAAACGGGCAAGCAACATTGAGTTTGTAGCATCTTTTGAACCAGATAGCGCCAATATATCAAAGCTAAAAGAGTCTGTAAAAATAGCCGCAAAGGCAAGTAGGGGAGTTTTTGCTATCTATCCAATGGGCGTTTGGTCAAAATCTGATATTTTAGAGTTTTCAATTGATGGCAACGCATCCGGTAGTGTAGCAAAGAGGAGTGACAAAAATAGCATTCAAATTCCTGTGTGTAGCGTAGACGACACCTTATTTGCTGCAGCGCCAAATTTTATTAAAATGGATATAGAGGGCGCCGAGATAGAGGCGCTACTTGGCGCCAAAGAGTGTATCAAAAGCTATGCACCGATTCTATCTATATGCGTATATCATAGACCATCCGACCTTTGGGAGATACCACTTTTGATTAACGATATTTTGCCAGGAGGCTATGATATGCACCTAAGAGTTCACGAGCATATGGGGCTTAGCACGGTTCTTTATTGCTTGCCAAAAAAAGGAAATTGATGAGAAAAAAACCTTTTAAACTTGGATTTATAGGTGGAGGTGTTGGCTCTATTGCGGGATATGCACACTTTGCCGCAGCTAGGATGGATGGACTTTTTGAGATTACAGCGGGGGCTTTTAGCAAAGAGCATAAGACAAACCGTGAAAGCGCAGAGCTTTACAAGGTAGATACGGTGTTTGACAACTACAATGAACTAATAGAATACGCCAAAGAAAACTTAGACGCCGTATCGGTGCTAACTCCAACTCCTATGCATACCGAGATAACGCTAAAACTTATAGAGGCTGGTGTAAATGTAATATGCGAAAAAGCTATATCCACTAGCGTAGAAGAGGCGCTTATCATCAAAGAGGCGCTAAAAAAAAGTAAGTCGTTTCTTGCCGTTACATACAACTACAGCGGTTTTGCAATGGTTCGAGAGCTAAAAGCCCGCATTGAGGCAGGAGAGCTTGGACGGATATACCAAATAAGAGTTAATATGCCTCAAGAGAGTTTTGTCCGTCCACCAAAAAGTGTTAAATACCCGCAAAAATGGAGACTTACCGACCCGTTTATCCCAACTATTTGCCTTGATCTTGGCGTACACATGCACCATCTTGCATACTTTGTAGCGGGCTTTGAAGCAAAAAGGGTATACGCTAGAATGAATAGCTTTTCAAAATATGGCGTTATAGACGATGTTGAGATGATGATGGAAAGTGGTGATGGAATTAGAGGGAGCTTTTGGATGAGTAAAACTGCCCTTGGCAATCGAAATGGATTAAGTATTGAAGTGTATGGCGACAAAGCAAGCGGCATATGGGTACAAGAGGAGCCAGAACGAATTAGGCTTTCATATGCAAATGGTGATAAAAAAATAGTGGATAGAGGAAGTGATACGCTAATTTGCGCTCCAAAAATCTACAACCGCATGACACCAGGGCACCCCAGTGGGTTTATAGAAGCATTTGCAAACATATATTATGATATAGCCTTAGAACTTGAGCGG
>JAVRLX010000116.1:0-3573 GCA_031960985.1 Campylobacterales bacterium | reverse complement strand
ACTCAAAATCGAGTATCGAAAGATGTGGGGGTTCGAGTCCCCCCTTCGGCACCACCTGATTTTATTGGGTTCTTTCATTTATCCAATCCTTTTTAAGGTTTTGAAATTTTGGTTTTGTGCCAAATTTGTGCCAACTTGTGTGCCAAAGCCATAATTGCTCAAAAATACAGCTCGTTGTATTTTTGAGTCGTTAATAAATTTCGAGTAATATCTCTCTGTGGTTGCTATCGATGTATGGCCGAGCATTGTTGACACCCATTTGGTGTTTTCGCCGTATGAGAGCATTATGCTTGCAAAGGTGTGTCTTGTGTCATAAAAATCTATATATTCAAGCCCACATCTTTTAACTAACGGCTTCCAGTACTTGTCTGTAATAGACTTTGACTCTCTCCACCCAGCGTTGGTTTTTGGGGCTAAAAATACATTTGAGTATTTAAGCCCCGTAAGCCTGTATTGATCTCTCAAAGCCTCCTCAACAGGGCTAAGCATATCTATCGCCCTTGTTTCGTGTGTTTTTGGAGCTCCAAGTTTGCCGTGACTCATAGATTTGCTGATGTGTATCTTTTTGCTTTTGAAGTTGATATCCTGCCACTCCAGAGCCATCATCTCACCAGTGCGCATCCCGGTAAAAAATAGTAGCGTTAACATATTTTTAAACCACCCCTCGGCCTCATCTATGAGGAGCTTGACCTCTTCGAGGGTATAGACTCGAACCTCTTTTTTTGGTATTCGTGGGACTTTTACCCCGTCAAAAGGATTTTTGCTTATAATCCCATCTCGCAGTGCATCTGCCATTATAGTTTGGAATGTCGCTCTGATATTCCTTACTCTGCTGGCCGATAGTCCCGTATCAAGTAGCTTTTTTTGCCAGAGCCCCAAATCTGAAGCGGTTATCTCATCAAGCTCCATTTTTCCAAAAGTAGGGAGTATGTAGTTATTAAATGCGCCCAGATAGTCTTTTATCGTTTTTTCTTTTCTGCTTACGCTTCCTGCCTCTAGGCTTTTAAGCCCATAATTTGCAAGCACATAATCGTTTCTTGCTTCGCTTGACAATAAATTTTCAATGACCTTTAGCGGGTTTTCGTTTACCCACTTGAGATTAATTGCCGTTGCCGCTTTGCCAGTCGCAAGTCTATATCTCTTTGCCTCAGCAGGTATCCCTTTTGCCCTTAGCTCTTTGGCTTGAGCTGGGGTGAGCGTATAGTCGATATAGACTTTTGAGCCCCTGATATATGCGTTTGGTAGTCTTTTTTTCATAGCGCCTCCATTGTTTGTGGAGGTGTTTAACGGGCGAAGTATTTTAGCCATTTTTTGCCAACTGTTTTTTTAGTTTGTTTGCGGCGGCAAGCGTCAAATAATATTTGCCTCCCCGCATAAAAAAATCTTTATCCGGCTCCAAATTTGGATTGCGTGCTAAATGCTTATGTATAGACTGCACAGTTACGCCGCATTCATCCGCCACCTCTTTTACTTTCAAATACTCCCTTGAGCTTGCAACTATCACAGCATCCACCTTTTCCTCAAGCTCCTGCAATTTTTCCAAAATCTCATTCATCAAGGGGGTAAGCATAATCCGAAGTTCCTCTTTTGTCATCTTTTATCCTTTATGCTGATTTGGATTTGGCTTTTGTCCACGCCATTTTGGCTCTTGCGTCAAAGTATTCGCTTGAGACTTCAAGTATTGCCGCCCATGTGCCGCCCATCTCTTCCACCATTGCCGCTGTATCGTCGTTGAATATTCGAGCGCCATTTTTGTCGACAAGCTCAAACGCCGAGCCCTTAACTCTTTCTCGTCTTGCCTCTGGGTCTTGAAATGTCCTTGCAAGGATAGCGGCTAGCATACGGACAGTAGATTTTGCCGCTTCCAAACCATCTTCATCTATATCAATATCAGGTTCGCCATCGCCTTTTGTATTGTTTTGGGGTTCTGCTGGAGACGGTAGATAATCCTCATAGTCTGTTAAGAATGTCGTCGGAAGCTTGATAAACTGCTTTTGTATCCCCTCTGTTTCTATCTTTTCTTTGTAAGCAGCAAGGGCGGACATAATATCTTTGTGTTTGCCTGCTAGCTTGCGATATCTTTGAGCCGCCATAGCCTTTTTCTCTTTGCGTGGGTATGCAGTGTAAAACTCCTCAAATAGCGTATCAGAGTTTTGCGCAGTGGTTTTTGTATTCTTTTTAGAGGCGATTTTGTCGCCGCCGTTTTTTGAAATTTTTTTGATAGATTCGAAAGATATAGTCGGAGCCTCAAAACCGAAAATTTTAAAATCATTTAAAAAAGAGGTTTGAAAATTTGTCAAAAATGGTAGTTTTGGACATATCTTATGTTTCTTATGTATATATATAATGTATGCACTTGCGCCAAAATGGCGTGACTCTTGCGCCAAAATGGCGTGAGTTATATTTTCATCACTTGCGCCAAAATGGCGTGAGTTTACTTTATTCGCCAAAGACTCTTGCCAAAGTGAAGTTATCTCTACACTTTGTCTAGTAACTTGTCTTATTAGTCCTTTATTTTTAAGATTCAAGATAGCTCTATCGACTGTTCTAGTGCTAATACCTGCAAACTCCGCAATAGCCTCTCTATACTTGCCACTTGCCACACCGCTTTTATTTTTTTTGTAGTTACAGATAAATTCTATGGCATTAGCTACTACATATTCCTCAAAAGATATACCGAGAGCTTGGCGCACCGAGTGTATAATGGTAGTTTGTAATGGAGTTAATATTGGTGTCATTTTGTTGTACTCCCATTTTTTATATTAAATAACCAAGCGATGTCAATATTGTTTTTTTCTGCAAGAATCACAACCCTGCCATAAAAGCAAGGGGATTCTTTTTGTTCTGCTATTCTCAAGCCTTTTGTTGTTATTCCTAATGCTTTAGCTAGTTCACGCCTTGTGCTTATTTTTGTGACATACATTAGTTTTTCTATTATTACAGTTGAATTATGCATTTCTATTGACTTCCTGCGCTATATATGGCATAATACTTCAGGTTATAAAAATAGGAGACCTGAACATTTATTCTTATATTGAGAATTATAGTTCGTTATTTCTTATACTATCCTGAAGGATTATGCATATGTTAGAAAATCCTGATAACATTTTTATAGATGCAGTATTGGCAAGGCTTAAAGAGGCTTTTGGCTGTTCTAATAATGAACAACTATCAAAAGTGCTTGGCATTTCGTCTCGATATTTATATCAACTTAAAAAAGAAGGGCAGTTGCCTCTTGGGTATATAATAGAGGCGTGCTTGCAAAAAAATATAAGTATAAACTGGATTTTTTATGGTGATATAAATCAAGTGACCGCTGACGATGCTGTTCCCAACGGCTTTCTTAAAATCCCATATTACCCAGATATTAAAGCCTCCGCTGGGGGTGGTTGTGTCAATGGCGAGTGTGCAGAGCAAAATATTAAATACATCACGGTGGATGCTACAGCCATACCAAAGAGCGCAAACACAAAACGACTCTTTGCCGTCAAAGCCGTAGGCGATAGTATGAGCGAAAACATCAAAGATGGAGCTTTACTCGTTTGCGACGGTAGCGACAAGAGCTTTGAAAAC
>JAVRLX010000115.1:0-3574 GCA_031960985.1 Campylobacterales bacterium | reverse complement strand
CGATCTCCACTAAAACAGCATAGGTTTTAGGAGAGGTCTAGTATATAGAAGCGGGCAAAAGCGTGTGTTTTGGGCATTTGAGCGAAGAGTGTCAGGCGCTAAAAGATGCCGGGCAGTACCGTGCGCATGAGCTTGACGACCCTACTTATAAGGTGGCTAGGGATATTTGATATACAAGAAAAGCAAAAACTTACGCAAACGCTGTCAAAATTGCTTGCTAATATTTTCATATAATCGGAAAATCAATGGGTCGTGTCGTCTTAATATTTTTGATAATTATAAGCGCCGCATTTGGCGAGGTTGTTTTTGGTATCTCCTCAGTGGCGATGAAAGATGATATTGTAACTATTGAAAAATGGCGACAATATCTGTCGCTCAAAAGCGGTGAAAAAATTCGTCTCATTTTTACCAAAAGTTATGATGAGATGCGCTCACTACTCGAAAGCGGCGCTATCGATATAGCCTATTTATGCGGTGCGACCTATGTTGAAAGCCGACAAAGCGCAAAACTTGATATTCTTGCCGTTCCAGTTGTCGCAGGAGCGCCTTACTATTTTTCTTATGTCATCGCCCGCAACGATTGCGATTGTCACTCTATTTTGGATTTCAAAGATAAAACCTATGCTTATTCCGATCCCAAATCCAATTCAGGCTCAATCGTCCCTCAGTACGAACTCTTAAAACACGGGATCAACCCTCGCTATTTTTTTAATAAAACAATTACGACATATGATCATGCCGAATCGATTCATGCGGTTGCCGTCGGATTTGTAGATGGCGCTAGTGTAGATAGTATTGTCTATGATGCGTTTGTAATGTTTAATCCAGACATTGCCAAAAAGATCAAAATCGTCCAAAAAATGGGTCCTTTCCCCTCTACGCCTCTGGTTGTAAGGCGCGCTCTTAGCAAGGATAAAAAAAAGGCTCTTCGATTGGCTGTTACCGCAATGCACTCCGACCCTGTAGGAAAAAAAATACTTTTTAGGCTCGGAATAGAGCGGTTTGATTACCGCCCACCGTATGATTATACGCCAATTGCCAAGATGATTAATTCACTTAAAAAAGCTTCTCATGCCTATAGATAAAAAAATAATTTATCGACTTCCGATCGCCGCAAAGCTTTCACTCACAATTATTATGTTGATGGCGCTTTGGTTTGGCGCCTCCACCTATTTTGGTATTTATCAGCTCAAAACGCAAATTAACGCCTCTTTTGATACATTTGTTCGCCAACATATTCGCAATAGTGAAAGTTTTTTAACCAAAAGCATCCTTACCGATGATCGCTGGGGGCTATTTTCTTTTTTATCAACTTTGTCACACAACGATCTAATCAACGAGGTGGGGATTGTCGATGAGCAAAATCGCACTATTGCCCACACGGCTCCTATCAAACACCCTATCAACTCTTTTTACAGCATCACCGGTAAAGATCATATCGAAAGGATCCCTTTAAAAATTGATAATACGCCCATCGCAACAATGGTTGTCGAAAAAAATACGATATTTATGGATCAGCAGATTCGCAATATCCTTGTGAACAATCTGCTATTCTTTTTATTAAGCGCATTGATCGCGATTGCCGTCGCAATGTTTGTTTCCAAAAGGCTCCTCTATCGATTAGCAATATTAACCAAAAGTAGTCATTTGGCAGCTCAAAGCCGATGGGATGAGCTAAATATTCCGACATTCGATGAACACGATGAAATCACCGAAGCGTTGGAAGCATTTTCTCACATGAGTACCGAAATCAAAACGCATATCGATACAATCCATTCAACGTCTCGTTTTTACCAAGAGATTTTAGAGGCAATCAATATGCCGATATTTATCTGCAACTCTGAGCTAATTATTCTTTATCATAACACCCATCCGCTATGGGAACAGTATGGCAAAGAGATGTTTGGAGGCTTTCTTAGTGAAATAGCCAAAGAATTTTCTCTATCCGATTCGATGACCATTGAAAAAGATTTTCGTTTAGGGGAAACATTAATATCGTTGTTATTTCACATTAATCTCATCGAAGGGCGCCAATATGTTGTATCGGTACTAGATATAACACGCCTAAAAGAGCTTGAAAGGCATGAGCAGATGGCTCAGTCACTTGCTATTTTGGGGCAAATTAGCGCATCGCTCTCGCATGAGCTCAAAAACTTTTTACTACCTTTAAAATTGTTGGTTCAAAGTCAAAAACCATGGAACGAAAAAGATCGCAGTGTTGTTTCAAACGTTGTCGGTAAAATGGATAAACTGTTGATTAATTTTTTACAGTTTGCCAAACCGCCCACATTTGAAGATACTTCTAATGCAACTAACATCACTCAAATTATAGAGGATATTATTCACTTACTACGCCCACAGTTTGAGTCTAGGCGCATAAAACTACAAAGCAGTTTAGACTCTACAGTTTTGCTAAGTATTTCTCGAAAGCAGATCGAAATTATCCTTATGAACTTGCTCTTAAATGCCCTAGATGCTTCAAGTGAAGATTCAATTGTATCCATCCAGACTAAAAACAAAGAGCATTATGTAGAGCTTATCGTCGAAGATCACGGTTCTGGGATTGATCCATCGATACAACAGCGGGTGTTTGAGCCTTTTTTTACAACAAAAAAAGGGGGGACTGGGCTTGGTCTATCTACCGTTTATCGAATTGTGTACGATATGGGTGGATATGTTCATCTCTACTCAATCGAGGGGCTAACTAGGTTTAGTCTTTATTTCCCAAATGACAAGGAGCGCTTATGAAAATTGCCATTATTGAAGATCAAGAAGAGATCCGTTACTCGATTAAAAAAATTCTTGAAGAACAAGGGGATATCCTCATCGAATTCGACGGCGCGCCGATGGATTATTCGCAAGCGCTAAAAAAAGAGAAGGTCTCACTTCTTATTTTAGATGTCATGCTAAATGGCGAAAACGGTATCGATATTCTAAAAAACCTCCGTCATAATGGATTAGAGCTTCCGATAATACTCATTACCGCATACACTACACCGACAAATATTATTGAGGCGTCACAATTTGGAGTCAAAGAAATTCTGCAAAAACCATTCGATGCCGAGGAGTTACTTAAGGCAATTGCGCCTTATCGAGGCAAAGAGCGCAAAGAAAAATCCTACATCGAACTGCAAGCATTTGAGTATGGGTTTGTCGGCTCTTATGCAACGATGGGGGAGATATATAAACAAATCGGAGTAATGGCTTCAAATGATTTAAGCGTTATGATAAACGGCGAAACTGGAACCGGCAAAGAGCTCGTCGCCTCTATGCTCCATCAATTTTCGATTAGAAAAACGGCTCCGTTTATCGCCGTCAACTGCGCGGCAATTCCAAAAGATCTGTTTGAGAGTCAACTCTTTGGGCATGAAAGAGGCGCTTTTACAGGAGCCGATCGCCAACATATCGGCTATATCGAACAAGCTAATGGCGGCGTTTTATTTTTAGATGAAATAGGGGAGATGGATATTCTCCTCCAAAGCAAATTGCTCCGTTTTTTAGAAACCAAAAAAATTCGCCGCCTCGGAGGAAATCGTGATATCGATATCGATGTTAAGGTAGTCTCAGCAACTAA
>JAVRLX010000114.1:0-3581 GCA_031960985.1 Campylobacterales bacterium | reverse complement strand
GCTTCTCTGCTGAAGCTTTGAGGGATAGGATAGAAGACGCTCAAGCAAAAGTAGTCGTTACAAGCGATGGCGGTTATAGAAGAGGCAAACCATACCTTCTAAAACCTGTTGTTGACGATGCGCTCTCAAAAGGGTGCAATAGTGTTGAAGCTTGCATTATAGTTCAAAGAAATAACGAAGAAATCCCTTATGTAGCGGGTAGAGATTATATTTATAATGAACTTGTAGAGCTTGAAAGCCCACATTGTCCAGCTGAAGTTATGGATAGCGAAGACTCGCTATTTCTCTTATACACTTCAGGTTCAACAGGTAAACCAAAAGGGGTGCAACACTCATCTGCAGGCTATATTTTATGGGCTCAAATGACTATGAAATGGGTATTTGATGTGCAAGAAAATGACACATATTGGTGCACAGCCGATGTGGGTTGGATTACTGGACACACATATATAGCTTATGGTCCTCTCGCTATTGGCGCTACATCGGTAATTTATGAAGGGGTGCCAGTCTATCCAGATGCTGGTAGATGGTGGAGAATGATAGAAGAGTACAAGGTAAATCAATTTTACACAGCCCCAACAGCTATTAGATTGTTACACAAAGTTGGTCCAGATGAACCAGCAAAATATGACTTAAGTAGCCTAAGAATCTTAGGTACGGTTGGCGAGCCAATTAACCCTGATGCATGGCTATGGTATTACAACAAAATCGGTAGCGGCAGATGCTCAATAGTTGATACATGGTGGCAAACAGAGACAGGCGGACACATGATAGCCCCACTTCCAGCGGCTACCCCTACGAAGCCAGGATCAGCCACATTCCCACTTCCAGGTATTATGGCAAAAGTTCTAAATCCAGATGGCACGCCTGTAGAAAGGGGCGGCGATGGACTACTTTGTGTTACAAAACCATGGCCTTCAATGATACGAACTATTTGGGGCGATAACAATAGATTTGTAAGCGGATACTTTGAAACAGTCAAAGGGATTTATTTCTCAGGCGACGGCGCTAGAGTTGATGAAGATGGATATATTTGGATTACAGGTCGTGTGGATGATGTTATCAATGTTTCCGGTCACAGACTTGGAACAGCGGAGATAGAAGCCGCAATTGCAAAATGCGACAAAGTAGCCGAAGTAGCCGTCGTTGGCAAGCCAGATGAGCTAAAAGGGGAGGGTATATTTGCCTTTGTTGTACCAAAAAATGTACCTGAAAACGCTGGTCAAGAGGCGGAACTATTCAAAGAAATTAATGACACGATAGTAAAAGAGATAGGACCGATAGCAAAATGCGACGAAATCAAAATCGCTCCGGGACTACCAAAAACTAGAAGCGGTAAGATAATGAGAAGAATCCTTAGAGCCATAGCCGCAGGAAAAGAGGTAACACAAGATACTTCAACATTAGAAGACCCAAGCATTGTAGAAAAACTCCAATCTTGTAGCGTTTGATTCGTATAAGCCGCCCTGACTCTCCCGTCTCGGCGGACCCCCCCTTTTTTTTCTCTCTCTTTCCAAAAAACAACGCCACATCTATCGATTTTAGGTGTATAATAAATAATAACGATATATAACGACAAAAAGCGGTTAGAGATGACAACACAAAGCGCTAAAATAACAAAAAACCAAGTCTTACAAAAACTCCGTGAGCTAAAGCCGATTTATGAAAAAGAGGGTGTTGAAATCGTTGGGTTATTTGGTAGTTTTGCAAAAGGCTTAGATGACGAAAATAGCGATATAGATATAGCTGTAAAAATAGATGATGATTATTTGAGTAAATATGATGTTTGGAGTTATTTTGACACGATAAATGCGCTCAAAAGCGATATCTTTAGAGAGGTTGGCAGAAAAAGTGATATTTTTGATATTCAGAGTAGCTCACCTATAAAAACAACAATCGAAAAGGAGCTAATTTATGTCTAGCCCTATTGAAAGAGTGCGTGTTATTCAAAAGAAAATTAATTTTATAGAAAATCTAATTGCAAAAAATGGCGGCATAATGAATGCACTAAAGGATGAAGAAGGATCCAGAGCCGCGATACTTATGCACCTTATATCTATGGCGGAACAATTTGACAAATTATCAAAAGATGGTGAGTTTGAGGCGCTTAGTCGTTTTGACAAAAAAGATTTAAAAGGTAGCTATGATGTCAGAAACTATATAGCCCATGATTATGAAGGGCTTAATTTGGCTATTATAGAGGCCGTTTTGAGAGAAAAATTGCCAAAAATAAAAAAAGTAATAAATGATATTTTAGAATCCAATAATGGAGCCACAAAATGACAACACAAAGCGGAATATTTAAGAAGATATTTTTTGGATTTGCGCTGTTTTTTATGGTGTTGACGCAGTGGTGGAAGTATGCCTGAGGTAAGCCAATTTTTCAATATTCATATAATCTTCAACTATCGAAATGAACACAACCCACCACATTTTCACGCTATCTACCAAGATGAGGAGATATCTGTCGATATAGAAACAGGGCTAATTAAGGGCAAGATGAATCCGAGAGCGAAGGCTATGGTTATTGAGTGGTATGAGCGGCACAAAGATGAACTGATGGAAAACTGGGAGCTTGCTAGAGCGCGCAAACCGCTAAACAAAATAACACCTTTGGATAAGGAGTAGCAATGTTTTTGCATGTGATAAAGGCTGAGCATATAGAAGACTATAAGCTAAAAGTTTATTTTAATGACGGTGCAGTTAAAGTAGTAAATCTGGAAAATGAGCTGTATGGAGAGGTATTTTTGCCGTTAAAAAATATAGAAGTTTTTAAAAATTTCTTTATTTCACACAATACTATTGAGTGGGCAAATGGCGCCGACTTTGACCCTGAATATCTATATGAAATAGGCGTTAGTACGCCGCATACGGTGATGCAAGAGTGGGTTGCAACTCAAAAAATAGGAGCAACAAAATGACAACACAAAGCGAAAAGCCAGTGATATTAGACAAGGCAATGGAGCAACAGATAATTTCAAAAATAGTAGAATCTGTACAGCCATCAAAAATATATCTTTTCGGTTCTTTTGCTTACGGTGAGCCGACGGAAGGTAGTGATTTGGATATTCTTGTCATTAAAGACGATTTTGACAAAAAGATAGATGTAAAAAGAGCTGTGCGAAAAGCGCTTAGCGATATTGATATGCCAAAAGATTTGCTGGTTGCAAGTAGTGAAGAGTTTGATTTTTATAGTCACGAGGCAGGTTCAGTATATCGTATTATAGCAGAGAAGGGTAGAGTGTTATGGAGCATTTGAGGCAGTATGGGCAAATTCATGACGATATTGAGAATATAGATATTTATTTTGTGTTTGTAAAAGAGCTTAGTGAGTTTGTTAAAAGTAGACTAAACAGGGAGTTATAGATGACAACACAAAGTACGATTGTCAGAAATCAAAAAAAGACCAAAATATGCCTGAGATAAGTAGATTTTATGGTATTATTAAAAGAGCTGCTTGAAATGTGGGAGACTCAAAACTTTCACAAAATTGAACCTTTGGAGTAAAATATGAAGATAAAAGATTTTAAACATATTAATGGTTTTGAGTTTGTTTTTGAGTTTGAAAACGGTGAAAAAAA
>JAVRLX010000113.1:0-3658 GCA_031960985.1 Campylobacterales bacterium | reverse complement strand
CCAACCCAAGATGATCCAAATTCTTTATGACTATTGATTCATTCATGCTATGCCCCCATTTTTTTAAGAGACTAAAGCACTTTTTATGCCATTGAAATTAAATCAAAAAAGTGGTGCGGAAGGACGGTTACATCTACTTTTTGCCATTATCTACCGCCTTAATAAATGATGGCAAAAGTTTGGCATATTGGGTGGACAGCGTTGTGTCGCTTGTGGGGAAATGCGTCAATTAAAGCTCTTAGCGAAATTTAAATAGAAAAATTGGCATAATAAATCAAAAAGGTTGAAATTATGCTACTCCGTATTAAGATAGGATTTATTAGAACAAAGTATTTTTTCAAGAGGTTGTTTGTAGGCTCCGAAAACTATTCTCTATTAGAACAGGAGGAAATATATGAGCTTGAGATATTGCGTGGACAACGAATTGAGAGAACAAATAAGTCAATTACAGATACAAAAGATAGTTTAATAAAATACGGCAAAGACATAGGCGAGGAATGTAAAAAAAATAAAACAAAAATGCTTTTTTAGTGCTTAAGCGCCATCATCATATATGTTATTGTCTGTGTGACTACTGCCTCCCCACCCCTAGCACCCTCAAAGACACATTCACCCGTGACGGACAAAGCTCACAGTTAGCCCCCGTTGCGCTTGCCGTAGTATAAACGCTACTATCCAACATAGCGTTATTCATAGGGATGACTATGGGTTCTCTAGCACTAGGCTCAATGTACAACACAGGCGAACCGTTTACTATTTGATAGCTGTAGTAAAGCGCAAACGGCGGTTGGTCTGCGTCTTTGGGTTCTGCGCTATAAACATCAAAGTATCCGCTACTGCCTAGTCTTACCGTAGCCGTGACAGGTCTATACGGTTTTGACTTGCCGTAAAACTTCATAGAGCCACCGTTTATGTTTACGGATACAACGGCAAACGGGTGGTTTTGTACGGGAGCGTTTACGTCAAATCTCTCTGGCAAACCTTTTCGTTTGTCTTCGTCTCTGTTAAACAGTCTTTGCGGGGCTGTTGGCTCTTGCTTTCTCTCCCATTTGCCCGTGTCTGGGTTTATCATGGGGAACGGCAGGGTGTCGGCGAAGAGCGAAGTTGAGAGAATGGGTAGGATGGCTAAAAAGTTTAGGTGTTTCATTTTTTTATCTTTCAATTTTTGATGTCAAATGTGTGGTGTGTATTCCCATAAGGAAGGTGCTCGGCTAATGCACTAGCGTATTTGTCGCCTATACCGTTATATTTAGTACTGCTCTTAAAACCGAAAAGAGCATCTCAAACGACTCAAAACCAAGCATATTGCCTACCAGTATTGCCGCGGTATTTAATAGCAAAATAATAACTAGGGATAAATTCTCAAGCTTTTTAGCCATATCTTTTATGGTTGGTATCAGGAAAAGCAAAACTACCATTACAACACCAATTGCAAAAGAAGTAGAAATGGGTCTAAGTATCTCAAATAAAAAATTTGCTACTGGAACTAGTAGAGCTTCAAAGAAAGCCAGTACGCACAGGACGGCAAAGACGGCAGACATTGGTTCATTTACAGAGCTTGCGGCTTTGCCGACCGCTGGTGTCATATTTACAAGTCCAGCAGTTCCAATCTGAATTCCTTTAAACTGCACACCCAGCAGCCCAAGTATTAGCAAAAAGCCAAGAAAACCGCCAATTATGAACAGTGCGCCAGCTATGGGCATACGAAATAACTCAATTAACACGTTTGGAGCCTGTAAGATCCAGTATGTTACACATCCAGCAAAAATGAGCGTAAAAGTCCAAAGAATAAATTTTAATATCGAACTATCAACAATGGCATCCTCGCCTTGCTCAAATTTTCGTGAATATTGGCGAAACGAAGAGCTTGATAATAAAGACAATGAGGTGTCAGGGGTTGGCTCCAATGAAAACCCGCCATAGGAGTTTTTGTATTTATATAAAAATAAAATCAGAGCAAGCAAAAAAACAGAGCCAAAAATAGTATAAACCTTAATATTGAAAATTTTGAAATCTGTTCCACCAATACCATCTATTTTGTCAGCAAACTCTTTTTTACTAATTTTTGGAAAAGTTTCTTGTACGAGCTGATTAAACTGTACATACCATGAATAAAGTTTTGTATTTTGATTATCAGATAGATACTTTGCAACTTCAGCATGCCCATTTTCTTTTGCTATGCTAATTGGGTCTCCAGACAGCGTGTCTGCTCCACTATCGACTAGTAGTTTTACAATCTGAAGATCGCCCATTGAGGATGCTAAACGCAGAGGCGTTGGAGTATGATCTCGCTTGCCATTTGGATTTACGCCACTTTTTATTAACAAGTCTATAGCGTCATAATTTTTGGCTTTTATGGCATACCCTAACGCGCAATCGTCGAAATACGCCACATTGCAGTTTTTGAAAATCTCTTTTATGGCAATATTTTTACTCGAATCTGGATTAGTGGCAAGTCTCTCTTGGGTAGTGGCGGCAAAAAGAGCAGATATGTGAAACAGGCATACTGCTATCGCTAGTGTCAATACTCTACGGAATGCAAGCATTTATTCTCCATTATTTTTTGAAATACGCTATATGATAAAAACATCACAAAATACCTTGTCCTAAATCTTTTAACTTCATAAAAAATCAAGATAAGGAAGATTGGTCACTTGTGTTGGTTTGAATTTGCAAGGGGCTCTATCGGTTATTTTTTTACATCTGTTTTCTCTAGCATAGTCTACTGCTGTGGCTTTTTTGTTGCTTATATCTTCATTATACCTAGCGCCATGTTTAGCCAAATAATCAAAGGCATCAAAGCTACATTTCATTGCGGCAGCCATAATGGGTGTCTTTCCATCTCTATCTTTTGCATGTATATACGCTCCATTATCAAGTAGCCTCTTAATTTCCCATACATTCCCATCATAGGCAGCCTGATGTAGTTTTGACCAACCTCTTAAGTCTGACTCATTTACATTTTCCTTTTCTTTGGGGGCTTCCAAAGTTTGCGGTGAAGTATGGCTTTTTACCGCATCAGAATATGTGTAATTAGCCAATGCCGCCCGGAGTTCTGCAAGCTCTTTTTCAGAATAATCATAATACGTGTAATTAGCCTCTTTTGGCCCTACGCAACCCGTAAAGAGTGAAAACAATAATGGTATATACAAAAGATATTTAACGTGCATAGACATCACTTTTCGCATTTTGGTTCCTTTGTTGAGTGTTTTGCCATCCGGCTATTTGACGATGTCTTTATAATATCATTTCATGATTTGATTGAGCTCGTCCTCTTCGACAATCTCTTTGTCTATAAGTTTTTTTGCAAGAATCTCAATCTTGCCCCAATGCTCATTCACAATGTCTTCTGTTTTTTGCGTCATCTTGCCAATCCAGTCAATAGAAATCTCCTCTATCTTCTGATTGAATATCTCACTCTCACCAAATGAGCTTTTGCAGATATTATGCAGTCTCTCATCCATACCCAGCTCTGCAATTGCGTGATAAGCCAACGCGCTAGCTGTTTTTAGATCTCCACTTGCACCACTCTCGATGCCTTCCATGCCATACTGTTTGACCTCTGCCGCTCGCCCAGCGAAACATACACACATTCTGTTTTTGAACCAATCTATCGTATGGTTTTGGTATTCACTTGTGTCATAAGAGACAAAGCCAA
>JAVRLX010000112.1:0-3767 GCA_031960985.1 Campylobacterales bacterium | reverse complement strand
CTTTTTGGCAATGCGAGAGCGGCTAACGGCTGCTCTTTTGGTCGATATATCGGCTCTAGCAGAGAGCTGCCGCAAACGATGCAGTGATGTTTTGACAAAGTAAAATTCCTCGCTAAAAGTAAATATTTCTTCTTGTGTATGTAAATAATATGGATTATTTTCTTAATTATATAATTTTAGATGTAATATTTACTGAATTTCTTTTGAAAGTTGTTTTTTGTAAATTTAATCAAAAAACAATGACGGAAGATATGAAGCTTACGCAACAAGATATAGCTAGGATACTCGGCATAGACACCAAAACACTATACAATTGGCGAAAACGCAAACCGGAGCTCTACAAAAAAGTAATGCAGGGCTTCGCGCTAGAAAAAGCGGTGGAAGAAGCGAGACTTCACTATGAAAACTTAAAATCAATTTCTGAGAGTATTAAGAAAAAGGATTAATTTTTCTATAGCGAATAACAGATATTTTAAAAATTAATCAGTGAATAATGGGTCAGATATTGGTTTGTATATATATTTTGACATGATGGCTTTGCTTTGGCTGGCTATGCAGGTAATTAGCTTGGCAAATTTGTCTATATTTGGTGTAAGATACCACTATTTCATAAATTTTTGGCGCAATGATGAATTTAAAGACGGGCTTGCATTGTCGATTGAAGACTTGATTGCCCGTCTCTATTACCTCGTCACTACTCCTCTAGATTTGGCATGCATATATTTTTTTATCTATCATTTCAGCGGCTTTTACGATAGGATATGCTGTTGGCGGCGCTGTTAGTAGTGGATGGGTCGCTACTTGGAGATTTAATATAGAATAGATATTCATCTTGTTTTCTATAATGAGCCCGATAACATTTATCATCTCCCCGACGCTTATTCCGCCACTGACTTGTCCACCTATTATTGTACCGCTTCTTCTTGTGGCTATTAGTTTTACGGTTTGCTTTTGACATCCTGGAATTGTTTGTGGATGTTTGTCGGCGCCCTCAAAAACTCCTGTGACGATATCTATATTTTCGCGTATTGCCTCTTCTTCGGTAATGCCAGCTGAAGCGTATGTTTTGTTACCAATGACAGTTGAAAATATTGCAATCGTTCCGCTAAATCCTTTGACATATTCTATATTGTACATAGATGTTGCGCATATTCTAGCCTCCGCAGTGGCAGTAGAGGCGAGCATAATCCCAACTGTTTTTCTAGTCATAAAATGCTGTTTTGAAGCGCAATCTCCAACAGCAAAAACATCTGGAATCTCTGTTCGCATATATTCATCTACCCATATACCACCTTTTTTACCAATTCGTAAGCCAATCTTCTGTGCCAATTCATTATTTGGATGATAGCCAATACTTAAAATAACAAAATCTGTCTCAATAATTTCTCCGTTTGAGCATTTGACGCCAGTTGTTTTATCTGTTGTGCAAAGTATTTCTTCAACTCGCATATTATCAAGTAGCTTAATGCCTTTTGATTTGATAATCTCCTCTGCATCTTTTGCAAATTCGGTATCAAAAGCGTTTTGAAGGATCCTATCGTTTTCTCCAAGTATTGTAACATCCTTGCCATATTCGGCTAATTCTACTGCCAACTCGATACCGATAAAGCCAGTACCTATGATGACTATTTTGTTTTTAGCTTCTATTGTTAGTTTTAGTTTATCCAACTCAGTTCGATCTTTTGGAACTGTATATACTCCACACGAATTAACACCGGCTAAAGACTTTGGCACATTAGGAGATGAACCGGTTGCAAGAACAAGTTTTTCATATTTATAATTTTTGCCAGATGCGCCAGTGGCAATTTTATTAGCTGAGTCCACATCTACGATATCATCATATTCTAGTTCTATGCCGCTATTTGTAATTATGGTAGCGGGTACTATATCTTTGTCGCTATTTCCAAGAGTATTACCAAATATATATGGTATGGCACATGGCACAAGCGCATCTTTATTGCGCCTAACTATTACTATTTTTTTGTCAGGATAATATGATTTTGCCGTCGTAGCTACTATCATTCCCGCTGGACCGCCACCTATTATCAATATATCGCTGTTTATTAACTCTGACATTAGCTATTTCCTTTTTTTGGTTTAACGACTAAGCTTAACAAAATACAGATAAATCTTAAAATAAAGAGTCACTTGCCGGTTAATAAATACCCAGCGCCAATATCTCGTTCATCTCTTTGCTTGCAAGATTTGTCACAACATCGGCTTCATCCACACCACCCCAAGCGGCGGGAGCGTGAGGCTAAGGCTACAATCTTGCGAGTGGGAGGGTATCGTGTCGGAGTGTAGTCCGCCGAAGTTGCCGATATTGGAGCCGCCGTATTTTGTGGCGTCACTATTTAGTATCTCTTGCCAATAGCAGTGAAACGGTACGCCGACACGGTAATTGTATCTCGGCACAGGTGTAAAGTTGCATACCGCTAGTAGCGTATCTTCTTTGTGATCGCCAAACCTCAAGAATGCTAAGACGCTATTGTCGCCGTCGTTTGCCTCTACCCATCTAAACCCTTTGTGCAGATGGTCGTTGGCAAAGAGTGCGGGGTGTGAGCGATAAAGACTATTTAGATCGCAAATCAACTCTTTTACGCCTCTGTGCGATGGGTAATCTAGTAGATGCCAATCAAGGCTTGCCTCATAGTTCCACTCGGCAAACTGCGCAAATTCACCTCCCATAAAGAGTAGCTTCTTACCCGGATGGGCGTACATATACGCATACATCAAGCGCAAATTTGCAAATTTTTGCCAGTAGTCACCGTTCATCTTGTCGATAAGAGAGCCTTTCATATGCACTACTTCATCGTGTGAGAGACAAAGCATATACTGCTCGTCAAACGCATACCAGATGCTAAAGGTTATCTGCTCATGATGATATTTGCGTAGTATCGGGTCACGGGAGAGGAACTTGAGCGTATCGTGCATCCACCCCATACTCCACTTAAACTCAAACCCAAGCCCACCCGTATATGTCGGCTTTGTCACCATCGGCCAGTTGGTAGACTCCTCGGCTATCATCATCACATCGTCAAACTCGGCGTAGACATTGTGGTTTAGCGTTTGCAAAAACTTTACCGCTTCGATGTTTTCATTGCCGCCGTATTCGTTTGCCACCCAATCCCCGTCTTTTCTAGCGTAGTTCAGATATAGCATAGAGGCTACGGCGTCCACTCTGATACCGTCTATATGGTATTTTTCCAGCCAAAAAAGAGCGGAGGAGATAAGAAAGCTAATAACCTCGTTGCGTCCTAGATTAAAGATACAGCTACCCCACTGTGGATGAAATCCCTGTCTTGGATCTTCGTGTTCGTATAGATTTGTACCGTCAAATCTCGCAAGCCCGTGCATATCCACCGCAAAATGCGAAGGCGCCCAGTCCATTATGACGCCTATCCCGTTTTGGTGCAGCGTATCGACTAGATACATAAACTCCTGAGGCGTACCAAACCTCGAAGTCGGAGCAAAATATCCGATAACTTGATACCCCCATGACCCATCATATGGATACTCAGTAAGCGGCAAAAACTCCACATGCGTAAAGCCGGTCTCCTTGACATAAGCTACTAGCTCATGCGCCGCCTCTTTATAGTTGAGCGGTCTATTCCCATCCTCTGGAACCCTTTTCCAAGAGCCTAGATGCACCTCATATACGCTGATTGGCGCATAAATGGAGTTTTTCTCTTTGCGATTTGTCATCCACTCGGCGTCGTTCCACTCGTATTCCAAAGACCAAACTCTAGAAGCCGATTTTGGGGCAA
>JAVRLX010000111.1:0-3802 GCA_031960985.1 Campylobacterales bacterium | reverse complement strand
AAAGTTTCTTTTCTTTTTGCTCATGAGAATTTCTCCTAAGTTTTTTAGTCTGTATCTTTAGTATTTTATACTGCTAGGGAATTAAGATTCTATCTAAAATTGGTATTTTTTTGTGGGGACATTATATGTGTTTATTTTAACTCTTTTTGGAAATAAATTTTCATGAAAATCTGCCTGAACTTTTGAGGGCATTATATTCGTATTTTTTGTAATCTGATATTTTTATAGGGTAGTGGATTATAAAAATCTGGTGCCCGAGGTCGGAATCGAACCGACACACCTTTTGGTACACGATTTTGAGTCGTGCGCGTCTACCAGTTCCACCACTCGGGCAATTTTGAATGATGTTTTATAAAAGTTAGCTATGCAAAAGTTTTTAACAAAGGTGCTTAAAACATCGATGGTTATGGGGGTTGTTGGTTGCGGGAGTAGGATTTGAACCTACGACCTTCGGGTTATGAGCCCGACGAGCTACCGGACTGCTCCATCCCGCGATAATTTCCAAAACAAAAGCTAAACAAGCCTTTTGTGGCTGGGGTACAAGGATTCGAACCTCGGTTAGATGGACCAAAACCACCTGTCCTGCCGCTAGACGATACCCCAATAAAAAGCTACCTTGCGTTTTGGAAGTGGGATTGTACAGTAAATTTATTTAAATGTCAACATTGACCAGTATAATATCGACAATTTATTACAAAAAAGAGTGTTAATGCCTATTCAAAGAGTACAAGAAGCAATAGAAGAGATAAAAAAAGGAAATATGGTCATCATGATGGATGACGAGAATCGTGAAAACGAGGGTGATTTGGTATATGCGGCTGTTTTTAGCACACCAGAGAAGGTGAATTTTATGGCTAGTGAAGCTAAGGGTCTAATATGTGTATCAATTTCAAGAGATGATGCACTAAGACTTGAGCTAAAACCGATGGTTGACAAAAACAACTCTTCTCATGAGACAGCATTTACCGTATCCGTTGACGCAAAAGGATGCTCTACGGGTATTTCAGCCTTTGAGCGCGATGATACTATTAAGCTTTTATCAAATCCAACGACCGGCGCAGATGATTTGGTTCGACCGGGTCATATTTTTCCGCTGATAGCAAAAGATGGCGGGGTGCTTGTACGAACCGGTCACACCGAGGGTTCCATAGATTTGTGCAAAATGGCAGGCCTTTATCCGGCGGGAGTAATTTGCGAAATCATGAAAGATAACGGCGAGATGGCAAGACGGGATGATTTGGATATTTTTGCCAAAAAGCATAATTTGAAGATAGTTTTCATCTCTGATATTGTCGAGTATAGGCTAAAAAGAGAATCTTTAGTCAAGCAACTTTTGGTAAAAGAGTCTAGTTTCCTCGGCCATTCGGCTACAGAATATCACTTTGAAGACCATCGCAAACGTGTCCATAAGGTTTTTTCTTTTGGGCAAAACAAATATCTGTCAAACGTGAAATTTCATACCGTAAAAAGCGATTTTGAGACTTTTTATAACTACGAAAAATACAAAAGTTTTATAGACTCTGTTTCATTTTTGTCAAACAATGGCGGTTTGTTGATTTTTATGGATAATTCAATGCTAGATACCGACGAGGTGCGAGAGTATGGGATAGGTGCTCAAATTCTCATATCGCTCGGTGTGCATAAATTAAAACTACTGACGTCTAATCCTGCCTTGGAATTTTCTGCGCTAGACGGATTCGGTTTGGAAATTGTAGAAAGAATCGTGATTTAGCCTGATAAGCTTTCGCTCTTTATGTGACAACTCCTCTAATTGAAGTTCCTTTTGGAGTGTAGGAAATAAAGAGTTCTCTTGATTTACAATTATAAGCAACATTTTTGATAATCCAGAGGAAGCATTTTAAAAGAAAGATTTGCTAGTCATTGTAAAGCCTATTTGATTGGTGTTTATGGATTGTTTTTGTGATAAAAAATTGAACCCTCTGAATAAATAAAGTACTTCAGTGTGAATGCTAAATTTTGCAAGATTTTAACCCAAAAATTAGTCGCTTACTGGTTGTAAGTGGCTCATTTTTGGGTTAAAAGATTACAAAACAAAAGCTTTTGCAATGAAGTGCTTTATTTATTCAGAGGGTTCAATTATACCATTTACACGATTTCAAGAGGCTTTTTAAAATTTAAATTAGCTTAAATTATTAGTTATTTGTGTAAATCTGCAAGTGGCTCTTGAATATACAAATTTTACAAGGAAAATTGCCATGAAATATTTTGAACTGACATGCACCGCATACTTAAAAAACGACATTGAATTTACAAAGAGTTTTGATTCTTTGTCTAAATATATAAGTTTTGCTATGGCCAGAGGCGGGCTTGAAGAACTGCATAACAAAGCAGGGTTTAAGCATTTTGTATTTGGTGGATTTTATAAAACAGAAAATGATAAGCTCTATAAAAAAGGTTCTACATATAAATTTGCCATTCGTTCATTAGATGAAAATTTTATTGATACATTATCTGCTTCTTTGCGACAAAACATCAATAACGAAAACTTTTTGGTAGTTGAGACACATAAAAAACAGATAAAACAATTTTTTATAAGTGAGCTATATAGCGCTACGCCCGTGATAGCATCAATAGGGAATAATAGATATTGGACGATAGAAGAAGATGGCGACATACTAAAACTTCAAAAACAGCTTCACGATAATTTAGAAAAAAAATATCAAAGCTTTTATGGCAATGAGTTAAAAACGCTACAAAACTTCATCCAGTTATTAGAGATAAAAAATCAAAAACCACAAATTATTAAAATCAATAAAGATGGCAAAGAGATACGGTTTTTTGGTAATAAATTTCGGATTATCCCAAATGAGGATGAATTGTCACAAAAGCTGGCATTTATAGCTCTCGCCTGTGGGCTTGGGGAAAAGAATAGCTATGGTTGCGGGTTTTGTATTGGTAAGGGGATGAGATGATAAACGATGTTTATTTAAGATTTAAAAAGCTATATATTCAAACTGGTGGGAAAATATTAACATCTAAATTTGTACTAGAAAATGAGTCATCTATTTGTGTAAAAATAGATGATAACGGACAAATTATAGATAGGCTAATCGTCAATAAAAATGTTAAAGTTGAAAAAGGTGAATTATACGATTGGTTCAGCGTAAGGAATCTCAAATCTAAATATTTAAATAGCAACAAAGCTGTTGGCAATAGTATGATTTTTAGCAATAGTAATTTAGCGCTTTTTGGCAGATTGGATACATTCCCAATGATCACAAAAAAAAGTTTTTTTAAACTTTTTAATGTAAAAGAAGATAAGTCTAATAAAAAAACGACTGCCAAGTCATTATTTTTTAAAAAATACAGAGAAAAGATTGATGACATTTTTATAACAAAAAATATTCATTTTATAGATGACTTTATTAATAAATTTGATAACTTATCTGAAGCAGAATTAAAATTACTTTCTGAAGATAGTTTTATTACAGATAGTGCATTAAATGAATATTATACCAAATTAAAAAAAGATTATTCTTGTGATGAAGAGCAATTTTTCACAAAAGATAAAATCCTATACATTTTGTCCCAAATTCAACCTGAATTTTGTGAATATGCACACAAGCAAATAAGATTAAAGATTTTTCGAGATAAAACTATCGATGAATATCAGGATTGTGAGTTAAAATATTTGAATAGCAGTTTATTTGCCGTCGAAGATGATAATAAAAAGATTGGAGAGCTTGGGGTACCGTTTTTGGATAACACCTTTAATACAAATAAGCCATTTATGTTGCGTTATACTACCAAACATAAAATAACATTTCCAAAAGAAAAAAAT
>JAVRLX010000110.1:0-3787 GCA_031960985.1 Campylobacterales bacterium | reverse complement strand
TTATATCGATCCGCTTATCGCTGAGTATCTCGAGAAGTTTAACCACCTTAGAAAATACAGCTTTATAGACACAAGTAGTTCCGATTCTATTATAGATTTGAGAATTCCAAAAGATGCACTTTGGACAAATCTTAGAAAAAGTTATAAGCCGTTAATAAACGGCATACTAAAAAATAGTGATTTTGAGGTAGTCAAAGTTGATTGCGATAGTGCTAATTTCGAGATTCATGAGAAATATAGATATCTTCACAGAAAATGTGCCGGCAGAGAAACTAGAAAAAAAGAGACATTTGATAAGCAGTTTGAAATGCTCGAAAAAGATTTTGCCTCTCTTTTTGGATTGCGATACAAGGGCGAGTTTATAGGTTTTAACTATTTTTTTCACTATCAAAATACCGTAGTCTATGCAAGCGGTGCGGATGACCCTGACTATGAAGAAGATAGGATTCCAATCTACCATGCGATACTTTGGAGTGCATTTTTGTATTACAAGAACAGAGGCTATGAGTTTATGCAGCTTAGTCAGCCAAGCGGATATTCAAAAGTTGCCGGTTTTTATGACTATATGGATGAAAAGCAGATAAATATATCTCATTTCAAAAGAGGTTTAGGGGCAAAAATGATACCGCTATTTAGAGGTATAAAATATTTTGACAAAGAACTTTTTTTGAGAGATATTGACGTGTTTAAAAGCAATGTCGAATGCAATTTTGAGATTAATATATAAGGAAATGCAATGCTTAGTTTTGATGATTTTAAGAATTTAGCCAAAGATGACAAACTTGCCAGCTATGAAAAAGTGGGATTTGGACAAAAACATAGAGGCGACTTGGAAAGAAATATATTTCCAAGTGTTTTATCAAATCTTTCGAATTTAAGAGAGAGAGAGAGAGAGAGAGTGATTCTTGATGTCGGTTGTGGGTGCAGTTTGCCGGCGGTCGATATGATTGAGCATTGTAAAAAGCTTGGACATAAGCTGGTTATGATGGATAGTAAAGAGCAGTTGGATAATTTACCCGTCGAGAATTATGAGAAGGTTATAGCACAGTTTCCTGAGTGTCAAGATTTTATAGAGTCAAACAAAAACTCTTTTGATGTGATATTGGTATATAGTGTGTTACATCATGTATTTTTTCACCAAAATGTATTTCGATTTTTAGACAACTTAGTTTGCTTGCTAAAAAGTCAGGGTGAGCTATTGGTGGCAGATATACCAAATATTTCAAAGAAAAAGAGATTTTTGGCATCTGAATATGGAGCTGCATATCATAAATCATGGAGTGGGACTGATGAAAATCCAGTCGTAGAATGGAACTCTTTAGACATGTTACAAATGGATGACAGCTTTATATTTAGTATCTTGGCGAGGTATAGAAATATGGGTTGTGAGACTTATTTGTTACCGCAAGCAAACAACTTGCCGATGAGCAATACAAGAGAAGATATTTTGATTAAAAGGAATTAGAAAATGAATATCAATCTTGCCCTTACAGACCAAATGGTGCAAAAAATAGCGAATGATTATCCAGAGTTAGATAGTGACGCAAATAAAAGACTTAGCAAAGCATTTACCGTATTGTGCGTGAAGGCTATACTTGGCGTAGATGAAGAAGAGGCTATGGAGTACATTTTTGATGGGGGTGGAGACTATGGTATCGATGCTTTAGTGGTCTCAAGTATTATAAACGATAGTTTTAATGTAAAAATATTTCAATCAAAATACAAAAGGATATTAAAACAAGACGGCACCTACTATGACGGAGAAGCAAATTTCCCTTCAAATGATGTTCAGAAGATTATTGGCGTTGTAAAAAATATTTTTAATCCAAATATACATATTCAGGCTCGCAACGATATTGTGGCTAAGGTAGAAGAGATTAGATCTATTATGCTAAACGAAGGAGCAATTCCTACCGTAGATATAGTGCTGTGCAATAACGGAAAATGGATTGACGCTCTAGCTCAAAGCTATATTGATTCTGCAAAATTTGATGAAGATTATGTGAAATTTGAGCATATCAATCATGACAAAATTTTGGAGTTATCAAAATCAAAAACAAAGGTTGATGAAAATATCCAGTTTAATGGAAAAACTTTGGTTGAAGACTTTGACTACAAAAGAGTTTTTCTAGGCAAAGTAAATATCTCCGAATTTCATCGTATTTTTTCAAAGCATGGCGATAGATTGTTAGAAAAAAACATTAGAAGATTTTTAGGCACAAAGGGAAATCATATAAATGCGCAGATTCAAAAAACCATATTAGATGCCTCTGCAAATAAAGATTTTTTCTTTTTAAATAACGGTGTTACTATCGTCGCATCAGATATAGCTTTCAATGCCCTTCAGGATGAAAACCATCTAGTCAAACTCAAAAATATCAATATAATAAACGGCGGACAGACTTGTAAGACAATCCAAGAAACGCTTGAAAACAATCCGTCATTGGATGTTTCAAAATGCTTTGTTTTGGTGAGAATATACAAAATTGACGATGACGACGACTCTATAGCACACAATATAACGATAGCTACCAATTCTCAGACGGTTGTTGACCTAAGGGATTTGAAGTCAAATGATGAGATTCAAAGAAGCCTCGTAGAGTCTGTCAGACTGCTTGGCAGTAAAGATGGAATACCGCTTTTTGAGTATCAGCCAAAAAAAGATAGTACAGCACCAAAAAGTCATCATCTACCTATTTCTATGGCAGTTGCAGCAGAGGCTATATTTTCCACATGGCACAATAAGCCGCACAATGCCAAGTTTCACAAAGATAGACTCTTTGGGCATTTTTATAATGAAATTTTTAATGATTCGCTCAATGGCGCTCAATTAGTTTTGGCTGTTTTGATTTGGAGATATGTAGAAAATAAACGCAAAAGGGATGAAGTGCTGAAAAGTCAATACTATTTTATAAATTATGCGTCAAATATACTTTGCATGGTAATCGGGAGTCTTTTACTAAAGGGCATGTCAATAACTTTTGACAATGTTACCCATAAGAATTTTGGCGAGTTAAGCAAAAAAATAGAAGAAATTGAAAGTATGTATATTGAGGCAATAGGTATAGTTAAGGATGGTCTCTCGGCACTTGGTATAGATACATCTACAGAGTCCCTACATAGGCTTTCAGCTACTTTTAGAAGAGCTGATTTAACTGAGCGAGTGTTGGGTATTTTAAGTAGCAGGTTTAATGGATGATTGGAATATGCTTTTGATAATATTCTGCTTTTTGTGACATAACAAAAGAAAAAAGTACAAAAAACTTGATAACTTTAAGCATTAAATCATAAAGCACGAGGTAAAAAATGGCAAATTTATAGAAATTTAGTGAAATTGGGATAAAACAGTGCAAAGTACCTTGTTCTAAATTTTTTAACTTCAAAAAAATCTGGATAAGGAAGATTAGACACTTGTGTTGGTTTGAATTTGCAAGTGGCTCGAGAGAAAGGATTTATTTTGAAAGTATTTTTTTACGCATTCGCCAATACGCCATATATATTTAATAGTGTTATAAATATGGCAATTGAAAAGAATATTGAGATTGAGTGGGGGATGATTTATCCTAGAGCAGTATATAAAGATACAGCACCACACTCTGTGTCAAAAGGCAATATACTGTACCTATTTGAAAGTTTTGATAAATATTATGATAATGTAAAAATTGAAGATATCTTTTTTGATGACAAAAATTGGATTGATAGTATTTATACATTATTAGAAATGTCTAAGTTTGGGTATAAAACTCAGAAATCAACGAAACAACTAAAAGTTGCATACACTATTTAT
>JAVRLX010000109.1:0-3896 GCA_031960985.1 Campylobacterales bacterium | reverse complement strand
ATTTTATTTGGCCAATTTATAGATAACAATATATCTAAAGGGATACGAGATGGCGATATTCAGAGAAAATATCAAGTCGTTTTCGATGCGACAGAATCGCAAATTAAATCTAAAAATCAATTATGGTGGGGTCCTTCTGGAAATTCAACATTTGCAGAAGTTACAGATTTAAGTCTATTTGAAAAGGAAATTTTAATCCCACATTTTGGAAAAACATTAGCCGACATCAATATCACTTCAGAAGACAAAAAACCAAAAGGTGACAATATGCAAAAGCAGCCACTAAACCAAATACTATACGGACCTCCAGGGACTGGAAAGACTTACAAGACTATCAATAAGGCTTTGGAGATTATTTTTCAGGATCGGTTAAAAAAAGAAGATTATGAGAAAGGCAAAGTTAAACAAGAGGCATTGGTTAAATTAGCATCAAATGAATTATCAGAAGATGTAAAAAAAGAATACGGCAATGATGATCGTAAACTTTTAAAAGCTTGTTTTGATAAATATAAGCAACAAGGGCAAATCGAGTTTGTAACATTTCATCAAAGCTATGGATATGAGGAGTTTGTGGAGGGGATAAAAGCTGAGACGCAAGATAAAACAGTGACTTATGAGGTAAAGCCTGGAGTCTTCAAAAGACTTTGTGAGCAAGCAATTAAAGAGGATAGTGCTAAAAACTACATCCTCATCATCGATGAAATAAACCGTGGGAATATCTCAAAAATCTTTGGTGAGCTCATCACACTTATAGAAGATAGCAAAAGGATTGGCAATAAAGAAGAAATTAGAGTTTCTTTGCCATATAGTGGGCTTGGTGATGATGAAAAAGGCTTTGGCGTACCGTCAAATGTCTATATCATCGGCACTATGAATACCGCCGACCGCTCCATCGCCCTTATGGATACAGCTTTAAGACGACGATTTCATTTTGAGGAGATGATGCCTGATTTGGAAACACTTAATGATTTGATTGTTGATGGTATCAATATAAAATCACTACTTGAAACAATAAATAAGCGCATAGAATACCTCTACGACCGTGACCATCAGATAGGGCATGCGTATTTCATGGAGCTAAAAGATAGTGATAAAGGAAATATTGCAACACTATCTAACATATTCAAAAACAAAATCATCCCTCTTTTGCAAGAGTATTTTTATGATGATTGGGAAAAGATTAGACTTGTTTTGGCTGACAATCAAAAGCTAGAAGAGTACCAGTTTGTAAAAGTGAAAAAAGATTTAAAAATATCTAGTTTGTTTGGTGATAGTAAATCTTTTGAAGATTTTGAGCTTGAAGATGATAAAAAAGTCTTTGAGCTAAACAAAGATGCTTTTGATAAGACAAATAGCTATGTTAAAATCTACGGAACAAAACAAGGAGCCAGCGATGCAGACGATTAGTCTAAAAGTTGAAGATAGCTTCTTCCCGCACTTTAAAGCTCTCATAGACAGTCTCATAAAAGACAGAAAGGTGGAGGTCATAGATGGTGAATATGACTATGAAAACAACCACCCGCAAAGTATCGTCGTAAGTAGCGTCGAAGAGGTGAGGCGCAGAGTATACGAAGCCGAAAAACGGATAGAAAGTGGAGAATACCTAACACAAGAACAATACAACGAGCAAATGGATGATTTTTTTAAAAGAGAGTTGGGTATCGATAGGGGATGAGAATCGTAAAAGACATTAGGTTTGCTAAGCAATTAGCAGACATTCTGCGATATATCGCCCAAGACAAGAAAAGTGCGGCTAAAAAATTTGAAAAAGAGCTAGAAGCTGACATCTGCGGACTGGTGAGCTTTCCTCTCAAATTTCGCAAATCAAACTACTTTGACGATGAAGCTTACAGAGACCTAATCTACAAAGGCTATACCGTCATCTATAAAGTCCAACACGACACAATCCTGATACTAGAGATATTCAAGTGGCAGAACAGATAATTATCAGAGAGTATGGATTTTTGCACTCCAAAGAGGGTGAGGCAAACTATGTCAAAAGCCTAAATGACCTAGAAGCCTTCATCCTCAAAAATGAAGAGAGCTATGAATATCTCAAAATCACCCACAAAAAAGGGTACGGCAAAGTCCTCCAAGCCCAAAACTTCGTCGGTGTCATACAACTAAAAGACGGCACGACGATAGAGATACTGCCAAAAATTGCAGACCTAAAAGACGACGCAGACGGGACTGAGGAGACTCGAAAAATAGTAGTCAAAATGCTTCGTACGCTCAAAGACTCGCCATTCAAGCATTTTGACCATGCAAATCTCAAAACTACAAATATGCCGCTGCTTGAGATATTTATTTCTATGTTTTTAGTAGAAGTGGCAAGATTAGTCCAGCGTGGTATCAGGTCTGACTACATTGACAAAGAGGAAAATCTAGCTTTTCTCAAAGGCAAGCTAAAGTTCAACGAACATATCAAGCAAAACTTCGTCCATAAAGAGCGTTTCTATGTGGCTTATCAGGAGTTCATGAGCAATAGAATCGAAAACCGTCTCATCAAAACTTGCCTAGAATTTTTGTACAAAAAATCCAAAAAATCGTCAAACCAACAACGAATCAGAGAGTTTTTGTTTGTATTTGATGAGAGCACGAGCCATGATGTCAAAAATGACTTTGGTAAAATCAAATCAAATAGGCAGATGAAAGACTACGAGCAAGTGCTCATATGGTGTAAGGTCTTTTTGCTAGGCAATAGCTTCTCGCCGTACAAGGGTGATGATGTGGCTTTTGCCCTGTTGTATGATATGAATCTGCTTTTTGAGAGTTATGTTGCAAACTGGCTCAAGAAAAGAGCGCGCAAGTGGGATATTAAAACTCAAGACAGACTACACCATCTGGTCGAGAAGCACAATGCTGGCAAGAAATTCCAACTCAAACCTGATATCGTAGCAAAACGCAGTGATAAAATAATCATAGCAGACACAAAATGGAAAATCATAGATGCAACGGCTACAGGTAAAAACTATAATATCTCCCAAAGCGATATGTATCAGCTCTATGCTTATGGTAAAAAATACAGTACCGCCGATGATTCAGTAAGAAGACTTTATTTGATTTATCCAAAAAATGAAAATTTTAGCTGCTCTAAACGCATTTCTTCTTTCGAATATGATGCTCGACTGATATTAAAAGCTGTGCCATTTGATTTGAAAAATGATGAATTTTGCAAAAAGATAAAACAATGCCCAGAATAATCCAACCATTTGAAACTCTCAAAGACTATGACGACAAGCCTCGCAAGATGCACACCATAAATCCATCACTCATGACTTTTGATGAGTTTGTACTACAAAGAGGCAAGACATCCTTCAAAGTAGTCTTTTGCTCGAAGAGAAACAGCTACTTTGAAGGTAGTGGCGAATACGACATGCCGGCGATATTTACCACAGATGGCTGTCATCGTGAGAGAAAGTACTTTGCATGGTGGCTATCTGAAGGGTCGATAGAGTGGTCAGAGGTTATTGATGAGCTGGGTATGCGTGGCGGCAGCATGGCTCTTGATATTGACATCGATAGCCCAGCATATCACGAGGTGGTCACTAGACTAGAATACACCTTTGGTGAGCCAGTATCTCAAAACATGGTCATTTGGCAGATGGATGTAGAAACAGCCAAAACATATTATGACGCCAGAACGATGCTACTAAATGGTGAAAAACGAGAGTATGAAATCGTAAAACCATACCCTGGCCGCGGCGAGATAGACATAATGCTGTCTATGTAATATTGTATAGTTTACTGATCAAAACAAGGCACAACCTATGCAAACATCGACAAGCAATAACTACCCAAGCTACATAAACTCCATAAAAGCGCTTGCATACGCAAACCATTTTGCACTGCTTTGGGAGTCTGAAATGCAGAAAATAATCGCTGAGGAAGTTTAC
>JAVRLX010000108.1:0-3972 GCA_031960985.1 Campylobacterales bacterium | reverse complement strand
CAAAAAATGGATTATGGACTATATCCAAAAAGATAGTATCGAAAGCTTTGATGATGCGGTAGCGCTTGTATCAAAACTTGTCTATTTTAAAGCTCAAAAAGCCCTCGTTGTAGATGATAGCCCGCTCTCTTGCGAATATATAGCAGATTATTTCAGACGCTTGATGATAGAGCCTATTATTTGCACCGATCCAACCCTTGCAATAGATATTTTAAAAGCGGATACAAAGATAAAAATAGTCACCCTTGATTATGAAATGCCGCAAATAGATGGCGTACAATTGGCTAAAAAAATAAAAACTACTTTTACAGATAGGGATATTTTACTTTTTGGAATTAGCGGCACAAACTCCGAAGAGGTAAAGTATAAGTTTATAAAAAGCGGCGCCACATCATACTTCATAAAACCGCTCATCAGAGAAGAGTTTGTCTCAAAAATAATAAACCATACAAACTTTTTAGAGCAACAAGAGAAACTAAAAACCTATATAGACAAGGTTGATAAGTATGTAATCACCTCCATAACAGATTTAAACGGCACAATAAAATATGCTAGCGAAGCATTTTGCGAAATATCCGGTTATGAAAAATCGGAGCTAATTGGCAAAAACCACAATATATTAAGACATCCAGATATGCCAGCCGCAAAATACGAAGAACTTTGGAAAACTATCACAAGTGGAAAAAGATGGAGCGGTGAACTTAAAAATCGCAAAAAAGATGGGGGATATTATTGGGTAAAAGCAAACATAGAGCCAATATTTGATAATGAAGGTCAGATAATTGGCTATCAAGCCATTAGACAAGATATAACGGATAAAAAAACCATAGAGATAATGTCTATAACCGATGAGTTAACACAGCTTTTTAATAGGCGTCACTTTAACTTAAAAATAGTGGATAAACTAGATGAGGCAAAAAAACAAAAACAGACTTTTTCGTTTTTTATAATGGATGTGGATAATTTTAAAAAATATAACGACACATACGGACATAATATGGGAGACGAAGTACTTCGGTCTGTCGGTAGAGTAATGAACGAACTGTTGGCGATGGATGGCGATATACCTTTTAGGCTTGGCGGTGAGGAATTTGGAGGAATACTAGCTTCAAAAAACATAGAGAAGGCATACAACCGCACTAACGCTTTAAGAGAGGCGATTGAGGGGCTTGGGATAGAGCATTCAAAAAATACCGCTAGCAGTTTTGTAACCGCCTCTTTTGGGCTGGTGTTTGTTGATTTTTCAAAGTGTGAAGTCAATATAAATAGCGAACAGATTTATGTAAGAGCTGATGAGGCGCTTTACGCGGCCAAAGAGGGTGGTCGAAACAGAGTGGTTTGTATTGATATTTGCGATACATTAGGCGGCGACAAATGAAGGTAGTTAATATTGTCTTTGAGAGCGCCGAGGCTTTAAGGGAGCTTATAGCTAAAAATGAATTTTACAATGAAAAGAATCTACTTGTACAATTTTTTGATGGCAGAGATGACGCTGATGCATTTAACGAGATCGCTAAACTTTTAAAAAATGAGCTTTCACAAGCGACAATTGTGGGGGTTAGCGCCGGTGGAGAGATTATCGGTGACAAAATGATTGATTTTAAGGTGGTCATCTCTTTTTGCGCATTTGAGAATACGACGCTTATACCGCTTTATACCCCCAAATGTGATTTTGATGGCGGAGTTGAAATTGCTAGTGGCATCTTAAAAGATGAGATAAAGTCAGCCTTGTTTTTTAGCGAGGGTATCAACGGTAAACCAGAAGCGTTTTTAAAAGGGGTAAAATCGGCTAAAAACAAATTAGTAATTGGTGGTGGAGCCTCTGCTGATAACGGCAAATTTAGTTAGACGCTAATATCGCTAAACGGCAAGGTTTATAATAGCGGCGTTGTAGGGGTAGCTTTTGACAATCCAAATCTGAAAGCAACAAATAACTGGAAACTCAACTTTAATAAAATAGGCAAAACAATGGAGGTGACAAAGGTATCTGGCAATAGAGTTTATGAGCTCGACTCAAAGCCGATTTTTGATGTTTTAGCCCACTACTTTGGCAAAAATATATTAGATGATTTGCCGCAAAGCGTAATAGAGTTTCCACTTATTAAAACAGCTGATGGTGTGGATATAGCTAGAGCGCCTGTTGCAAAGCTGGAAGATTCTTTGGTCTATGCAGGGAATTTTGAACTTGGCGATAAAGTGCGTTTTGGTGTGGTTGATTCCAATTTTGCGATGATAGAAGATGACAAGCGAGAGTTAATCAAACCGGAGGTTATATGGATATACTCTTGTTTTGGTAGAAAAGTGATGCTTGGCTCCTCTTTGGAAAGAGAGTTTGAAATATTTAGCCCCATTGCCCCTACAAGCGGTTTTTTTACATACGGCGAGTTTTATAAAATGCAAGATGAGCCTCAAATGTTTAATCTTACGACAACTATTTTTGCCCTTAGCGAGCAAGTAGATGTTGTTACAATACCGCTACCTGAGGTAAAAAGCGACTACAAAGCCGATGTTATTACCAACTTAACACACTTTACAAACTCTGTTGTATCGGAATTAGAGCAAATTGTTCGTTCGTTGGATGTTTATAAATTAGCGCTTGATTCAAACTCAATTGTCTCCAAAACAGATCCAAAAGGGATTATCACCTATGTCAACGAACTCTTTGAGAAGGTATCAGGTTATTCAAAAGAGGAGCTAATTGGTTCTCCTCACAATATCATAAGACATCCAGAGACCCCTTCGTCGGTTTTTAAAGAGATGTGGGAGACGATTAAGTCCAAAAAGATATGGAAAGGGATTTTAAAAAATAAAACAAAAACAGGCGATGACTACTATGTTGATACCACTGTCATACCGATTCTTGATGATAATAGGGAAATAGTTGAATTTATTGCCACTAGAAATGATTTGACAAAAATAATCAAACAACAACAGCAAATCGAAAGACACGAGATAGATGCCCTGACAGGCTTGCCTAGCAGAGCAAAATTTTTTGATAACATCGCACAGATGAGCTCGCCAATAGTGGCGCTTTTAAATATAGATGACTTTCGAAAAATAAATCATTTTTATGGGTTTGAAGTAGGCAACGCTCTGCTTGTGGAGTTTGCGCAAAATTAAAAGTTTTAACCTTGAACTATGGAGACGATCTATACAAATTTGACGCCGATAATTTTGTGATTTTATCAAATGGCAAAGATCTAAAACTATTTTGCGAAGAGATTGAATCAATTTTAAAGAGGTTGAAGCAAACTATATTTTTACCTAAGAAGTATGATTTAACAATTACGGTAAGCGCCGGTATTTCTGATAAAAAAGAGCTAATTTTATCAAAAGCTGAAGATGCGTTAAAAAAAGCTCGCATAAAAGGGCTCGACTTTGCCACACTTAACGACGAAGATGAGAAAGATATAAAAAGAAACTTTCAAATGTTAGCGATTTTAAAAGACGCCATAAAAAATAGCCGTGTTGTGCCGTATTATCAAGCTATAGTAGATGTAAAAACAGGTAAGGTGACAAAGTATGAAAGCCTTATGCGTCTAATAGGTAGCGACGGGCGGGTTTACACTCCATTTTTCTTTTTGGATGTCGCTAAAAAATCAAAATTCTACCCAGCGCTTACTCGCGAAATTATCAAAAAAACGCTTGAGGATTTCGCTACTCGAAGCGAAAGCGTATCTATCAATATCTCAATGCAAGATATAGAGGATGAAGAGACGGTTAAATTTATCAAAAAATCTTTGACAGAGTTTTGCGCGCCAGATAGAGTTGTTTTGGAGCTAACCGAGAGCGAGGCTATCGAGGATTATGAAAAGGTAATAACCTTTATAAGGGAGCTTAAAAAAATAGGGGTCAAAATATCGATAGATGACTTTGGTAGCGGGTATTCAAACTTTGCTTATCTTGCTAGATTTGAAGCCGATTTTATAAAGATAGATGGCTCAATTATAAAAAATATTACCGAAGATAGTA
>JAVRLX010000107.1:0-3985 GCA_031960985.1 Campylobacterales bacterium | reverse complement strand
TTGGATATGGCTTTGCAAATGGGACTTGAGATACTAGCTTTTGATGGAATGGATGCTATGAGATTAGGTGCGTTGCCATTTTATCACAAAGACCCATTTGATAGGATGATAATATCGCAAGCAATATCTAAAAATTACTATATCATAAGTGATGACAGTAAATTTAGGTTGTATAATTGTAAATTGATATAAAAGAAAATAAGGATTTGCTAAAAACTTGCAATCTTTATAAAAATACTTCTAAGCGAATTAATGAGTATTAAAATTATTGGCAAATTAACAGTAGAGAGAGACTAAGGCAGTGGGATGCGAGCGAAGTGGGATTTTGCGGCAAAACGAACTCATATAACTTATGAGAATATAGCATAAAGTAAAATTTGTGATGAGGAATTAAGATTTAAAAAAGTTGTCTTGACAAATTGGGGTGGTTTAGTGATGTATTTGGTTTGTTTGATAAAGTATCTTGTGGGACATAGTTGTTTTTGTGATATAATCTGTTAACAATAAACAAAAAGGATACAGAATGCAGACATTAATACTAAAAGTAAACGATTCTGTAATAGATAAATTTTTTTGGCTACTAAAGCATTTTGACAAAAGCGAAATAGAAATTTTAGATTTTGATACACATTTAGAAGCCCTTGTTGAAAAAGGTATGAAATCACCAATTAGCGAGCTTACGCACGAGGAAGTATTTAGTAACTTGCGTGCAAAATATGCCCAAAATTAACATTTATTATTCCGAAGAGTCTCTTTGTGATTTGACAAATATTTTTGACTTTATCGCAAATGACAGCTACGCACAAGCTATAAAATATATAGATAGATTAGAAAATGCAATATCGCAGCTAAAAGACCATCCAAATATAGGAGTTAGCTGTAAGAAAAAACTAATAAGACATGATTGCAGGATACTTATTGTGGATTCGTTTTTGGTATTTTACAAATATTTTGAAACAAAACAAAAGGTGATTATATATCGTATCTTGAGGGATAAACAAAGTTACCAAGAGCTATTTTAGTAGAGCAATATTTTAAAGATATGCAAATACTAAACTGCCCCCAAAAATCTAAACAACAATTTTATGAGTCATCTTTAAAAAACAGAATTAAAAGCGCTAACCGCCTTTCCTATTATCACAAAATCCTCTCGTCTTGCTAAGCTAACGGGATAGTCTTTGTTGTCAGATATTATCTCTACGCTCCCGTCAATTCGCTGGTTAAGCCTTTTGATAAACACTCCGCTTTCGGATACTATTGCAAATATTCCCCCTTTTTTAATATCTGTTTTACTCTTATCTATAAAAACTATCGCCCTATCGGATAGAGTTGGCTCCATAGAATCGCCCACTACATTGATAGCCTCTATATTGTGTAGATTTTTTTCTCCTCCCATAGCGCTTACAAAATTCTCAGGAATTGTAAGAAACTCTGCATTTTCGTCGTAATTGTCAGCTCCGCCCCCTGCAGAAGCGTTGATATTGCGTAGATACTTGACCTCGTAATATTTGTTTGTAGCGTCTATAAGGCTTTCCGGCGCTTGGTCAAAGAGTAGCCAATTTAATGATATCCGCTCCCTTGCGCAAAACTCGGAGAGCTCTTTAAACGGAATTTTATTGCGCTTTTTCATTGTTGCAAAATTGATAGGCTCAACTCCAAGCGCATTTGCAACATCTTTGTCAAAAACCTTTTTTGCCCCAACCTTAGTTGATATGATGTCTTTTAGTTTTTCCGCTATATCTTCAAAAGATGTCATATTACTCTCCATAAAATTGCAATTTGCAATATTTTAGTCTAAAAATATTAAATTTATCTAAAATTTGACAATTTTTTAAAAAGGATGGTCAAGATGGCAATAATAAGAAAAAGCAGAAAGTTGTTTGATGAGTTTTTTAGAGCGCTGGAGGAGGATTTTGAAAAAATCGCCGGCAGATTGTTTTGACTATTGCGATATGTGTGCAATATAATCCCCCAAGAAAATTAAACAACTTTTTTTGGATTAAAAAAAGAAAAGTTATCTTAACAATTGATGTTACGCACAAATACGAGCAAAACAAGCGAAGCGCTCGGCGCGGCCGATGTTTCCTTGAAAGCCTGTATTTGTGGACTAGGACTAATGTTCCTTGCAACCCCCCCCATGTGGCAAAGTGGAATTGCGCAACGCAAGTGAGCACAAAAGCTACCTGCTAACGCAGGATAGATAAGAGTATTAGAGTCTTTTTGTTATATAAAGGTGTTATAATAGTAACTCACATTACAGTAACCGCTATTGCTAAAAAGGATAAGTGTGAAATTTTACAATCGCGAAAAAGAGTTAGAAAAACTACGCTCTATGGAATTAGCCTCAAAAACCTCTTCAAAAATGAGCGTTATTGTTGGGCGCAGAAGGATTGGAAAAACCAAGCTTATCAAAGAGGCATTTAAGCAAAAAATTTATCTATTTGTCTCCAAAAAAAATGAAGCGCTGTTGTGTGAAGAGTTTGTAAATGTTATTCAAAACACACTCTCTATTAAAATCTTAGGAAATTTTACACGGTTTAAAGATCTGTTTGAATATATGATGATACAAGCGCAGCATATGCCATTTACTTTGGTTATCGATGAGTTCCAAGAATTTTTGCACATCAATGCCTCTATTTATTCCGATATGCAAAACATTTGGGATGAATACAAAGATCATACTCGAATGAATCTAATCCTTAGCGGCTCAATTTATTCGCTAATGAAAAAAATATTTGAGGATAAAAAAGAGCCGTTATTTGGCCGAGCTGATCTTAAAATACATTTGCAACCATTTCGCATAGATACACTCAAAGCCATTTTAAATGAATACAATCAACATTATACAAATGAGGATTTACTCTCATTATATATTTTTAGCGGAGGGATTGCTAAATATGTTGAGTTATTTGTAGATGCCAAAGCCCTTACAAAAGATAAACAATTAGATCTGATTTTTAGCGAAGACTCCCTTTTTTTAGAAGAGGGGAAAAATCTACTTATTGAAGAGTTTGGCAAAGAGTACACAACCTATTTTTCAATACTCTCATTAATTGCTTCATCCAAAACCTCCCGCAGTGAGATTGAGTCAATATTAGAGCGTAATGTGGGCGGTTATCTTGATAGACTCGAAAATGAGTATTCAATCATTCGTAAGATAAAGCCAATCTTTGCCAAAGATGGAAGCAAAACGGTTAAATATGAAATTAGCGATAATTTTTTTAATTTTTGGTTTAGATTTATCTACAAATACAAAAGCGCGATTGAGATTGAAAACTATCAATATGTACGGCAAATCGTTGAGCGAGACTATGGAGTTTATGCAGGCAAGTTTCTTGAAAAATACTTTATAGAAAAGCTTAAGCTTGATAAAGCCTACTCAGAAATAGGAACATATTGGGAGCGAAATAATCAAAATGAAATCGATATTGTTGCAATTAATGATATTGAGAAAAAAATAGTATTTGCCGAATGCAAATTAAGCCGCCAAAAAATCGACATAGAACTTTTGAAAACAAAATCAGAAAAATTGGTGACAGGAAAGTATAAACGATATAAGGTAGATTATCTTGGGTTGTCGTTAGATGATATGTAGTAAACCACCCCAATTTGTTAAGACAACTTTTTTTAAATCTTAATTCCTCATCACACTTGTTACTTTATGCTACATTCTCATAAGACGCAAGAGTATTTTGTCTAATACTCTCATAATAAACATTGTCCTCGCTTCGCTGCGGAATTCCGCTTTGCTCTCGTCCCACTTGCCCAGTCCCTCTCTATTGTTAATTTGCCAATGCTTTTAATACTCATCAAGCTGTGCTTGAAGCTTTTTGTTTTCATCTTTGTACTCTTTTATAACTTTTGGCCACCACAAATCTTATGGACAATCTAGATGAAGCTAGCATTAGACGCTTTGATGCCAAAATAGAGTTTGGGTATCTAACCCCCGCGCAGTGCGAAAAGTTATTTACCAAATGTGCAAAAG
>JAVRLX010000106.1:0-4063 GCA_031960985.1 Campylobacterales bacterium | reverse complement strand
CCGTGACTTTTGTAAAAATCTAATATATTTTTGAGGTGTTTTGTATCATTAACCTGTTCTGTCTCAACAACCTCAAATACTACATTTTTTGGATCAAACTCGAGTTGCATCGCCCATCTTACAGTATCGAGTAGGCAGTTTTGGGGATTGTATATGGCTGTTGGCAAAAAATTTATAAATACTTTTTTCTCTATCCTTTTAACAGCGGCTGTCTTTAGCGCCGTCTCTCTCGCCGCCCTGTCAAGATAAAAAAGCATATCCCCTCTTTTTGCCGTATCTAATATTTGATTTGGAGGGATAATACTTCCATCGTCTCTTACTCCCCTTAGAAGGGCTTCATATCCGTATATCTCACCAGATTTTAAATCTATTATTGGTTGGAAATAGGAGGTAAAGGCTTTATTTTTGATGATATTTGTAATTTCGGTTGATTCGGTCAGCGCGGCTAATTGGGAGAGCGGCTTAACGCTTTTCATATCGATAAACGAAAGAGGCTCGGTAGAAATTCTTAGCATCGTCATAATCCCCTCTTGCTCAGCCGCGCTCCAACCGCCATCTTTACATATTTTGGCGACATCGGCTTCGGCGTCTTTTAGTTTTACCTTTACGCTCTCCCCCTCTATATTGCATTCAAAACCAAGATTTGAGATCCTTTTGCAAGCTTCATTTACTACCCGTTGTTCGTAAAAAAAGAGTATGAGCTCATCCTTGCAACAAAATATATTGTCTAACGTTTTACATTTACAGCTCATTTTTACCCCCTTAAAAAAGCAGTTTTAAATGTTTCGTAATCTAAGTTGGTTATTTTTATCGACCTAAAAAATTCAAGTAGCTCTTTTTGAGCTTTGGCGTCTGAATCAAAAGATTCATCAAAGCGCCCGAGCGTGTCGTCTATAATTTTATCCATAAGAATTGAAGGCTCCTCTTTGACAAAATCGTAATAACTATCTCTTGCCGCAATTTTGTCTGATTTGACTTTTTCGACCGCTTTTTTGGTAGCCATCAAAAAATCATCGACCACTTTTTTGTTTTTGTTATAAAAACTTTTTGTCGTAAAGATGCTAAGGGCTGAAAAGTTTGGAAAACCTCCGTTTTTTGAGTTGATTAGCGTGTGCTCGATACCATAAAACTTAGCCTCAACCCCCTCAAAATTTTCAAATACCAGCCAAGCGCCATCATAGCCATTTTGTATATTTTTGATGTGATAAAAATCAACCTCATCTATCGATATATTTGATGGATCTATTGTAACCCCTTGTTTTTTGGCATATCGCCTGAGGATTTCTATCGCTATGCTGTTTGTTATTTCGTTTGATACGGGAGAGCTAATTTTTATCTTTTCAGAGTTTAAAAGCCTCTCTTTGCCAGCTTTTGACAGCAATACTCCACCCTCTGTTTCAAAGAAATTACCTAATGAGAGCATATTTTCGTCAAACTGCTCGATTAGGTGCAGTGGCTCATTAAGGGCCATCTCTATTTCGCCATTTTTAAGGGCCTTAAAGCCATCGTAATGCTCATCTGGAACAATGATATTAAGATCAATTCCAACCTCTTTGTAATATCCGTTTTTGATACCAACGATAAAAGGTATATGATCAGGATTCAAAAACCACTCAAGCGCTAAATTTATTTTCATTGTAATCCTCCGTAGTATTCTTTCATTTTTTTATACCCCTCTTGGTGGGCTATTGGACCTACCCCTTTGCCAATGGATGGAGCAGACTCAATCGCAAAATATATAAATCTTTTTGCCCTTGCTATTGATTCGTGCAGTCCATACCCGAGCGCCAAATTTGCCGCTATCGCCGATGAGTATGAGCAACCTGTGCCGTGAGTTGAATTTCGTTTGGAGAGCGGGGTTTCAAACACATATTTTGCATCTTTTGTATAGAGTACATCGACGCTATAATCCTCTCGCAGGTGATTTTTGATAAGAGTTGGACAAGGGTTTGCCCTTATTTGCTCCAAAGAGTCGCTGTGTCCAATTTCATATCCAAAAAGTCTGTGCGCCTCGTACAAATTTGGGGTAATGAGGCTTGCTTTGTAAAACAAGGTTTTTAGCTCCTCGATCGCATCTTCTCTAAGTAGCGGTGAGTTTGCTTTGGATATAAACACAGGATCTAATACCACAAAACCTTTGTAACTCTCTAACTCTTTTTGTACCACCTTGATAATCTCTTTTGAAAACAACATCCCAATTTTTATCGCAGCTACATCAAAATCATCCAAAACCGCCTTTATTTGCGCCGCTACAAACTCTGGACTTACTTCATAAATATCTGTTACCCCCGAAGTATTTTGAGCAGTTAGCGCTGTTAGGGCGCTTGCGCCAAACACCCCGTGAGCCTCAAAAGTTTTTAAATCAGCTTGAATCCCAGCTCCGCCGCTACTATCTGAGCCTGCTATAGTAAGCACAACCTTCAAAGCATCCTCCTTTTAAAATTTGAAAACAATTATGCCTTTTAGAATGACACCTTTTGTATGGTTATTTTGTCGATTGGTTTTTTAAACTGTTAAACTGACAAAAAATGGCTACAAAAAAACTGCAAGCGCCCATAATATTGCAAAATAAAAAAGAGAGCACATAATGAAAGATTATATAGTTGTAGGTGGCGGAATGGGTGGCGCTTTGTCTGCCGCTGTTTTATCAAAAAACAACACCGTTTTACTTTTGGAAAAAGAGCCATATTTAGGTGGGTGCGCATCCACTTTTGTAAGGGGAGGGCATCCATACAATAGCGGCGCTACAACATTTGCGATGTATGAAGAAGGGTTGCCTGTTTATGAGATGTTTGAATTAGCGGGCGTAAAACCTAATATAAAGCCGCTTGAACACTCCCATATCGTTTTGCAAGGCGCACATCAAATTAGGTTGTATGCCGATGTAGAGCGATTTGTAGATGAGCTTAATCTATCTTATTATCACCCAAAAAATCTTGAGTTTTGGAGACTTATTAAAAAAATTTGCGACGATTTTTATAAAGAGAGAGGGTATATCTATAGCGGCAAAAATGGTATCTCCAAGCTAAAAAGCGCTATTTCGTTTTTACCTTCCATAACCAAATTTTTTTCTTATTTGACCTGCAATGCAAAGAGTTTTATCAGCGCATTTTTTGGTGATGGTTTGAGTAAAGATTATATCGATTTTTTGGATGCGCAAACAATGGTTGCTGTGCAGGCTAAAACATCGCAGATTAATTTTTTTACAGCGGCTTTAGCTCTTGGTTACCCTTTTTTTGGGAATTTTTATGCAAATGGCGGGATGGGGATGATTTTTCGGGATTTATCCAAAAAAATTGATGAAGTGAGACTAAAATCAACTGTCCGCGCCATATCCAAAACCCAAAAAGGATACCTTGTAGAGTCAGATCGTCAAGCTTATGAAGCCAAAAGGGTTATTTTAAATACCGCAATATTCTCAACCGCTGAGCTTTTTAGGGATAGTAAAATTAAAAATTACTTTAAATCTTTTTCACATTTGGACGCCAAACAGAGCGCATTTGTAGTTTATATGAAGGTTAAAAATGAGAAAAATTACGCGCACCACTACCAAATAATCGAAAAAGAGAGGTTTTCTTATACCATCTCAAATGCCTTGTTTATCTCTTTTTCCGATAGAGAGGATGTTGTTTTGTCAAAAGATGGGTATTTGAGCGTTACAGCCTCTATCCATACGCTATCTAGTTTTTGGCTTGATATTGACAAAGAGGAGTATATAAAGAGAAAAAACATCCTTATTGAAGAGATACTTGCCTCAATTTGCGCTAAACTATCACTTTGTAAAGATGATATAGTCGATGTTTTTGCCGCTACCCCTAAAACTTTTAAAAAATATGTGGGCAGAAGCTCTCTTGGCGGGGTTGTAATGACCCCTTCAAATCAGCTAAAACTCATCTCAAACGATACCCCTTTTGAGGGTTTGTTTGTCGTGGGTGATACATCTTTTGCGGCGCAAGGGTGGCCGGGGGTAGCTATGGGGGTTAGGAATTTACTGTGTTTGAGATAGAGCTAAAAATCAAAAGAGAAGATTGGTTTTTTATAATTTTTGTTGGAATCCTCTTTG
>JAVRLX010000105.1:0-4213 GCA_031960985.1 Campylobacterales bacterium | reverse complement strand
ATGGGTCCCCAAAATCAATAGATTTTGACCCTATAGTTGCAGAAGCGTTCACTTCATAGAGGGTTTTGCAAGAAAGTCTATTCACTTTTCTAAATTGTACCGATACAACTTAAAAAAATAAAAAAGAAAGCCCTTTTTAGGGGGCTTTCAAAAAGCGCTTAAGCCTTGTTTGGCATCTTGTAAGCTTCTCTAGTTAGAGGAACCCACGGTCTTTTCAGGTGCTCAGGTCGTCTAAGCCCTTTTGGACCAGGAGCTGGACGAGTAAGCTTATCTCTCCACGCTTGGAATATTTTCATATTGTTTTCAATGTTGACTTTTACATCGCCTATTTTATCGTTTGGTCCCGCTTTTTCAACAAGCACTTTTTTGTGCCAACATTGAGCCGCGCTTATTGGGTCTGGATTTGAAGAGAATGTCGCATTTTGGAATGTACCACTTAACCCATTCCAGTGGACATGCTTCATATCTTTGTTAAATTCGGCATACGGCCAACCGTTTTTGCCAAACTCTTTTGTCTCCTCTGGATGTTGAGGTTTAATACCCTCTTTATATCTAAGGGTATACTCATTTCCATCTTTTTTAACTTCGGCTATAGGGGCTCCTGTGCCCATAACCGTTAGAGGTTGTTCAAAACCAGGTATTTGCACATTATCTACAACTCTCCATCTACCCGCATGGTGTGAACATGTAAGAGTACCCGGCAAAATCCCTTCAGTAGTTACACACATACCGACAAAATATCCACTCTCAAGATTGGTTACAGTATCAACCACTCTCACTTTTATTGCATCACCTGTTTTTAACCCAAGTTTTTTGGCGTCAACTGGCGACATCCACACCGGATTGTGATTTTGGCTAATTTCCATTAGCCATTTTGAATTGATACTTCTTGTGTGGATATTGTATGGAAGCCTAAATATAGGGTTAAGGGCAAATGCATTTGGCTCTTTCATATAGATGTGATTTACATGGCTTGTCACGTGCTCATATTTTTTCTTCTGCTCATCATTTTTTGGATACATAGGAATAGCATACTCAGGCCATCCCCAATCTTTCATCCAATCAACATAAAAATCTAGTTTTTTGCTAGGTGTTTCAAACCCCTCTACCAATTTACCCTCGTACTGAACGCCGACATTGTGTCTGCCTTCAGGCGTCTCGACATATGCAACATTTGTTCTAGCGTCTACTTTTACGCTTGACATCGGATACTCAACAGGCGCTTGCCAAAATTGCATAGCTTTTGTTTTTATCGCATTTTTCTCATGGTCGATATGCGCTTCATGCTTGTATATGTCGTATATGTCTGTTCGCTCTGTCCAAGTACCCCTATCTCTCATAAAGTCGTAGTAAGGATATTTTTTTGCAAACTCTGCAAGCTCTTTTTCAAGCGGTGTTTTTGCATTTTTAGCTTTTTGTTCAGCTGCAACCGTTGCCGCCGCTACTAGATTTGGCAAATTTGCAAAAACCGCATTATAATACTCAGCTATTGTTACAGGCTTGCCAGGATTTTCTTTTGATTCCCAATATTGTCTAATACCCAAAGAGCCATCTGGATCTGCGGCAAACACAAGGTTTATCCACATCTCATTTTCTTCCCAGATTTCACCTAATCCAGCTTTCATATGAGCTTCAAGGGTAGCTCTTGCTGGATTTTTTGGCTTCCAACCAGTTTTTTCAAGCATTACCCTAAGCACTGGCTGACGAAAACTTGTCCACGCCTCAGGTTTTGAAGCTTCAGAGTGCTGATCGTGTCTCTCACCCGCAAGACCGGTAGGGAGGATATAATCCATATACCAGTTGGTTTCAGACCATATAGGGCTTGGATTGAATGTAAGCTCCATTTTTGTCTCATCTTTTAGGACTTCCACCCATCTAAAACCATCTGGATTTATCCATGCTGGGTTATACATTCTAGGAACCCAAATTGCAAGCTTGCTAGGAACTGTAAGCCCTTTTGCCCTCCATTTTTCTTGCCACTCTTTGTCACTCAAAAGATGCGGCAAACACATAGAGGGCTCATAAGATGCGAGCGGCCACTCTGGCGGCCAACTAAGCTCATTCCACTCATTTACTTGCGGAGCTTTTTCGGCTTGGCAAGCTTTGCCCCCTTTGCCTGCTACAAATATCGCTTTTTGATGCTCAAATCCAAGTTGACCTTTGCCTTGCATAGAGCCAACCAAAGAGAGGGCAAATATCATATTTTTGCCGTATAGCCATCCGCCTCTGTTTCCAGCCGATGGACCCCTCCAGTTAAACGCTGTTATTTGATTGCCACCCCATACAAAATACTCATACAGCTTTTCAAGTCTATCAAGTGGAACATGGCTCTCTTTGGATGCCCACTCCATCGTATAGTCTTTATACATGTCTTTAAGAAGCTCAACAAAACTCTCAAAACTACCATTTTTTGGAAGCTCGCTTATAAAGCCCTCTTTTTTGAGAAACTCTAAATAAGCTTTGTCATCCATGAGTGTTTGCCAGTTATACCAATCTTTTACAAATTTTGCATCAAATCTATTTTCAACTAAAAGCCTATTTGCGATAGCTAAATAAATAGCCGCTTCAGTACCAGGCCAGCAAGCTATCCAAAGGTCTGCAATACCTGCAGAGTTTGACATCCTAGGATCCATAACAACAAGTTTTGCCCCAGCTTTTCTCGCTTTTGCTATAAGTCCAGCCGATTGTTGGAAATAGTGCCCAGCGTCAGCGGCGTGAGCGGAAGCCAAAATTATTACTTTTGAATTTGCCCAATCCGGCGCTGTTCTATCGTCGTTTACCCACATCAGAGAGCTTGCCCTTCCGTTTGCAGAACAAATATTTGTATGTGAATTAGTACAATCTTGTCCTAATGTGTGCCAAACTCTAGGTGTAAAGCCGTTTTCGTTTGGACGACCAACATGGTACATAATAGACTTTTTGCTAGTAGGGTCGCCACTTTTTAGCGTCTCATTTATTTTTTTACCAATTGTATTTAACGCCTCATCCCAAGTAGTTCTAACCCACTTACCTTCCCCTCTTTTTGAACCAGGAGCCCTTTTGAGAGGAAATGGGATTCTATCTGGATCATACATTTGGCTATATGCGGCAACCCCTTTTGCGCACGTTCTTCCCAAAGAGGCTGTATGGAGTGGATTTCCAAGTATTTTTTTGACTGTCATTGTCTCTTTGTCGACATAAGCAAGAAGTCCGCATGACGCTTCACAGTTGTTACAAGCGGTTGGAACAAGCATATAGTCATGCACTTTTACATCATGTCTTGCAATACCGCCATTTTTCCAATCATCGCCATCCATCTCTTTCCAGCTATTCCACTTATCAAAAGGTGGATAATAGGCAAAGTTACCATTAGATACAGGCAACTTATCAAATTTTGCAATATCCGCCCCCGCTTCAAGGGTTGGAATAAATGATTTTACTGCACCACTAGCTACGACGCCAACACCGACGCCAACTGCTGAAAGTTTTAGAAAATCTCTTCTTTTTATCATTTTTTCTCCCCCTTAACTCAAAGGCATCATTTGCGGAGCTATTAGCCACGCATGTTTTACCATCCAAAGACCTACAAGCGCAAGCGCTGCGGCAGGTAATAGGAATATTGATTTTTTAGTTTTGTTTGCAACACAAGCTAGCGCCGCTGGAGCGGCAAATGCAACAACAAGAGCAAGCGCAAAATAAACGCCCATAAAACCGCTAGTTAAATAGTGGATAGTCCACTCAGCCTCTTCCGATTTTGTCGGGGCAAATATAACTTCAGATAGGTATATTATTAGTGATAAAAGAGCCGCAAAACCGAGAATTGTCCCAAGTTTTTGTTTTTGCTCATCATCAAGGTTAAATTTACCAGCAAGGATAAGTATAGCGCTACCAGCAAGCCCTGCTGAAAGGAGCATCTGAACTATCTCAGTAGGAGTTTGCCAAATCTCTCTAGCATTTGAAAGCCCCATTAGTCCAGCGGTGTAAACAGTCGTTAAAAATGCAATTACAAGGCCTGGCACAATGAGCTTTTTAGATAAATTTTCATCTTTTTTGATAACCGCCCACAAAAATAACACAAGCACTAGCGAGTATATATTAATAAACCAAGCGCCCCAAGTAATTGCAGATGTAAAATGGGAATGCAGGAATATATAAAACGCTCTAAACGGTTTATGGAGGTCAAGGACGGTAAAAAGAAGCGTTATACCAACAAATACAAGACCAATTAGCGGAA
>JAVRLX010000104.1:0-4220 GCA_031960985.1 Campylobacterales bacterium | reverse complement strand
TCAAGCTATACGACAAAGTTAGAAACTACAAAACCAAAAAACCGTACTCGCTAGAAAAATTCAAGCTAAATTTTGAAAACAGTACGCTTCTTGACGGTTGGGATGTAAATAAAGAACCCGACAATACAGCCATATTGTTAATAAAAGACGGACTATATTATCTTGGTATCATGGATAAAAAACATAATCGTATTTTCAAGGGTGTTTCGCCATCCCAAGTACAAGATGCGTACCAAAAGGTAGAATACAAGCTTTTGCCAGGGGCAAATAAAATGCTTCCTAAGGTTTTTTTCTCTAAATCCAGAATTGCAGAATTTGAGCCTAGTGACGAGCTACTGGAAAACTATAAAAATGAAACACATAAAAAAGGCGATAAATTCAACATCAGCCATTGTCACGCCCTAATAGATTTTTTCAAAAGTTCAATCGAAAAACACGAAGATTGGAAAGAGTTTGGTTTTCAGTTTTCACCTACTGCTAGCTATGAAGATTTGAGCGATTTTTATCGTGAAGTAGAGCAACAAGGCTACAAAATATCGTACAAACGCATAGACAAATCGCTTATCGATTCTTTGGTTGATGAAGGTAAACTCTATCTGTTCCAAATCTACAACAAAGACTTTTCACCATACAGCAAAGGCACACCAAATATGCACACGCTGTATTGGAAGATGCTTTTTGATGAGAGAAATCTAGCGGATACGGTATATAAGTTAAACGGACAGGCAGAGATATTTTTCCGTAAAAAGTCGATTGAATACTCCGAAGAAAAAATGAAAGTAGGACACCACCCTGAGCTAAAAGACAAATTTGCATATCCAATTATCAAAGACCGCAGATTTACAGTCGATAAGTTCCAGTTTCATGTGCCGATAACGCTAAATTTCAAATCTGTAGGGCATGAAAATCTCAATGCTCTTACCCATGAATTTATCAAGCAAAATAATATCAAAGTCATCGGTATAGATAGGGGCGAGCGACATCTCTTGTATCTAAGCCTTATCGACCTTAATGGTAAAATCATCAAGCAATATTCGCTCAATCAGATAATAAACAGCTACAACGGCAAGGAGCATATTATAGACTATCACGACAAGCTAGATAAAAAAGAAAAAGATAGAGATGAAGCCCGTAAATCATGGAACACCATAGAGACGATAAAAGAGCTCAAAGAGGGTTATATGAGCCAAGTGATACACAAGATTGCTACGTTGATGGTAGAGCATAACGCCGTCGTCGTAATGGAAGACCTCAATTTTGGCTTCAAGCAAGGAAGGTTTAAGGTCGAAAAGCAGGTGTATCAGAAGTTTGAAAAAATGCTAATAGACAAGCTAAACTACCTAGTTGATAAGCAAAAAGCCCCCGATGAGCTGGGTGGTACGCTAAATGCCCTCCAGTTGACCAATAAATTTGATAGCTTTGAGAAGATGGGCAAACAAAACGGCTTTTTGTTTTATGTCCCTGCGTGGAACACTTCCAAGATAGACCCGACTACCGGTTTTGTGAATTTGTTTGACACGAAGTACACTAGCATTGAAAAAGCCAAAGAGTTTTTTGGCAAATTCAAATCTATCTCATATAACAAATCAAAAGACTATTTTGAGTTTGCATTTGACTACAACGATTTTACCGAAAAAGCCAAAGATACCCGTACGAAGTGGACACTTTGCACCTATGGAGAGCGTATCAGAACATTTAGAAACAAAGATAAAAATAACCAATGGGATAATGAGACGATAAATCTCACCGAAAAATTCAAAAAGCTTTTTGGCGCAAACCTTGAAGGCGACCTAAAGGCATTTATCGTCTCTCAAGGAGAAAAAAGTTTTTTTGAAGAACTGTTGTATCTCCTGAGGCTTACGCTCCAAATGAGAAATAGCATAACAAACAGCGATGTGGACTATATGATTTCGCCAGTTGCAAATGACAAAGGTGAGTTTTATGATAGTCGAACGGCAGATGCAAGCCTGCCAAAAGACGCTGACGCAAACGGCGCTTATAATATAGCTCGCAAAGGGCTTATGGTGATAGAGCAAATCAAAAATGGCGCTACCAAACTTGAGCCTATCACAAACAAATCATGGCTAAGATTTGCTCAAAAGGTATGAGATGGAATCCTACATCCCCATCTCGTTTTTAAATGATTTTATCTTTTGCCCTCGTTCTATCTACTTTCATCAGCTCTACGGCAAGGCTGATGAAAGTCTGTATCACACAACAGACCAGAGTGATGGTAAGGCGGCACACGCCACACTGGATACCAAAACATATACTACTTCCAAAAAAGTGCTCCAAACGATCGAAGTGTATAGCTATACCTATGGGATGGGTGGTAAGATTGACACATTTGATCAAGCCAAAAAGCTCCTAACTGAGCGAAAGAAAAAAATAAAAGTCATATATGATGGCTACATTTATCAGCTTTATGCTCAGTACCACTGTTTGGTTGAGATGGGCTACGAAGTAAAAGCAATCAAGCTCTACAGTCTAGATGATAACAAAAGCTATCCGGTACCGCTTCCATCCGAAGACCCAAACAGACAGAAAGAATTTGAAATGCTCATTTATGACTTGCGACAATTTGACCTCAATGCTCCATTTGAACCAAATCCAAACAAGTGCGCTAACTGTATTTATAGTCCACTATGTGATGTTGCGCCATGTTGAGCCTGCCTGATTTTAAACAAAAGCAAGTCGTCATAGCGCTTTTGAGCCACGGCGAAAGGCTTAGTTTCAAAAACGACAATATCATAATCCAAGACCAAGACGGCAAGATAAAACACCAGTCCACTTGCTACCGTCTTTTTGCGCTTTTTATTGTTGGGCATATGAGTATTACGACAGGTCTTTTGCAACGTTCCAAAAAATTTGGATTTAGTATTGTGTTTTTGACGCACGGGCTAACCCCTTATGGCGGATGGTTGTCAAGAGTAGAGGGCAATACATTGCTGAGGCAAAAGCAGTACTCATATAACAAAATCGATATTGCGCAACATCTGATAAAAAATAAAATTGCTCAACAAATCCTTATGCTAAATCTTCGCAGGGATAAAAGCGACAAACTAAAAAATGCCATCTTAAAACTTCAAGAGTACAACGAGAGAATGCCCGATAGTACGCTAGGCTTGCGAGATGTTTTGGGTCTTGAGGGTGTATCGTCTAGGCTCTATTTTTCACATATGTTTGACAATATAGATTGGCGCGGACGAACTCCACGAACAAAAAAGGACATTGTAAATCTTTTACTTGATATAGGCTATACACAGCTTTTCAATCTTATGGATGCAATGCTAAATCTATATGGATTTGATACGTATAAGGGTGTTTACCATAGAGAATTTTACCAACGAAAGTCGCTTGTATCTGATCTTGTGGAGCCTTTTAGACCTATTGTTGATTATCGTATTCGCAAGGCTTTTAATCTGGGTCAAATAAACGAAGATGACTTTGATGTTATCTGCGGACAATATCGCTTGTTTGGCAATGCTTCCAAACCATATGTGTCGTTACTGCTACAAAACCTGCTAGAGCATAAAAACGAGATGTTTTTGTATGTACAGAACTACTATAGAGCATTTATGCAAGACAAGCCCATTGATCAATATCCTATTTTTACGGGAGGAGGCAAAGAATGATTATTGTTTCATATGATATTAGCAATGACAAGCTTCGTACCAAATTTGCTACATACTTATCAAAATATGGTTATCGTATGCAGTATTCTATGTTTCAAATCAAAAACAGCAAAAGAATTCTAGCTATCGTGTCGTCGGAAATCAAAAATAAATTTGAAAAAAGATTCGGACAAACAGATAGTATCATCATCCTCGATCTAAGCGAGCAATGCAAGATAACTAGGTACGGTTATGCAAAAAACGATGATGAAGATTTGATTATTGTTGAGTGATTTGCAAACCTAAGTCTTAATCGGCAAAAATAGCCCAAAATGGCAAAAATACCGCTTTCGCATAAATTGCGAATACCGATAAAGATTGATGTTGTATAATTTTATCTGTCTATAGACACAATAAAATTTCTACTGTTGTAGATAGCGCCTTCAAGGTTTCCGTGTTCCATGTCTATAGACACAATAAAATTTCTACTGTTGTAGATAAAACCACTTGCAGAGTTTGGCAAATAGTCTATAGACACAATAAAATTTCTACTGTTGTAGATTAGACAGAGGCTCTTTTTTGGCTGGGTGTCTATAGACACAATAA
>JAVRLX010000103.1:0-4138 GCA_031960985.1 Campylobacterales bacterium | reverse complement strand
AAAGCCGTTGTTATATGCTGCTATATCTTGTATACAGATTTTTGTGTCAGTTGTCGTAGTAGTCATTTTGTAATCCTTTGATTTATTTTGTTTCCTTGTTGGATTCTGAGCTTTTGTGTCTATTCTCTTTTTTTAAGAACAAATACAAAAAGCTTTAAAATCTTTGCAAGGTTTGTTTCCCCGTTTTTCATCATCGCTTCTTTTGTGAGCGGAACTTACTATAAAAAATGCGAAAAGCAAGGGTGGATAACGAAGTGCTGCACAAGGGAGGGATAACGCAATGAAGTAAAACGAAATGAGTATATGCTCACTTGCTTGCCCTTGCTTTTTAATAGCAATTTTTAGAGTAATGTTTTAGCGGCAAAAGATGTGGTGGTGGAAAATGGGTGTGGCTTGAATGGATTTGGCTAAAGCGGTGTTTGGGCGTTTCGCAGAATAAAAAAAGAGTTGGATGTGGAGCCTGCGGGCTTCACCCTGATTATGCAATAGTGATAGAAGTGGAAATGCGAAGTATTGAAGCGGATAGCACGGGTTTTGTTTTGCAAAACATTGCTAGAGAAAAGAGGGTGCTGATAAAATGTTGGCTGGGCTTGAAAGCACATAGAAGTATGCTCAATTTAATTTTGAGTATTATTTATTTCCAGTCTTTACGACAAAATATTTTTACCATTTTTAGAATTTTATATCGGACTCAGCAAACGAGTTTAATTGCCAATAATTTCAAAATAATCTCTTTCCACCCTTGACTTACTTTTATTATATCGATATTTTGTCGACATGGACGACTAAAAATGGCGCTATCATTAGGCATAAAATGCTTTACAAAAAAGGACCGTAGCCATAATCTAGTATATCATGCTAGGTAGCCAAAGTGGATATGAGGGGTGGTGTGAGGGGGCGTGCTTGACCGCCTAAATATTTTGACGCTTTACCCAAATCTCAAATAGTGGGTCGGTAACATTTTTTTGTTCATCCAGTATGCTATCGCTTATCATCTCTTTGATTATTTGACTCTTGTATGATGAACTTATTTTGCTGTCCAACTCATCTTTTGCATTGATGCCGCATAGCTCTTTGAATATAAGCCCTTTGTGTTTTTTAGCATTTATTGTCCGCCATTCACTTTCAAAAAAAGCGTTATTATCAGATAGAATCTTGTTTAGTGCCAAGCTAACTGACTCTGCATCTACTTTGGTTTTGTTATTTAAAAGAGAGATTATGTAAGACTCTTGCACCATTTTTATCAGATAAAACGGGTGGTTTTTCGTTATTGCTACAATTTCATTATTTGCATCACTGCTGTAAGTTATATCGTTAACAACAAGACCACTGAGAAAATCTTGCGTATCAGCTTCATCCAAGACCCCAATTTTCATAAGAGTAGCAAAGTTGAAAAACGCATTATCTTTGTTTAAAAATATGCCATTCATCACACTCTGTTGGCTTCCTGCAAATATATAAGACACCATTCCGTGTGTCTGGAAGTGGCTTCTGAGCTTTTTTATAAATTCTTCACCAAACCTACCGAGGTCGCCAAATTCGTCAAAAAAAACAACAGCTTTTTGGTTGTATTTTTTAGCAAACTCTTCCGCAAAGCTTAGGGCTTTCCTGACTAGTTCGTTTTCATCCGGTTCTCGAAGTAAGTCAAATCCTGGCTTAATGTCTCCTATCTCTATGCTCATTCTGGACGCAAAGTCGATTATATTGTCTCTGGCTCCTTTTAAAAATCCAGTGATACCCTTACTATGGTAAATGGCATCTATAAATAAATGACAAAACTCTCGAACACTTCCAGCACTAAAAACATCTACCTTTATTATGAGATATTCTTTTTTTATCTCTTCCAATACTGAATTAACAAGTGTGGTTTTACCGTATCTTCTTGGAGCTATTATCGCAATATGCTGTCCAAGTTCAATATAGGCTTTGATGGATTTTTTCTCATTAGCCCTACCAATGAGAAGCGAAGACAGACCGCCAGCATTTAGTTTCATTTATAAGTTGCCTCGTAGATTATATGTTTAGTATTTTAACTAAACATAGTATTTATGTCAAACACTGTTTAGTGAAGTTACTAAATATCTACATATTAAAGCAAGGATAAGAAATGAGGCATATTGTATGAGGCTTACAATTCAACCAAAAAAAGATCCAGCTTGAAACTAGCCAGACCTTCAGATCTTTCATGTCTTGTCGATACAATATCGATACTTTTATCGACAAGGATAACCAAAGATGACCCTATCATTTAGTACTTTTACACACATGAAGTCAGAAGCCATTTCTCAAATGCTATATGAGAATGGAAAAATTGACCTAAAGATAAAGCCAAAAGATTACGAAACGCTAGAACTAACAATAATCCCAAAAAAGCGCGCCGAATTTCTTGAATCCCTAGAGCAAGATGCATTAAAATTTAGAAAAAATCTTGCATGGGAAAAAGAAAATCAAGAAGCGATTGCTGGGCAGAATAACAGAATCAAGGAACGCGGTGCATTTGGTGACACTTTTAGAAGGTTTTAACATTGCAATTCGACGTCTATAAAAACAGTAACAGCGACACTAGCGAAGAGTTTCCATATCTTTTAGACATTCAGGCAGATGTTTTAAGTAGGCTTGCCACAAGGATCATCGTGCCCCTTACGCCAAGTGCAAAAATTAAAAAGATAATTACCGTAATAAATCCAACTATTCAAATTGAAGACAAAAGTTTAGTTGCACTTTTTGATGAGCTAAGTTCATATCCAAAAAGTAGCTTGATAGACAAAGTCTCTAATGTATCAATGGATCATGATGAAATTATGAAAGCTATTGATTTTACTATTCAGGGTTATTGAAAGTTTGTGCACAAAAAATAATGAAATATTATGCAGATTAATTTCTCAAAAGATTTCTAAAACTACTACTTTTCTGCGCACTTATTCTGCTTTCTTCTATGACAAAATTAATCTCTTTTGCGGTTTCAGCAATATCTATTTGCCAAGAAGGAATGTTGTATCGCTCTTTTCTTTTTCCTTCATTGAGCCACGTAAGTGCATCACTTAAATGCCAATATGATTGTCCGCCTGAATGAACTGGCAACGGAGCTTCGGCATTGGTAAATATTTTAAGAATATTTTGTCTTGAGCACCCAATTATTTCAGCAATATCGGAAACACCTGCAAAATCTGGCTTCGCCTCCACTAGTTTTGCAGAAGGTATTGCTTTTTTAACATCATTGATTGCGCTTACAAAAGCCTGCTCTGCGTTTTTTGCTTCACGAGTAAATATCAAGCCTATTATGCCTGCCCTGCCGCTTCCAATAAGTGCATCATCACAACCTGCTTCGTATAGGCGATCAATTAATATATCTATTTCTGTACTATCATTATTAATTTTAAATAGTAGTTCGAATTCGAAATTCTGCATTGTCTTACTCCTTATTTTCGGCTTCTTTTATTTTAGCGGCAGTACAACCGTCCACAACCTTTCGAATATCTCTTGCATGATTATGCGAACTCTTTGGTGTTGACCAAACACTATTTCTACAAAAAATACCATTTCTACATAAGCCATCGTTATATGGGCACAAGAGCACTCCCCAAGCATGACCACTTGCCTTTTCTAATCTCCAGCCTTTTGATTCAGCATAAGCAATCGCTTCTTCAATCTCTTTGTCATGGTGTCTTGGTCTTTTACCCATCCTATTCCTTGCTTCAAAGATTATATCGACAAACTTACCTAGTTGTCAAGCGACAACTAAAACCTTAGCTTCCTTCGATACTATAGGGGTAAATGAAGGATTATTTAAAATGAGTTGCCAGACTCCTTTGTTGCTGGATAATAATAAAAAATAGTCAATATTTGCCCAAAGTGCCAGAAACCTGATGTAAATTTCATATAAAAACAAAGCGGTCTTGTCATGCTTGACAATTCAAGAATTTAAAGCTAAAATCCCACTTCCATTTTTAATCAAAAATGGTTGCACCAAATGGTGTACCAATCAGTTTGCTCATCATCGATGAACCCCTATTTTATAGGGCATGCAATGATGTGTGTGTTAATGAGGCGTTTTCCGGCCATTCGCACCACAATGATGATTCCATTTTACCGAAAACTAGAGTGAATTTTTTTTCGGCGACATAGCCAAGTGGTAAGG
>JAVRLX010000102.1:0-4235 GCA_031960985.1 Campylobacterales bacterium | reverse complement strand
TAGAAGCATTGCCATCAATCTTCAAAATATCAATAAGATTGACAACAAAACACAATGTCGCAAATTATTTGCTTGGGGCATCAAAGATGTATTTTCTTTAAAGAGTTCTTAGTTTTGAGTTGCCGTGAGCAGAGGTTTGTTTATTAGGTTTTGGTATAATGTGGCTATTATTCTAGAAAGGAGTATAGCTTATGACAATGATAGCAACCGAAGAAATACTTTCTTTAAAACCATTAGATAAAATACAACTTATTGATGAACTTTTGTTGAGTTTAGATATGCCAAATAAAGAGCTTGACGAAATATGGGTAGAAGAATCGGAAAGAAGAATTGAAGCATATGAAACTGGAAAAACTCAAGCCCACGATGTATATGAAGTTCTTGCTAAGTATAGTAAATGAAAGTTAGTATTCTAGATGAAGCTTCTAAAGAACTAGATGATGCGTTTAACTATTACCAATATCAACAGGAGAATCTTGGCTATAGGTTTATAAGTAAGTTTTCAGATACTTTGGAACTTATAAAATCTTATCCTAATAGTTGGCATCCACTTTCTAAAAAAGTGAGAAGATGCTTGATTAGAAATTTTCCATACGGAATAATATTTTAGTAGCGCTCTTGTGTAATACCACACCATAACTACCTACAAAAACAAATCCTATACCATAAAAGATAATGTAGCGCCTAAATTTTACAAGAAAAGCCCATGATATAAGGCTTCGCTGTGATTTTATGTCCTAAGTCGGGAAACACCTGTCGCTTGATTATCTTGTTGCTTGGATGCTTATGCAGATCTTGACCACACTGTGCGCAAAGCAATGGTCGTAGTATCTCTACATCATCGGGATTATCGCACTGCATTAGGGTTTTGCCAGGATGCCCTTTTTGAGCGCCGCGTGATGCTTTGCGTTTGTCGCTTTTGGCTTTGGGTGGCTTAGTGAGTTTGTTGTCGGTTGAGGGTGGTTTGGAGCTATTCGTACTGTTTAGTCCAAGTCTCATCTCAAGCGCTGCTATCCGAGCATCCATTTTTAATAACATCTTTACGACAGCTTCTTTTCCAAGATCGTATATTGCTTCTGCTTGTGCTCGTGTCATACTTTGGGGTTAGCAAATTCTATGCCACTTTGTGGGGGTGCTGAATGGTTACAATTAAAGAGTGTTGGTATCAGCTTGTAAGATCCAATTATTTGCTGGATATACAAGAGAAAATCATCATTTCCTTCAAAAAGCGCTTTATTTTGCATTCTCATAACTGCAATGCGTTGGGGATGAAGCATATAAAGGTCGTCAATTAGCGTTGGCTTAAAGGCTAAATGCAAAGGTGAAGATGCATATAAATCTTTATAGGCGACTAAAAAATTGTTTTTAAGACAAAAATCTACAAACTCTTTACTGCGCTTATAGATAATATTCTTGTTTTTTGTAAACTCTAGCCCTATAAACTCTTTTTGTATAACTGGCGAAAATATACCTTTTTTGTCAAAAAGTTTTATGCCGCTGGGCGCAAGAGGAGCAATATTAGGGCATCCATCATCAAAACATGGTTTTCCTTGCTCAAAACTAAAAGGGTAAGCCCTGCATGCATAAGGTCGCTCTTCATAAATCCCGCACATATTCCCCTTTAAATAAATACATTTTTCGCCCTCTCTTTCGCCATAGTAAAAAAAATATACAGGGGATATTTGTTGTTTATAAACATAAAAAAAGACGGGAAAATATTTGGTAACATATTGCAGGTCGTAGATCGAAGCAAATATAATATTGCTGCTACAACATTTTGCATTGCATGTTGAACAACCATTGAAGCCAAAGGAGCTGATGCTTCTTGGGTTAAACATTTGTCGAGCCATAAAGATCCTTTTTAACAATACTGCATTTTATCATATGTTAAATAAGGATTGAACCCTCTGAATAAACCCACACATACATTTGTATCCCATCAATATATATAGGACTGCACGAAAACAAAGAGCATCATTACTTGTTAGCCGCAGCCTGTAACCTAAGAAGAATACCAAATCTAATGCAAAGAGCTATCTGAAAACACAAAAAAGAATCATAAAATGGCTTTGTTCAGAGGGTTCGATTATTTTACCATATACTTTTCTCAAAACACCATCTCAGTTATACTGCGAAATATGCTTGAAAATGGATTAAAGTACAAAGATGGCGGCAAAGTTCTTGTTAAAGCAGATGATAATATAGTCGAGATATCCAATAGTGGCGTATTTGCCAAATCGAATGGTTATGGATTTGGACTAATGCTTTGTAATGAGATAGCAAAAAGAGTTGGTTGGGGATTTGAGATAAATAGCTCTAATGGCGTTGTAACTGCCAAATTAATATTTACACCCCACCTCATAAAAGAGGAAATTTTTAAACACCAAAATATTAGCTTTTAAGGAAACATTGACTGTGCTGGGTGCTTCGCTTGTTTTGCTCGTATTTGTGTATAACATCAGCTTTTATAAATATCACCTCTACTATCAACCTTATAGACATACACTAAAACCTCTTCCTCGATAATCGTATATAAAAATCGATACTTACCAACACGCAAACGAAAATGTCCTTTTTTATTGACCATTGATTTTGTATCTATAGCATTAGAAAAAGGATTATTGCAAAGTTCTTCAAATGCTTCTAAAACTCTATTTCGTAATTTTGGCGCTGCTTTTTCGAGAAATTTATCAACATCTTTGGTGGTTTCGAGACGATACATTTAAAGATACTTTTGTTTTAACTCATCAAAACTAACAGTTTGACCCTTTTTCTTTTCATCCATCGCTTTATTAAATGCTATTTCATCATCTTTTGTAAATATTGTATCATCGTCTTCGTATATTCTAATAGCGCTTGGTGGTAATAATTTTAAAAAAGCTAATAATGCATTTTTTAGATCATTTTGTATTTCTAAGTGTATCGTTTGCATTTATAACTCCTTTTATATGTTTTATTATATAAATATTATATCTAAGCTTTTTAAAGAAGAAAAAAACAAATGAACACTAAAAATCAAATGCCTATATCTATAAAAACAATAGACGATCTTGCAAAGTTAACCAATTATTCGCTTTTAGAGACTCTCGAGCCAGATCCGCAAGCGAAAGCAGATGGGGTTGATTTTGAGCCAAGAGAGGTGTTTTCTGGGCATTTTGTCCCCATAAGACCTACCCCAATTAAAGAGCCATACTACATAGCGCACAGTAAAAACTTTTTTAAAGAGTTGGGTTTTGATGATAGCTTGGCGTATAGTGATGATTTTATGAAGATGTTTTCTGGAGACATTTCAAATGTGCCGCCGCCGCTTAAAAGATATGGTTGGGCAACAGGATATGCGCTCTCTATTTATGGAAGGGAATACTACTCTCAATGCCCTTTTCAAACAGGAAACGGATATGGCGATGGGCGCGCTATCTCTATTTATGAAGCAAAAATTAACGGTCAAAGATGGGAGATGCAGTTAAAAGGGGGAGGAAAAACCCCTTATTGTCGCGGGGCTGATGGGCGGGCGGTGCTTCGCTCAAGCATACGGGAGTTTTTGGCCCAGGAGCATATGCATGCATTAAATATCCCAACCTCTCGCTCCCTAACTTTGTACGCCTCCAAAACTGAGACGGTAAAGAGGCCATGGTTTAGGCAAAACTCTTATTCCTTTGAGCCTGAGGTAATGATAGAGGAAAAAGTTGCCATTACGACGCGGGTTGCCCATTCGTTTATTAGAGTAGGTCAAATTGAGCTTTTTGGTCGCAGGGCACGCAAAAACGAGCATCCAAAAGCGCTTCAAGAGCTTAGAGATATTGTACTATTTTTAATTGAGTGTGAATATAGCAACGATAAAAATCTCCCGTTTGAGCAAAAAATACTCTTGCTTGCAACAGAGTTTCGTAGTCGCCTTACCTCGTTAGTTGCAAACTGGATTCGGGTTGGTTATTGTCAAGGGAATTTTAATAGCGACAATTGCGCGGCGGGGGGCTTTACCCTTGATTATGGTCCTTTTGGATTTATCGATATGTTTGACCCAAAATACCAACCTTGGACTGGCGGCGGAGAGCATTTTTCATTTTTTAATCAACCAAATGCGGCAGAGCGGAATTTTTATATGTTTTGTGAAGCCCTAAAGCCGCTTGTAGAATCAAATAAAGTTGCTTTGGATAAGTTGCAAGAGATTAGGGGTGGTTTTTTTGATGTTATGAGGGAAAAATTAGAGGCAATGTGGAGCGCAAAATTAGGGA
>JAVRLX010000101.1:0-4271 GCA_031960985.1 Campylobacterales bacterium | reverse complement strand
TGGGAGGGATATAAAAAGCAAGATTTTTGCAAAGGATGCAAGAAAAGCCGAAATTTCACAGCGAAGCGATGAGCTTGATACAGCACAAACAAAACAAGCTCAAAGTGTAGCTAATAGTGGGGATAAAAAATGTATCGTGGATTTTGACGGTCAAATACTGATAAAAAACAAAAAAACGATATAATTCCTACACAAGTAGGAAGGAGATAATAAAAATGCTAAGTGTAGGGATAAAAGAGCTAAAAGACAATCCTTCGATACTTACAAAAGCAGCGGAGGATGGCGAACTTTCCATAGTGACAAAAAGGGGTAAGCCCATAGGAATAATGCTTCCATGGTCTGATGAAATCATGGCTAGGGGATATAAAGAGGCTTTGTCGTTTGAAGCGTACAAAAGTGGTTTTTTAACACTCTCTCAACTTGCAGATGCTATCAAGGTCACAAAGGCAGACGCTCTCGAAATGTTAGGGCTTATGAATATAGCATATATAGACCACTCAAGCGATGAGATAAACGAAGAGCTAGCAGTGCTTGGACAAATTCGTGGCTAATATAGCGGTCGTATCTGATAGCACGACACTTATCATCTTGCAAAAACTCCACAGATGGGATTTGCTCTCAAACCTTTTTGACAGTGTTTATATTCCGCCAATGGTATTTGCGGAGGTATTTACAAGAGAGCCGATAGAAGTAAAATTCATAAAACAAAAAACTCCAAAAGATACTAAGACTATAAACCTACTAAAAACCATACTTGATGATGGTGAGAGTGAGGCTATAGCGCTGGCTATTGAACTTCATTTACCGCTTATCATTGACGAGAAAAAAGGACGAAAAATCGCCAAGCTAATGAATGTAGCTGTTGTAGGTTTTGTGGGTATCATGTTAGAAAATATTAAGCTCGAAAAAGTTTCAAATGATGAAGCAAGAAGTATCATAAAAAAAGCTGAGGAATACGGGATGAGGATGTCTGATGAGCTAAAAAGGCTTTTTGAGAGCTAACCTAAAAATTTTTGCATTTTGTAAATGAACCCTCTAAACAAATCCATTATATGATTCTTTATGACTCTGTTTTAAAAGTTGAATTTTTCGAGTGTTTTTAATCTTAAACATTTGAATCTTATTTGGGTGATTTTTATTACATTTACTTGAAATTAAACATAAACTTACACTTAATTAGTGTATATAAATATATTAATGCTTAAAATTGGCTATGTAAATTTGCCCTTCAAGCAATCCCTCATCTTTTTGTTGCAAAAGAACTTCTAAGAATATATCATTAATGGCATATTGCCCTCTTTGAATATGCTTTATAAGACCCATATCCTCTAATGAGGTGTGGATATTATATAGTGATTTTGGATTTAGCTTGACATCATATCCGTTTGCTATTGAATGGAGCACTTCATAATGATGCTTTTTTTGTTTTGTTTTGGAGATAAGCTCTTCTAAGTAAGCCCTATTTTCAAATATCACTTGTGTAAGAACCTCTAAGCAGATATCATAGTTAATCATTTGTAGATTTTCTATAATTACTTTATAATAAAGCGCTTGTAACACTTGAGCTGAATAATCAGGGTGTCCTTGTAAAAACTGCAACATTTTTAATAAAGAGTCATCGTAGTTAATACCTTGTTTATCAAATACCTCTTTTGTGTATTCATAAAGCTCATCTATATCAAGCCCTTCAAGGCTCATAATCCTTGCAAAGTGAAAAAATGGCGAAGCTTTTGAAGAGAATATATTTGTCATAATAGATTCAATACTTCCCAAAAACACATAAGTTACAGCCTCATGATGTTGGATGACTGAGCGAATCTGTTCTAATATAAACTCATCACTAATTCGTAAAATATCTTGAAACTCATCAAAGATAAATTTTATATTTAGCTCTTTTTTTGCAGATATTTTTTCTACTACATCTAAAGAGTGCAAAAAATACTCTCTTTCATCTGTTATCCCATTTTCTAAGTGTCTAAGTGTAATCTCTCCAATATCATCTATTTTAATTGATTGAATCGTTTTTAAAAGTCCTGTAATTGACTTTTTAAATTGTTTCATAAAATTTTCAATCCCTACAAAACTATAGGCTTTATCTAAAATTTGATTAGCTAATGAGATTAGATTTGTAGCTCTTCGTAAGTCCACATAAATATAGTTAAATAGTTTTTCATATTCAAATACTTGTTTGATGAGTGAAGTTTTCCCAAATCTTCTGGGAGCTCTTATCATAACATGTTGATTGTTTTCTAAATATGCTTTAAATATTGGAAGGTGCTTTTTTCTATCTATAAAGTCATCACCCTTTACTGGACTTCCTGTTTTAAACATACACAATCCTTATCTCTTGATATTATAGATTATTGTATCTATTTGCTAATAAGAATATCTTTAATATAGACAATATTATCAATAAATTTTGTGGTATTGTTTATAGCTATTAATACACTATTTTTGTGTATATATGAACATAATTTAGTATTTTTTAGAATATGAGCTTATTTTGTATTTATATGTCAATTGGTATATAAAATACAAATGTATAAACTATATTACACTAACTTAGTGTATATATTTATACGATTGGTAGTTATTTAATTAAAAATATAGTTTTTTAGTGTAAAATAGCAGATACATATTGAGGCAAAAGAGGCGGGGTATGAATATAACTATTTGCAATTTTAAGGGCGGTGTTGGAAAAAGCTTGATTGCACATCAACTTATCACAAGCTATGAATTTAATGGGGTTGAAATAGACCCTTATGGAAATTTATCAGATAGGCTACCCGAAAAGGTTTTTAAAATTGACTTATCTGAAAAAAAAATTAGGTCAATTTGAAAATACTATTTTTGACTTTGGTGGATTTAATGATGTAAAGATAGAACAGGCTATAAAACAAAGTAACCTTGTAATTATTCCATTTAATGCCACTATTGAAACTTTACAAAGCACTATTGATACTATCAATGTAGTTAAAGAATTTGATAGACCAATTTTATTTGTAGCAAACATGATACAAAAACCTGAAGATATAAAAGAGGTAAATGTCATCATTCAAGATATTCTTGGATTTGAATGTGAAATATTTATGATACCAATGAGTGTAGCATTTCAAACTGCCATTAATCAAAATGTCAGTGTACTTGAACTTGCTAATACAGGCGGATTAAAATCATTTGCTTATAAAAAAGCTGCTGAAAAAATTATAGAGTTAAAACAAAAAATTGATAATTACAGATAATTAGTGTTTTTTAGTGTATATATAATTATAATGGATTAAGGATAAAACACGATGGAAAAGAAAAAATTTGGAATGCTCAATACAAACAAAAAAGAGGTTGTAACACATATCGAGCTTCAAAAAGACGCAGTAATAAAAAAAGGTGGCAGGCCGAAAAAAAGCGATAATGATAAATTAAGTTCAGTTGTAAATTTAAATGCTAACCAATATGAAAAAGATATATTAGAATCTGAGGCAGCTTCAATTGGACTCAATGTTGTATCATTAATTAGAATGTCACTCAGTAATGCACTTAAACAAGACTTTACCCCAACTTCCATAAGCCCCAAAAACGAACAAAATAAAAACAATACAGGAAAAGTTGTAAAACAATATGCTGTACCTGTAACAAATACAGTCAAAGAGCAACTCGAGAAAAAAGCAAATGAGTATATGATAAGTATTAGTGACCTCTTAAAGATGTCTTTGAGAATTAGTGGATTTTATAATGTATAATACACTTTTTTAGTGTATAGATTAGTAAATAAATATAATCATAAGTATTATATATCTGACTTTTGTATATTTGATAAAATTAAAATCAAGCGAAAAAGTAGTTTTTTATAACGCCCCAAAAATCTAAACAACAATTTTATGAGTCATCTTTAAAAACGGCAGAATTTGAATATAATATTCCAAACCCTCTCTCAACTAAAATTATACCAACCACAATAACCTATCGACCGTCTGTGGTCGTATTATCTATCGTTTTTATTTCTTTGTATTTTTAGCTTTATTTGCTTTTTTTCTTTGTCTTTGCTTTTTACCCGCTACTGCTATAATGTCCCCACAAAAAAATACCAATTCAGATAAGATATTTATTCCCTAATACTAAGAGTATAAAAAATATAGAGATACAGACTAAAAAAACTTAGGAGAAATTCTCATGAGCAAAAAGAAAAGAAACTTTACAGCTGAATTTAAAGCTAAAGTGGTGCTTGAGTTACTTGAAGAGGGTAAGACAGTTAATGAGATAGCAAGCAAATACGA
>JAVRLX010000100.1:0-4359 GCA_031960985.1 Campylobacterales bacterium | reverse complement strand
GTCATATCCGGCGTTATTATCTCAGCGCTTGTGTTTGCTTGGGAGCATGCAAAAATTACTTATACAATCGAGATGGAAGAGGATGGCACAAAAGTATACAAACTTGACGGACCGCTATTTTTTGGCTCTGCAGGACAGTTTGCTAATGAGATTTTCAAGGTTGAGAGCGACCCTGAGAGCGTCGTAATAGATTTTACAAATTCAAGAGTTATGGACTCAAGCGGTACGGAAGCGATAGATAAGGTGACGAAAAAGTACATAGAAGCGGGCAAAAGTGTCCGTCTTAGACATTTGAGCGAAGACTGCATTCAGGCGCTAAAAGACGCTGGGCAATACTGTATGCATGAACTTGACAATCCTCCTTATAAAGTGGCTAGGGATCTTTGATTTTTATATATTTGCGTGCATATAGCGCATTTTTATAATTTTTTTATTAGCACTCTTGACAAAGATACACTAATGTTGTATTATTTCATTAGCACTTGATTGGTGAGAGTGCTAAAAAATATTAAAAAGGAGTTTAAAATGCTTCTAACTAGATTTGACCCATTTAGAGAATTTGAAAGAAGATTTGCAAGTTATATCCCTGCTGATGCAAAAGAAGCGGCCAATGTGTCCAGCTTTAGTCCTGCCGTAAACACAAGAGAAGACGATAAAGCATATTATATTCACGTCGATCTCCCAGGTGTTGCAAAAGAGGATATAAATATAGATCTAAAAGATAATGTGCTTACGATTTCAGGTGAGAGAAAACACAAAGAAGAGGTAAAAGAGAAAGATTATTACAAACTAGAAAGCTTCTACGGTAAATTCCAAAGAAGTTTTACCCTCCCAGAAGATGCGGATAGTAACGGCATAGATGCAAGTAGCGAAAACGGAGTTTTAAACATCGTTATCCCGAAAGCGGCTCCAAAAGAGTCTAAAAAAATAGAGATTAAATAACAAATATCTGCTTACCAAAAATGCGGCGGGGGCTATCTTTTGATAGCCGCCGCTATCTCATCTGCGCTAACTTAGAGACAACGGCAATCAAAAATTTTTACTGCATAATCCATGTTACGCACTTTTGGTCCATAAGGTCAATTTTTTAGCTATTTCGTTCATTAGTTACGACACAATAAGTGTACGCATCTCATTTGCGATTTGAGAAATATCTTCGTATTTTTCGCTGACGAGTGAAAATTGCATCATGGATGGCGCGCCATGTTCGATGGTCCCTTTAAGGGTTGGATTAAGGTAGGTCACATCGGTAACATCGTACGCTTTATCCTTGATAAATTCATACAGCCTAAGGATAAACTGTTTATCCCCAAATGAGCCAGCCACTTCGAAGTCAACTTTGGTTTTTAGAGCGCTTAGCTGCTCGGAGGCTTGCGCTTTGGCAAGGATTTTGTCTCTTTTTTCTTTCGCCTCTTTGTGCACGAGGCTAAAAATTTTAAACTCTCGCTCGATGCGTTGCACCATCTCTTTATCCGGAAAAGTTATCGCGTTTGTCGGACAGATGTTGGCGCAGGTAGTACAGCCGACCATGCACTTATACGGTTCGCTGACAACCGCTTTTTTTGGCTTCGCTATCTATAGCATATACTATTCTTCCGCAGGTGACAAAGCACAATTCGCATCCGATACATTTTTGAGTATCAACGGTTGGATACCACGCAATCTCTTCTCTTTTGATTCCATGCTACAGTTTTATTTTAACCCCTTTGATATATGATAATAGCGATAATTGAATAGATTATTAACTAACCTTGCTTAATAATAATGTATATTCTTGTTATTTTTATTCAGTGCGTGTATAATTTTCGCCAAATAACCAAAGCGTCACTACTGTTTTTTGCATTGTTCTGGCGTTGGGTGTTTGTCGTCTATCATCCCCATAACTATACCGTCTCTGTTCACGCTCTGAATATGGACAAAAGCTGTCGTCAAAAGAGTATTAGCAAAAATCTCATGCCAATAAATGATTTCCTCTTTTGTTATCTCGTTGCTAAAGCGCCATAGCCAAATACCCCACTAATGCCTACACCAAAAGCGCAAAACATCAAAATAAGCATCACCCAGTTTGTAATGGCGGGGATATTCTACTTTTGGTTATTCATTGATGTTACGCACAAATACGGGCGAAGCCCGTATTTGTGGCAGAGACAGCCTTGCCGATGCTAACGCATATCGGCTTCGGTTCCAAAGCTAAAAAAGCCAAGCAGTTGGCTTTTTTAACGCTTTTCACCCTTACAACCCCCTAAAGCTACCTGCTTACGCAGGAGAGATAGAGGTTCTTACGCACTTTTGGTGCGTAAGGTCAGTTATTCAATCGAGTATGAGCCCAAAACTGAGTGTGCCAAATATGACATAAAGAGCAAAATATTTTTTGCCATAGACTATAAACATCGAAACAAATAACGGGTAGGCAGATCCCAAATAGGTCGTTTTGTCGACATTTACTTTGTCAATTCCAAAACAAACTCTTTCGCCTCGTCGCCCCTAACACCATATTCCTCTTTGAAGCGAATATCCACAAAAACCGCTTTGCCTGATAGCGCCTCATAACTCTTTATTTTCATAGCGTTTCGTTTAGCGTAATCAAACTTCAAGAGATACTCATCCAAAGGGTCGGCGGCAAAAAGAGAGCCTAAAAATACGAAGATTAACGCTAACTTATTCATTGCAAATTCTTTAGAGTTATTTTTGATTGCGATTTGATACTACAGCTAAATATTTAAATTGTCAAGATTTTATTTTAAGTATGGATTAAAAGAAGTATAAGAGAGTAAAAAAGTGGCGGGCAGGGGGAGATTCGAACTCCCGAATGGCTCATCACCATCGCCGGTTTTCAAGACCGGTGCATTCAACCACTCTGCCACCTACCCAAAAAAGTGGAGGCGACACCCGGATTCGAACCGGGGATGGGAGCTTTGCAGGCTCCTGCCTTACCACTTGGCTATATCGCCGACATATAAAAAATATTAAGAAGGAATTATTAAACGCTTGTGGTGCGAATGGCCGGAATCGAACCGGCACGGACAAAAAAGTCCGAGAGATTTTAAGTCTCTTGTGTCTACCTATTCCACCACACTCGCATACTACATCCGAAAACGAGTGGAGCGGGAGACGGGGATCGAACCCGCGGCCCCAACCTTGGCAAGGTTGTGCTCTACCACTGAGCTACTCCCGCATATTGCTCCATTCATCAAGGTGGCTCCGGATGCAGGATTCGAACCTGCGGCCAAGTGATTAACAGTCACCTACTCTACCACTGAGCTAATCCGGAATCTAACCACTCTTGGCTCACAGCCAAAATGGAAACGAGATTATATATAACTTTTCTTGTTTTGTCAAGACTTTTGGCAAAAAATATGCCAAAAATCACCAAACTACTATTGCGCCTCTTAGCTCACCAATGCCATATCCAATCGCTTTATCGTCAGGATATAATTTTTTGATTTTCTCTTTTGTCTCTGCAGATAGACTCTCCTCTTTACCGTGACATACTGCGCACATTTCATTTGTCATAAGCGGCTCGTAGTATCTGCCCTCAACCATTACAAATTCTTGCGGTTTTTTGTTTTGAGCTATTTGTTTGGCAAATTCAGCCAACGCTTTTTTATCTGTTTCGTCCGGAGCATTTTTTGGATTTCTATTTTTTTCAGACACCCTTTTGATGTTTAACCCATATTTTTTGGCAACATTATCTGTAATAGTAAGTGCATTTTTGGAACAAAACTCTATAGCAACGGCTGGACTTTCATTCATTTTTGATTTTAACTCGCCGATGAGTGTTTTTTTGAGCTCCCCTGCAGCTGCTTTTTGTTTTTGTATATCCATATCCACCCCAAAAGCCAATACCCCATAAGTAGCTAGCGCTAACGCCAAAAACCTTTTCATTTACACTCCTTTTATTAGTTTTGATAATTGTACTTTAACTTGTAATTATAATAATCTTGACTTAAATCATTGATTAAAAGAGAAATAAGCCTTAATATGTTGCAAATATACAAAGGATTCAACCATGAACATAAAAGATATAAGCCGTTCTTTGCCAACAATAAGATGCAAAGATTATCTCTCTGAATTCCTTGGTAGTTTCGAGGATGGTGTTATTGAATACGACTTTGAGTATGTTGCAAAATTGACTGGGCACGCTTGTCCAACCGTGCTAACGGCGTATCTATCGGCGCTTGCGGTTGCGAAAGCGCTTTATGGCGACACAATGCCGGTGCGAGGCGATGTAGATATATTAATAAGAGATGCAAAAGATGAGGGTACGACTGGAGTTATGGCCTCTGTTTTTAGCGTAATATTTGGAGCTGGCGACGAGGGTGGATTTAAGGGTATAGGCAAGGAATTTGGGCGAAATAA
>JAVRLX010000099.1:3392-4538 GCA_031960985.1 Campylobacterales bacterium | reverse complement strand
TAAGGGAGGGTGGAGGGATTGATGCTATTTGCGATATTGCCAAAAAAAGTGAGCTTTTTGATATGAATAATGTGAAGTTTTATTTAAGCGCCAAAAAAGGAAAAGGTTTTCGCCACCACCTCTGGAGTCTTTATATTTTTAGTAGATGGTATCAAAAGAGGTTTTTGTAAGGTTTAATATTACATTTATCATAAGTGCAATATAAATATAATTTTAACAAAAAGGGTAGCTGTGCGGGTTTTGTGGAATGAAGAGAAAAATCAAAAGCTAAAAGCTTAGCGAGGCGTCTCTTTTGAAATGGTGGCGCAGATGATGATAAATGAAGAGTATATTGGTATTATTGCTCATCCAAATGCCAACAAGTATCCAAATCAGCAGATTTTTTTGTTTGAGATAAACGATTATTGTTATGCTGTTCCTGTCGTGATAAGTGGGGATGAGATATTTTTAAAAACTATATATCCAAGCCGCAAAATAACAAAACAGTACAAAAAGGATAATAGATGAAAAAATTACCGAGAAAACAGTTTGTGCCAATGGATGAAGAAGAAGCAAAGCTTGCTGAGTTCTTGGATAGTGGTAACTACGAGATTTTGCAACTAAGCGCCAAAGAGAAAGAGCAATACAAACAAGCTGCACTTGAGACGATGACTGCCAAAACACAGATAAGTATCAATCTTCTTGAGCGAGACCTAAACATCATCAAATCTAAAGCTATGGAGATTGGCATACCATATCAGAGCATGATAAGCGCCTTTGTGCACAACTACGCTGTGGGCAAAATAAAGTTAGAGATATAAGCGCTAAAATAAAACAAAAAAGTGGTTGCAAAATGACAAAAAATGAGATACTTCAAACACTAAGAGAGCTAAAACCAAAGTATGAGGCGGAAGGGTTTTTGATACTCGGGCTTTTTGGCTCATATGCAAGAGATGAGGCGACAGAAAGCAGCGATGTGGATATACTTATTGATACAAAACAAGAGTTTTTGGACAAATATCGAGGCTTTCAAGCGTTTGCAAGGTTTGATGAGATTAAGGATGAGTTAAAAGCCATACTGCACAAAGAGATAGACTTCGTGGATAAACAAGGCCTGCTTCAACGGGGCAATAACTACATAATACAGAGGGCTATTTATGTTTAGCG
>JAVRLX010000099.1:0-3292 GCA_031960985.1 Campylobacterales bacterium | reverse complement strand
GATTTAAAATTAGCAAGGCTTAAAAACAATGAAACAAATATACCAAAAGATCTACGACTTAGCGGCAAAACTCTATCCAATACCTAGAAGCCTTACCGGTGATGGAGTTAGACAAACGCTACAAATTATTAAAGAGTTGCTACCTAATTTGGAAATAAAGGAAGTTTCCAGTGGCGCCCCTTGTTTTGATTGGAGCGTGCCAAAAGAGTGGAGTATAAAAGATGCGTATATCATAACCCCCAGAGGCAACAAAATAGCAAACTTCAAAGAAAACAACCTACATATAGTTGGTTACTCAACCCCGCAAAGGCTAAAACTCTCACTTGAAGAGCTAAAAAAACATATCTACACTCTGCCATCAATGCCAGACGCTATTCCTTATGTTACATCGTATTACAAAGAATCATGGGGATTTTGTATGAGCCATGATGAATTTTGCGCTTTAGAGGATGGCGAATATGAAGTTGTTATAGATAGTAAGCTTTTTGATGGAGTTATGAATTATGGCGAACTGTTTATAAAGGGTGAAAGCGAAAAAGAGGCGCTTATCTCCACATATATCTGTCACCCATCATTAGCAAACAACGAAGTCTCAGGCCCTGCTGTCGTTACATATTTAGCCGATTGGATAGCCTCAAAAAAACGAAAATATAGCTACCGCATCCTCTTTATTCCAGAGACGATAGGCTCTATATACTACCTTAGCCGCCATTTGGATGAGATGAAGCAAAACACTATAGCTGGTTTTAATATTACATGCATTGGAGATAATAGAGCGTATAGCTTTATATCCACAAGATACGGCAATACAACAATAGATAAAATAGCAAGGCATACACTGAGAAATATAGATTCAAATTTTAAAGAGTACCCTTTTATAGAGTCTGGAAGCGATGAGAGAAAATATAACGCCCCTGGTGTAGATTTGCCGGTTATATCTGTAATGCGCTCAAAATACGGCGAATATCCAGAGTATCATACTTCAAAGGATGATATGAGTATTATCTCCCCTGAGGGGCTTGGCGGAGGTTTTGAGGCGGTGTGTCAGATGATAGAGGCGTTAGAGGCAAATGAAAAATACAGAGTAACTACGCTATGTGAGCCGCAACTTGGTCGCAGAGGATTATACCCCACCACATCCACACACGATACATGGAGGCAAGTTAAGGCCATTAAAAATTTATTAGCTTATTTGGATGGCGCCGAAGATCTTATATCGGTATGTGAAAAAATAGGCGAAAATATACTCTCTGTACTGCCGATAGTTGAAAGACTAAAGGAGGAGGGGTTGATTAAGATTTGTAACTAATGGATTGCCGCCATTTAGGCGCTCTCCCTCTATTCCGATATGCTCTATCTCGCCGCTAAAATCTTTATTATCTTTTAGCCACGATAAAAACCCTACATATCCACTTACAAAAACCACCCTTTTGCCTTTTATGTTTGCTAATAAACTAACGGTATTTTGCAAATTATCTTGCTTTATATAGCAAACTATTACTTTACCATCGCCCCCTGTGTCTAAATACTTTAGCTCGCCAAGTGAAAAATCACTTTTTATCTCCACGCTAAATCTCTCCCCATAAATAGGAATCGTAGATTCAAACCCCCAATCTCTATTGGCAAAATGTGGGGCATCGTTTTTTGCATTTGTGTGTGTACTTAGCGTTTTACTATCAACTTCACCACTAAAAGAGAGAGAGTATGGCTTAACCCTTATATTTTGACCATCTAACAACTCTTTACCACTTAGTATATCCACAAGCGAAGCGCTTTTTAGCGTCCATTTTTCAGGCGCTATAAAATCACCAATCCACTCTCCGCTACGCCTACTTTTTATCTCGCCGCCAAAATATTTTTGTATCTCAAATATAATGTTGTCAAAACCATCGGAAATTGTATCTATACGGATATTTTGCATTATAGATAGCCAAGATGCCTCGTTAAACTCTCCAAAATTTTTGTATTCATAGCCGCTATTAACTCTACGCCGCTCTATTTCTACGACATCCCCCTCTGGGCCACGAGCCAAAAACCATTTGTTAGATTCAAGTTTTTCACACACAAAATTAAAATATTTATTTATGCTTGCCGTATACACCCTAGCTCGCCCAAGTGTAGCAAATCGCCATATTCCTGCATTTTCGGCAGCCCTGCCGGCTTTGTGTGCATCAGGATATGACTCATCTGCCATAATACGAACTGAGTATATCCATGCGGTTTTTTTTAGCTCCTCGCCATCTTTAATAAGCCCATAAAAAAGCTTATCAAAGCGAAACGGCGCTTGGTAGAGCCAATCGGCGTAATGAATAAATGGCGTCCAATTGGGGCCAAGCCCTATGCTGCAACACTTTGCATCGCTTTTTGCTAATTTTGAAAAAAATGACCCTTCGCCATAAGAGGTATTGAGGTTCCCTTCGAAAAATTCGAGCGCGCTTTTTCCAAGTCCAGCCACTGACATCATAGGATCAAGGCTTCGCACCACCCCCTCTTGTTTTAAAAAAAAGTTTGGAAAAGGTCCTATTTCAGCTGGCGTAACGCGTGGATCAAAGACGGCAAGTTCACTTGCTTTGCTTTTGCCAAATGTGTATGAGTATGTGGGAATAAGTATTGTGCCATCCTCTCCAACGGCTTCTTTCATTGCGCGAAAAAACAGGGCGTTTAGGTCGTCTTGATTTTTGACATCTGGCGGGGGTATCCCAACCATCCCAAGCCCCGTTGTAAAAAAAACGGTGTCGCCCTCATTGATACCGCTTTGCCTTAGAGAAGCGACTATATCTTCATATGTATACCTCAAGAGCCAACCTTTGCGCTTATTAGTTTGATGAGCCCGCCAATGTAGCGAAACTCGTCAGACTCGGTATCTTCGGCGTCAAGCGTGATACCAAACTCATCTTCAATCGCCATAATAAAGTTCATAATTCCAAATGAGTCTATATGCCCGTTGTCAATAAATCGGTAATTCATTATCGCATCTTCACTATCAGCCTTTATGGGCGCTATTCCCTCAAGGTAGGATTTGATAAATTCGTAAATTCTATTTTGCATTACACTTCCATCCACTTGTTTTTCTCGCTTGATTCTCTGGCTTTGTGTAATAACTGCAACCCTTTAATCGCTATATCAATGTCAAATACGCCTGTGTGTGTTTGCTTTCCATCCAAAAACCGCTCAAGTTCTAAGGCTATATCATAATATATGTTTGCAAATGCTTCTATAAACCCACTGGGGTGCCCTGGTGTCATGCGGTTGTAGATTTTTGGAGCGCAAATTAGCGTATCACTTCCTCTAT
>JAVRLX010000098.1:0-4562 GCA_031960985.1 Campylobacterales bacterium | reverse complement strand
CATCATAAGATCAGCTAACTCATCTATAATAACCACAATATATGGGAGTTTTGCCTCTCCAACAGATGGCGCTTTTTCGTTAAAGTTTTCAATATTTTTGGTTTTTGTCTTGCTCATAAGAAGGTATCTTCTCTCCATCTCAAGCACCATATTCGCTAAAGCATTTATCGCTTGTTTTGGCTTAGTGATTACGGGAGTTAGCAGGTGTGGAATGCCGTCATACATTGAAAACTCAAGCATTTTAGGGTCTATCATCACAAGACGAAGCTCATCTGGAGAGTTTTTGTACAAAAGTGAGAGTATCATTGCATTGATACCCACCGATTTACCACTTCCAGTTGTGCCTGCTATAAGCAAATGCGGGAGTTTTTTAAGATCAGTTATAAATGGATTTCCTACTATATCCTTACCCATTATAAGGGTTAGCGGAGAGAGGGATTTTTTGAATATATCGCTTTCAATAATATCCCTCATATAGATGGTCTCTATCTCTTTGTTTGGAATCTCTATCCCCACCACATCTTTTCCGGGAATTGGGGCTTGAATACGGATAGTTTGGGCTTTTAGCGCCATAGCGATATCATCTTGGAGCTGGGATATACGAGATACCTTGATATGTGCAGCGGGTTTAAATTCAAAAGTCGTGACCACAGGTCCTGCATAGGTGCGAATTACATCCCCTTCGATTTTAAACCGTCTTAGCTTTTCTATAAGCTCTTTAATTTTTTGGTCTATCTCTTCTTCGTTTGTCTCTGTCTTTTTAGTCGGCGGCTTTGCAAAAAAATCGCTACTTGGAAGCTTCCACCCTTTTGGCTTGCCGCTCTCTCCTAGCTCTATCTCATCAAGCAAAGCTTTGTTTTCTTCAAGCTCTGTTACTATCTCTACATCGCTTGAAGCTGTTTTTTTGACTTTTTTTGGTTTTTTGGGCTCTTCTTCTATAGATGCTGGCTCTTCGCTTACAGCAGGCTCTTTAAAATCTGCTACAAAAGGGGGCTCGTCTATCTCTGTTGTAACCTCTTGAATTTTTTGAGGCTTTGAGTGTTTTTGTGTTTCACGATTTTTTTTGCTAAATGAGAGCGATGGTGTTAGCATTTTTAGGAAAAGTAGTAGTTTTTGAAAAAGCCTATCCACCCCTTCTTCTGCCATAAGAGCAAGAGCTAGCACAAATGAGCAAGCCCACATTATCCAAAAACCGCCTCTACCAATAACTGGTGTGACTCCCTCAACCAAAGCATTTCCGATAATACCTCTATAATCGGTTCCATCAAACACGATTGATTGAAGCATCAAAAATAGAACAAATAAAAGCGTAACAGAGGCCACAAAAGAAGCTCTTTTAAAGTCTACTACCGGATTTTTATAAAGTTTATATGAGGCGTAAATAAGCGCAAATGGGTAAATATAAGCAAGTACCCCAAAAAGCTCAATATTTCTAGCGGCAAAAGAGGCTCCAAAACTACCAACCAAAGCCTCGGAGCCTATCATGGTGGCAAATGCCAAAAATGCAAGCAGGGCAAATCCCGCTAAAAAAGCTACATCTCGTAAAATAACACTATCCTTAAATTATCTTTTTACCAAATTATAGCAAAACAAGGCTACTACATGTAGTTAACAAGGCTCAACCCCTGTATTTTTTTTACCGTAGCTAGAAGCGCTTGATAGTTTATACTTCTTTGGTTTAGCTCCAAATATGCCGAACCTATATCGGTATCGAGTATCTGCGAACGAACCGTTTTAACATTTATTTTTAGTGTTGTAGATCTATCCACGCTCAATTGAAACGAGTTGCCAACGGCTCCAATTTCGGTATGCTTTCTTACGACATGATCAAAGACATGATCAATCGCTAAAATCGCATTTTGCATCCCTATATTTCTAGGATCATTACCGTTATCGGTTGCTCTTGTTTTTCCTGATTGTACGGCTTCAATTGCCATTTGGAGCTGGTCAAAAAAAGATATGTATGGATCGTCTATTGTGAGCGCATTATTTGAATTTAAAGTTAAGCTGTTAGTGTTTATTTGTGCAACATTAGCAAAATCGGTGTTTGTATTTGAATCATACATGGATAGGTTAGCTTTTGTTGCCGAACTTGTCTTGTCTTCTATTGTTATTTTTCCAGTGTCGTTTATGTATACATTTGCTCTTTTAGATGCGGCTATAACGGCATTATTATAATCTGTGGCCTCTGCCAAAGTTGGCGTTGCTGGTGTTATTGAGGCAGGAAGGGTATCGCTAATTACCATACTCATAACATCCATCAATTGCCTATAAGTTACTTGGTCGCCAGGTGTGCCTGTTTGGGGAGATGCCGCATTTAGTATATTGTATGTATTTCCAGCAACTGTAAATGTAGACGTTGTGGCGCCAAAATTTATGGTAACATTTTGATTATTTCCACTGATAGTGGTAACTTGCATCGTAAGCTGTTTGCCAACCATTGTAGTAACACCGGAGGTAGAAAGCAGTGTATCTGACGGTTTGGCATATTTGTTTGTAGCATTAACGACTTGCGAAACGTTTGAACTCAAAATTGCGCCCTCTTTTTTGAAGTACACTTTATCGGACTCTATGCCGTTAATAGATGCAAAAGTATTTGGCGCGCCGCCATTTAGAGTCATAGTTATCAGTTTTGATGAATCCGTATCGCTGTTATTTGGGTCTATGTTTTTGTCTTTTACAACGATTTTACCATTAACAAGTGTCGTTGAGAACTGATTTAAGCCAAATTCGGCGTCAAGAGCTGATTGTATTGCATCTACCAAATCCCTCATTGTACTACCTACACCCAGCGCAAACGCGTGTGTATTGCCATTAAGCGTTATACTAGTTGGATAATTTCCAAGCACTTTTGACAAAAGCTCCTGCGGCTCAGCAAACGCCCCACTCTCCCTATTTCTATATTCAACATTAAAGTTAAAAACAGAGTGATCCCATCTATCGTTCCATGCAGTAGCATCTGTCATCGTAAGTGGAGCCATACCGCTTTTAATAAATTCGGTTACAGCTACTCCGCTCTCTGGTAAATCTGATATGTTGGTTATAAAATCAACCTTATCACCTACTGCCACAGCTCCAGTGACCGTTGAGTTGAATGTAATTGTGTTTGCACCAGTGGCTGTAATTGTAAATACGCCCAAATTGCCTATCGATACTTTATCTCCGACGCTTAGATATTTGGCTCCGCTGATATGCAAATTATCAAGGCTTATTGTATTTGAACCGACTCCTATCGGTGATGGCGCCGATACATTTGTGGATAATACTTTTTTGATATTTAACTCTGTAACTTCCGGTTTTGCGGAAGATGGAAGAGGTGGGGTAAAAGTAATCTCTTTAGTTACAGCATTTATTGCGGTAACTGTGATTTTTCCTATACCCTCTACATTTAATTTATCACCTATATCAATACCTGTAACATCTTTTAATGTAAGTACCGTTGAGCCAGCGCTAAACCCAGCAGTTGCTTTTGTCAAAGCCACGCTATTATCTGATCCAACTATGTGAAATTGAAGCTTTGAAGAGCCTTTTTGTAAATCTTTTACCTCAATTTGCCCATAATTATTAAGAGTTACATCCACATTTCCTTTATAGGCGTCTTTTATTTTATCAAGCAAGTCGCTTATTTTGGAGTCTATGCTAACATCTATTCGCTGTTTAAAACTAGTGCCATCAGACTGTGTGCCTGTAACATAGAAATAGCTCTTTTCGCCATCCCCGTTGTTTCCAGTCATATCTTGTATTTTATCATCTAATGTAATATATCTATCGGTTGGCGGTTTGTTGTATAAAAGCGTTATATTTTTTTTTGGCACGTTAGTGGATATAGTACGACCATAGTCGTTATCTGAGCCAAGAAAAAGAGTTGTGCCATCTATATTAAACGGAAGTTGTACGCCGGAATTTATTAGTGATTTTACTTTGTCGGAATTGCCTTGATAGTTTCCGTTTGCATCTATCGGTTTTTGCGAAAAAGCCGAACCTGAAAATAGATATTGACCATTGATGGATGTGTTTGCAAGATTTATTAGATGCTGTCTAAGTCCGATAAGCTCTTGGGCTATAGCCCCTCTATCTGTTGCGCTATTTGATTCACTGGTAGCTTTTATAAGTTTTGTTTTAAAATCCGTAAGCGCTGTAACCATCTGATTCATTGTGTTATCAGAATTTAATGCAAACTGTCTAGCCATATCTGCGCCAAGCGCATTTTGCGAGAGAGTGTACTCTTCTTGGTCAAGCCTAAGCGTATTGACAAATACATTCGTATCCTGATACCCATACTCTATCTTTGTACCACTGTATATTTGTCTGTTTACATCGTTTAGATACTTTATGCTTCGTTCTTGATTTTTTGTAAAATCTTGATACATAGTGAATGTGCCGACTCTCATGAGAGGCCTCCAAATGCTTATTTGAGGATAAAAAGCAAATAGAGTTCCAAGCCAAAAATCTTTGCTTATTAAATTTTAAGGGTTGTCCTTGTAGAATTTCGGCTCTTCAAAAGCTATCTTTCACACGCCGAAGTGGTGGAATTGGTAGACGCGCTCGACTCAAAATCGAGT
>JAVRLX010000097.1:0-4546 GCA_031960985.1 Campylobacterales bacterium | reverse complement strand
CTAAGTTTTTCGCTTCTATCATTTTTCATCTCTTTAAAATAATCACTCTCAACATCCATCCCAAAAAATACTCTTGCTAACATAAGGTTTGTTTTGATAAAGCTTTTGTCGCCAACAAGCCTCTCTTTCCATATTTTTTTCATATATCTTTTGCCAAATAGTTTAAATCCAAGCTTAATATCATCAAAATCGCCATATTTCAAAAGATATTCTACAAAAAGCGCTGAACCAACCTCTTCGTAACTTACATCTTTGCTATAGCTCCAAAATATACCCTTATCTCTCAACTTTTGAAAAAGTTTTACTTTTTGATTGTGTGTGTTTGTTGTTTTTTTCATAATCTTTATATACTGTTAGAGAATAAATATTTTATCTGAATTGGTATTTTTTTGCGGGGATGTTATACAAGTTACACCTTTTTGTTTATAATACTTTTTATTTTAGACGGCTTACATCCAGCGCCAATAGCTTTTTCTGAAAGTTTATAAGCCAATACATAGTCATTTACTGCAATAACAATATCGTTATTTGTATTAATTTCAGATAGTTGAAAAATCTTTTTATTTTCAAAATACCCATTTTTACTATCATCTATAAAACCTGCAATATCTATATCACTTCTTTTTTTACTGAGTACTTTAAAAATTAGTCCGCCAGCCATTCCTGTGCCGTATATGTATATACAAGCATTTTGTTTTAAATTATTTATTAAAAAGTAAATATAATCTTCCATATCGAATTCTACTCTATAAAGAAGACTCTTCCACGCATCTTCTGCTCTTTTATTATACCAATCTACAATCTTTTGTGAATCACCAAATTTTGTCCTATAGAATTCATAAACCAACTCAATCCACTTCACAGACTGCATTGCTTTAACAAATTTTCTGCTATTTATTTTACTCAAACAACTTACATCGAAATTATGCTTATAGCTTGGTGTATTTAGATAGCCAAAGCCACCTACACTCATTAGTTTGTACATCATCTCAACATCAAGAGTAAATATATCATGTTCAAACAAATTTAATCCCAACAACGCCTCTCTTTTATATATTGCACCGTTATCTGTATGGATAAATTTATTACCGAACGAAAGTTCCATGCCATCTGTAAATTCTTTAAAAGCATCCTCACCATAAGAAAGTGAGCTTTCATAAAAATCTATAAGATCATAATAATTCTCATATTGCACATCTGAAAACACACAAACAATATTTTGCTTTTCATATTTTGTAAACAAATCAACAGCTTTTGAGACAAATTCATTATCTACAAACTCATCATCGTCATTGAGAACAGTAATCAAATCCCCCGTTGAATATTCAAAAAAAGCTTTTTTCCAATTACCAGCCGTTCTTAAATTAGTAGGATTTCTAAAGTATTTAACTTTTTTATTCTCAGCAGCCAAGCGCTCCCCAACTTCTTGTGTACTATCTTGTGAACAATCATCAGATATAATAACTTCTATATTTTCATAATTTTGAGACAAGGCGCTCTCAACAGCTCTTGGGAGCAAATCTTGCCTATTATACGTTGAAATAATAATACTAACGAGAGGTTTCATTTTCGGCCCTTTATACTTTCATATATCTGCTCCAAAATATCCCTTATACCATACTTGAAATTCCATTCTGGATAGTGGTTTTTGAATTTGCTTACATCAGATATATACCAAATATGATCACCTATTCGATTATTTTCAACATAACTATAATTCATCTTATTGCCAGTTATATTTTCACACATTGCTATCGCTTCTTTCATAGAACAATTTGAATGTCTAGAGCCTCCAGCATTATATACTTCCCCACTTCTTGGGTTTTGATAAAAATGCCAAAACATATTGACTAGATCATATGAGTGTATATTATCTCTAACTTGTTTGCCTTTGTAACCAAATACAGTATAGTGTTCACCTGTAATGGCACACTTCATAAGATATGATAGAAATCCGTGAAGTTTCGTGCCAGAGTGATTTGGACCAGTTAAACATCCACCTCTAAACACCCCTGTTTTCATATCAAAGTATTTACCATATTCTTGAACAAGGATATCTGCAGCTACCTTACTAGCGCCAAAGAGTGAGTGTTTGCTTTGATCAATACTCATAGATTCATCTATACCTTTGTACCAATGATGTTTTTCATCGAGCTCCCATCTATCTTCAAGCTCTACTAGTGGTAGATAGTTTGGAGCGTCTCCATAGACTTTGTTTGTAGAGGTAAATATAAATACAGCTCCTGGACAATACCTTCTAGTATTTTCTAACACAACAAGTGTGCCGTTCGCATTTACTGTAAAATCTTTATATGGATCACTCGCAGCCCAATCGTGACTAGGTTGCGCAGCTGTATGAATAATTAGTTTTATATCATTGCTGTACTCTGCAAATATTCTTTTTATCTCTTCATCACTTCTGATATCTACATGGTAATGCTTATAGTTTGGAATGTCCCTTATCAATCTATCTCTATTCCAAATAGTTGATGCATCGCAACCAAAGAACTCTTCGCGCATATTGTTATCTATGCCAACAACCATATCAAAATGTTTACTGAAAAACTCTACAGACTCACTGCCGATAAGTCCAGCGCTTCCTGTGACTAAACATATATTCATAAAACCTTCACCTTATTAAAAATTTTTCTATTGCCTACCCAACACACTAGTTCTATTTCGTATGGAGATTATTATGGAGACTTTCATATACTTTTAATACCTATTCCTTTAAAACTTTTATCTATAATACTTTCTCTGTTCACACTATATTCATTAGTACAAAGATACTTGGAACACTCAAGTTGTCTACCATCCAAAAGTGACAAGAATAATTTTTGATAATCTCTAGCTTGCATATCGATTGATAATTTTTCCACTGCAAATTCAGAACATGATAAGGATAATTTGGCAAGAGCCTGATCATCTCTCAGCAAATCAGCAATTTTTAGAGCCATAGATTCGATCTCAAATGGCTCAATCAAAGCGCCAGTATTTTTGGAAATAATATCTGGTAGTCCACCTATACGAAACCCAACAACAGGTGTACCGCAGGCAATTGATTCCAACATAACATTTGGGAGATTATCCTCTCTCGATGGAATCACAGTTATGTCGGCAGCAGAGTATATCAAAGAGAGCATTTCATCATTTTCTATTATGTCAAAGTTTTTGCAAGAAAACGCCAACTCTTCTACCCTTGCATCCCTTCCTCCAAATATCAAAAAAATAATTTCATCTGGATTTACAAGTTGTCTTAGCTTTCCAAGCACATCCAGTAACAAATCAAAGCCCTTATATGTCGCACCAAAACTATCAGCCCCAAAAAGAATATATTTTTTATCCCCATCAAGACCAAGTTTTTTTCTAGCTTCATACTTATCTGTTGGTTTAAAAATATTTAAATCAACCCCATTTGATATGGTTTCAATTCTAACATTGCGAAAGATTGCACTTTTCTTTGCTTCTTCTGCTAGCCAGCTACTCGGAGTAACAACAGTTATATTTGAGCTACCATACATTTTCTTCTGCAATTCAAGCGTTTTTGCTGGAATATTCAAATAATCATTCTTTAGTTGCGGGCAATCCAAACAGTCAGTTTCAAACTTTCTACATCCAGCGCCATAATGGCATCCACCGGTAAATGGTCTCATATCATGTAGCGTCCAAACAACAGGCTTGCCAAGAGACAAGAGTTTTGCCACATTTTCAGCAGACTGAAACCAAGCCACCCAATGAAGATTGATAATATCTGCGTTTTGGATAGCCTCCAAATTTGATAAATCATACCCAGGATATGGAAAAGTAAAAAGTGTATTTGAAAGCTCACTTCTACCATTATTTATATACTCTTCTTGAATCCATTTTTCTTTTTCTATATCTGGATTGTTTTTTTTATCAAAAGTTGGATTTATTTTGATAACTTTCTTATCTGCGCTTTTTTTGTTTTTAGAGAGAATGTATGAATTTACATTTATATTTTGCAGACCAAGATGGAGACGATACATCGCCCTTGCCGCACCACCAGAGATATCATTGGTACCAATTAGAGCAACATTCAAGCTTTTATCCCTTCCATAAAAAGTGAATCAGGCTTGCGAACACTGCTGTCAGGCTCTATGTCCAAAAAATAATCATTAAATCCATTTATAGAAGACTGATCCGCATTACATCTTGAGATGTTACAAAACCCACACTCTGCTAATAGTTTGGACAACGAATATTCATCATACATCCATTGATGAATTTCGCCAGACAACCGAAACGCTCCTATCTCTTGTTCGCTGTATTTATTACATTCTTTTTTGGAAGTAATATTATTATTTTGCCTGATATGCTTTAATACATTCTTAACTTCAGAGCCAACCCTTTGTATTACAAACTCTTCTTGTGGCATAGGATTTCTTCGCCAATATTCAAGCATTTCTCCGCCTGAATAATTACGAACCATTTGATCGAAAAGCTCTATCATTATCCATTCATATTTTTCTTCTGCATCTCTATCGCCATTTTTAGCCAACTCTAAAAATTTGATATAATTTAAAAC
>JAVRLX010000096.1:0-4655 GCA_031960985.1 Campylobacterales bacterium | reverse complement strand
CTTCTTGATAGTACTCTCCAAAGTTTTTATCTTTTAGGATTTTTTGATATTTTTCTTGTCTTAAATCAAAACCCAAGTGGTTGTCATCACGATAAATTTTCCCAGCATCATCCATATCAAAAAAATATACTTTTGAGTCTTTTTTTATGCAGTTTCGGTTTATTCGCCCCATAAACTGCTCTTCGCTATCAATCGTAGAAATATCTTTAAATCCTATATCCATATCAATATCTACGCCCGCTTCAATGACCTGTGTAGCCACAATAATAATGGGTTTATCTTCTTTGCTTTTATTAATTATAAATTGTCGATAAGCCTTATTATCATCCCCACTCAGCTCATAGACATTTTCGTAAGATTCCTTGATAATATTATAAAACTCTCTAGCACTTTGTTTTTTGATAAATTCAAATAGTATTTTCTTGTCTTTTGGCACAGATTCTAAAATTTTTATCAACTCATCAAAACTCATTTTTTTGTCTAAAAGTGAAAAGTCTATATCTACTCTGTCTTTAAATAATTTGTTTTTAAAAAAATAATCCCTCTTATCTGTGACTATTAGATCTACAAAATTATTTTTGTTTTCTAAGAAAAAATCAATTTTTGGCAAGGTCGCTGACATAATAATAATCTTGATATTCAATGCTTGTGCATAATTGTCAAAAAATTCCACCATATACCACCAAAGATGATTATTGTAGCTTTGTATTTCATCAAAAATTATTACACTGTTAGCAAGTTGCCAAAGTGGAAAATTTTCTTCTTTTGTTGTGCCAAAAAGAATACTAAACAGATTCACATGTGTTGTAATAATTATTGGGGAGTGATAAAATAGCCGATTAAGATAAGATTTTTGATATTTGGTCTCTTCGTCTTCTTGATCCTTTTCATCTATATTAATTGGCGTAATTGAATTGATAACTTCTATTTTGAGCGTATCTTTAAATATTTTATCAAAAACACTTTTTGTCTGCTCTACTAAAGTATTAAAAGGGAAAATATAAAAAATCTTATTAAGCCTTTTGTCATTGCACAAAAGATTTAACGCCAAATTGATAGAAGCAATAGTCTTACCACTTCCTGTAGGGGCTTCAAGATAAAAAATGTTTTTATTAAGATTTTTTAGCAGGTTTTGTTCCGCCTCAGCAAACATCTCGCTTCTTAGCTTATTAATGCCGTCTGTCTTAGTAAAACTACTTAAATAATCGTCAAATAAACACTTGAGATTTTGCTTATCTTCGGAAGAAAGCAACCCGAAATCATCTATTGGGAATCCTGCTATATACTCAGTTGTAGCATAATAATCACTCGAAACAAGAAGAGAAAAAAGGAGTTTGTTGAGAATATAAAATTCAAATCTTGGAATATCTAGTTTGTCAAGGTGGGTCATATAGCTTTTTGTATATTTGTCATTCTTTCGATATTCTTCGAAAGTCCCCAAAGCTCCATGATGTTTAGCTTGATGATACGAGAAACAGTATAAAATAAATCTTAATTTTTCTTTTGTTTTTCTGTCCGTAAATAAATCAATTTTTGAGCGATAATACTCAATATATTTTTCAGACGACAATAACGAGTGTTCGCTACTTTGTGTATTGTGCTTGTATTCTTCAAATTTTAGATTATTCATCTTTTTAGCTTGAAAGTAAGGATTTGTTTTGCCTAAATCATGGAGATAAATAGCGTTTTCAAACATTTCCTTGATAAGCACAAAATGTTCATTATTTATCTTTTTTAAAAGATCATCAATTGCTTGTTCTAATTTTTTAGAGGTAATAATTTTTCTATAATAAGATAATGTTAGGTCGGAATGAGCAATAAGTGTCTCATTTGGAGTGTGAGCCAAAAATGACTCATCGACTCCAAAATCAGATAAAAGCATAGTTTTTCTCACCGTATGCAAATGTATTGTCCGGCAACTTTTCTATTTCATAATTCGTAAAAATAAGGGTCTCATACTCATAAAAATGATACTGCTTTTGAAGCCTAATTGGTGCAACTTCTTGAAATAGATATGGTAGTTCACCGTCTTTTTGAAAACCATCTATTTTGTCTACATTCTTAATAAAAAGCGAATCTATATAATTATAAGTAGGGTTCTTAAGTTCAATCTTTTCAACTTTATCTATCTTTGCAGGATGATCGTTTTTGCCGAGATATGGAATAAAAACAGATTTGCCACCCAAAAGATACTTAACTATTTTCTCATATTCTTCGCTCCCATCTTCTAGTATCATAATTTGCCATGATGGATTTTCGAGCCACTGCTCACGAACAACAAGGTTTCCGCCTTCTTCTCGAGAGGCGTAACCGACGCTATTGTTAAATACTTGAATTTTTTTACTAAAATACCCATATGGAGCTAACGGCGTAATGGAAACTTTCAAATGCTGCAATTTTTCATAAAACTCTGGGTAGCCATGATTATAATCTAGTTGACTATTTTTTTTACCCCTATTTTCATTATGCAATCGCGTATGCCCACCAAGTCCAATTATTGCCCCTAAAAGCCCTAACAAGGCGGGCTTATGGATGTTATTATAAGTAAAATAGGCGTAAACATTGACATCAGGTTTTCTAAAACAGGCTGTTTTGCCGCTAAGTTCAAAACTTATTGCTTTCATTATTTAATTATTTCTTCAGTAAAAATATCTTTGCACTTATAGCTTGTTTTTACGGATAATTTATAAGGGTTATAATAAACCTCAACAGTTGCCTTATCGCCTACAAGTTTTTCAAGTTCATCTAAATCTATCTCTCTTTTTTTGCTATCAAATTTTATATAGTCGCTTAAATCAGGCAGATAACATTCTTTATTCTCACACTCTGCAAACAAAGCAAACTCATTTTCGCATCCAAATTTAGAGTTTGTACTATATGCCGTAGCGCTTACTAATGCCACCCTCTTAAACTCCTGATAGTCTGCATCCGTATAGCCTTGAAAGTCGCTACCCAAAAGTTCTTTATACTCATCATAGTTTTTAGGACTAATGCTAAAGCCATAAAAATAATGAGCCTCGTCAACTGTTATTTTTGTGCCAAGTGTAGACTGGTTTCTTGCCTCGCCTTCTTTATTATCAGATAAGTACTCTTTACCTGTCTTGTCGTTTGGATTTCTAAAAGGGGATAAAATATCTTGCACTTCTATATTTGTATCCTCAAATTTATTAAATCCTTGCCCAAACTGAACAGCGCCGACAATAGCAATGTTTTGTCCCTCTTCAGCAAAGGTTACTCCAAAATTTTTAACATCAATAAAATTAAACAGATCTTTGATGACTTCAGCCGTTTTAATGTCTTTTGCTATTTTGGTAGTTAAATAAGTAAATTTTTCAGCTAAAGTCATAGGGACTAATTTGTTTTTATCTTTTTCTATCATTTTTTTTAAACAAAGAACCTCTTTCCCCTCATTTTCCCACATTTTTTTCATAGGATATTTAAGAGCTTTATCGCTACCAAAAATATCACCGTTAGTTGTGGATTTCGGTCTGCCCGTAAAATCTGCATTCCAATTTGCCATTTTAGCTTTTATTCCGATCACTCCATACACTCTGTTCATATTAGTTCTCCTCTTTTCATAAAAAATAAATTTTCTGTAACAAGTCCAATTAACAATAAGTCCATATCATCATGGCTCAATTTTTCATCATTTTCAAATGCAAGCAACATTGCATAAGCATTTTTAAATTTAGAATCTTTTGTTGTTAAACTAATCTTATGCTTGTACTTCTCTAAGTCATTTCTCAGATGATTTTTAAGCATTTTTACATTTTTTGATTTTAGATAATGCTCAACCAGCCTGAAAGTTCTATTGCCTGACTCACTTTGAGATACTAAATAATACCCCATTTGCCCAGCTAATAATAAAAATTCTCGTTTTGTCAAACCCTCATAATTGCATACGCTAATTTTGCTATTCAATAAACTTAACTCGTTTTGTATATCCACATCATCTCCTTTGTAGTATTGATTCATTGAAAGTTTTAAATTTAGAAACTCCATTATGGTTAATCGCTGTTTTTTGTCATCTTCAATATGTTCGTAGTGATAAAAAATCATATCTGTCAAAATATTGGCTACGTGATGGTAAAAATATTTTCCTGTAACCTGCCCTTTTTTAAAATATAAGAAACATATATCTCTAACTAAAAAGATTAAATTTACAAGTCGTCCATCTGTTTTATCGATTTTTTCTGAAAAATAATTTGTTTTTAATTTCTTATAAAAGAGCTTATCTATTTCATTCTCTAATAAATATTTTTTTTCAAAAGGGCTTTTATCATCTATTGGAACCTTGTCTTTGATAATTTTAAGATGATTTTTTAATTCAAAAGGTTTTTTTTCAAACTCATCAATATAGATTGGTAAGTATTCAAATAATTTATAATTCTTATTTTTTAAAATAATAAATTGACCAGCTTTTGAATTCAAGAATGGTTCAGCTTTAGTAGTAAAATTTTCAAGTTCAAGATAGAAAATATCACTATTGATAGATAAATAATCATCTAAATATTTGATGTATAGAGCCTCATTTTTTTCTTTTGGAAATGTTATTTTATGTTTGGTAGTATAACGCAACATAAATGGCTTATTTGTATTAAAGGTGTTATCCAAAAACGGTACCCCAAGCTCTCCAATCTTTTTATTATCATCTT
>JAVRLX010000095.1:0-4832 GCA_031960985.1 Campylobacterales bacterium | reverse complement strand
TTGAAAAAGAATCTCTCGTAGTACCGCTAGAAAACAGACTGACACAAAAAGCAATCGCAAAAAATTGCGCAAGCTGGTTAAGAGAAAAAACCGAGATAAAATCGATGGTAAAGCCAAATTTTTTGCACGGCAAAGCGTACCATATCGAGCAGGCGAGTGGAGTTCAAAAGGCCATAGTAGGCAGTTCAAATTTTACTGTAAATGGACTAGGGCTTGGTCACAGCTCAAATATAGAGCTAAATGTAGTGGTAGACAGTGATGGCGATAGAGAAGAGTTAAAGTCTTGGTTTGATGAGATATGGGATGACAAAACAGGCTTGGTTGAAGATGTAAAAGAGGATGTGCTTAGATATATTGAGCAGTTATATGCCGAAAATTCCCCTGAGTTTATATACTTTAAGACACTTTTTCATATCTTTGAAAACTATCTTGACGAGCAAAAAAAAGGTGGTTTGCTCAATGAAAAGACAGGCTTTTTCGAAACTCAGATATGGAACTCGCTCTTTGAATTTCAAAAAGATGGCGTAAAAGGTGCAATCAATAAAATTTTAAAACACAACGGCTGTATCATAGCAGATAGCGTCGGTCTTGGTAAGACTTATGAGGCTTTGGCTGTTATAAAATATTTTGAACTTTTAAACTTGAGAGTGCTCGTCTTGTGCCCAAAAAAGCTGGCAGCCAACTGGACGCTATATCAGTCACGCCAAAACAATGCATTAAACCCCTTGGCAAACGATAGATTTGACTACACCCTTTTGTATCATACTGATATGGGTAGAACAAACGGAAAGTCAGATGCCAATGGAATAGATTTTGGTAATTTTTCATGGGGAGCATACGACTTGGTCGTCATAGATGAGTCGCACAACTTCCGTGGAAACCCTATGGAAAAAACAAAAGAAGATGGCACAAAAACAATGAATAGGGCCAAATGGCTCATGGAAAAGATAATCAAAAGCGGTACAAAAACAAAAGTGCTTCTCCTGTCTGCAACCCCTGTAAATAACAATCTAAAAGATCTTAGAAATCAGATACATTTGATAACAGAAGGCAAAAATGACGCTTTGCTAGATAGCGCTCACATCAAAGATATAGCTCAGACATTGCAAACGGCTCAAACACAATTTACAAAGTGGACAGACAAGAAAAATCCCAATAGAAGTATAAAAGCGTTGATGGAGCGGATAGACTCATCATTTTTCAAACTGCTTGATGAACTAACGATTGCTAGAAGTAGAAAACACATCGTAAGTTTTTATGACACGGCAAATATTGGCAGGTTTCCGACAAGACTAAAACCTACTCCGATATATCCATTGATAGATACTCAAGACCGCTTTTTGAGTTATGAGAGTATCGATAAAACAATCCACGACTACAAACTGGCGCTCTTCAATCCATCCAAATTTGTCAAAGAGGATTTCAAATCGTTATACGAGGCAAAAGCCGGACAACAAGTCATGAGTTTTACGCAAGAAGATAGGGAGGACTATCTGATAGGCATGATGAAAGTAAACTTTCTAAAACGATTAGAGAGTTCCATTGAGTCCTTTGAAATTTCTATGAGACGCACTATTGATAAGATTGAAAAGCTGGAAAAAAAGATTGTCGCATTTCAAAATAATCAATCCAATATTTCACAAGTAAACCTTGCCGAGATAGAGCCGGATGACGATGAATTAGAAGAGAGTGGCGAGGAGCAAGAGCTCTGGCAGGTTGGCAAAAAGCTCAAATTTGACCTTGCCCACCTACGACTTGACGACTGGTTAGCGGCGCTCAAAAGGGACAAAGAAGCGCTAGCCGACTTATATAATACAGCTTGTGCTATCACGCCAAATAGAGATGCAAAATTAGCAAATCTCAAAGAGCAAATCGACAAAAAATTTACAACGCCAATCAATCCAAACAACAAAAAAGTACTGATTTTTACCGCTTTTGCCGATACGGCGCACTATCTGTATGACAATCTACTTGAGTTTGCCTCAAAGCGCAATGTGCATATAGCCCTTGTGGCCGGGAGTAAGACAGAAACTACTTTTGGCAAAAACGACTTTGGCTCTATCTTGACAAATTTTTCGCCGATTTCAAAAAGTCGCTCCAAAATGCAAAATATGCCAGATGCTGATGAGATTGATATTTTGGTGGCTACGGATTGTATATCGGAGGGTCAAAACCTTCAAGACTGCGATACCATCATAAACTACGATATACACTGGAATCCTGTTCGTATCATTCAGCGCTTTGGTAGAATCGACAGGATAGGTAGTAAAAATGAGAGAATCCAACTTATAAACTTTTGGCCAACAAAAGACCTTGACGGCTATATCAATCTAAAAGAGAGAGTGGAGTCTAGAATGGCTCTTGTGGATGTGACGGCAACGGCAGACGACAATATGCTTGCAACCGAACACATCGAGGAGCTAGTCACCGAGGAACTAAAATACCGCAACAAACAACTAAAAAAATTAAAAGAAGAGATAATAGACCTTGAGGACATGGATGAGGGTATTAGTTTGACTGACTTTACTCTTGATGATTTTAGAATAGAGCTACTCAAATTTTTGGATATAAATCGTCAAAAGCTAGAGTCATCACCCTTTGGACTCTATGCCCTCGTACCATCCCCTGCAAATCAATACTGTAAACAAGAGTTTAGCAAGAGTGAATCCGAGATAATAAAACCGGGAGTTATTTATTGTTTAAAACAAAAAAATGTTTCAAAAAATAGTGAAAATCTCAACCCTCTAAGCCCATATTTTTTAGTTTATATACGCAACGATGGCACTGTTAGATATAACTATACAAATGCCAAGCATATACTAGAAATCATGAGGCTTTTATGTCAAGGCAAAAAAGAGCCTTATAACGAACTTTGTAAGCTATTTACAGATGAGACAAACGATGGCGCCGATATGAGTAAATATGCTACTCTCCTCAAGAGCGCCGCCATTGAAATCAAAAATACGCTACACAAAAAAGTTTCAGCCACACTGACCAACAGTCGCCAAGCCATTGTGCCCACAAAAGATGAACAAGTGAGTGGATTAGAGAGTTTTGAGCTTGTTACATGGCTTGTGATAAAATGAGATTATTTGTATAATCTTTTAAATAATTCTTCAAATAGGAGCTCAAAATGAATGTAGCATATCGCAGGGATGAGATGATATCGACTACCGATATACTCAAAAACTTTGCCAAGACACTTGAAAAAGTAGCCACTCACAAGATAGACAAAATAGCCATCATGAAAAACAACAAACCAGAAGCAGTGCTGATAAGCGTCGATGAGTATGAGAGACTACAATCGTCTATATACTGGAATAGTCTGGATGAAAAAGAGTATCTACAAAAAGCATACGAAGAGCTCGAAAATCCAAACACAAGACATTATTCAATAGATGAAGCAAAAAAAATACTAGGTATATAAAAATTGAAAATTGTTTTTGAAGATTCATTTTTATTGAAATTACAAAGACAGGCTGATTATATATCAAACGACAAGCCCCAAGCCGCAAAAAAGTTTAAAATAGCTGTCATAAAAGAGTGTGAAAGCCTCATAAGTAATCCATACAGATGCAGAAAATCAATCCACTTCAATGATGAAAACATCAGAGATTTGATATTCAAAGGCTACACTATTATCTACAAAATCTCAGATGACACCATCAGCATATTTGCTTTGACAAAACACCAAGAGCATGGAAGCGAGCAATGAAAAAATTTGACGAATGGAATGGGCTCAAGACCAAAATAGAGCAAAAACCACATCTATTTTTCAAGGCTAGAGAGATTTTTTACGCTCATGTGGGTGAAAATGTAGGATTTGAGCAATGTGGCAAAGGTGATAATTAGGAAAAATGGAAAAAACAGAATTTCAAAAACTAAAGAGATCGATTGTAGAGATGTTGGAGTGTTCAGAGGAGTGAGACTCCTCCGGGGTCTTATGCAGACATTTGTAAGATGATTATATCGACAAAAAAATAAAGTTGTGAGAAAAGTATGAAAACAAAAATCCAAACCGCACTACAAAACTTTCAAAATAGCTCGCTTTACGATAGCGCTACAGCTCTGTTAAATACATTAGGCTACAAGAGTGATAAAGATGCTAGCGGGATAGACCTGCCAGTAGCGCATGACGAGATAGTGCAAAAAACAGGGCTTTTTCAGATAACGAGTGAAGACTTGAGCACCGGAACTCTCAATCTATCAGACGGTGTGTACGATGACAAAGAGATATACTCGTTTTTGTTCGTAGCCATCAAGCTCAAAAAAGAGAGCTATAGTAGAACAACCCTCAGAGATATTACACACGCCATCAACAAGCTATTTGAAGTTCCGGTAATTGTCATATTTTGTTATGGCTCCAAAACCACACTGTCGATAATAGATTTTCGGATCAACAAAAAAGACAATACAAAAGATGTCTTGCAAAAAGTAACGACGATTAAAGACATCGATACCGCAAACCCGCATAGAGCACATATTGAAGTGCTTTTTGACTTGAGTCTGTCGGAACTTGCAAAAAATTTCAAACTAACTCATTTTGCAGAGCTACACAAGGCGTGGCAGACGACACTAGACACAAAAGAGCTCAATAACCGTTTTTATCGGGAGCTATCCAACTGGTATTTTTGGGCTATTCAAAGCGTCTCATTTCCAAATCCGCAAAACGACAAAAACAACAACGCCACAAATGTTATCAGGCTTCTTACGAGGCTCATTTTTATCTGGTTTATCAAAGAAAACAAACTTGTAAATCCAAAACTATTTGACGCAAAAGAGTTACAAACCATCGTGGACTTTGAGCAAGATGAGTCTAGCTACTACAAAGC
>JAVRLX010000094.1:0-4875 GCA_031960985.1 Campylobacterales bacterium | reverse complement strand
CGCCCCGTAAGCCCCACAACCCTATCGATAAAGATGCCGTATAATGAGTCGCCTACTTTGTAACCAGCATCTCTAAGGGCAAGTAGTCTTATAGCATCCCCCCCGACGCTTCCAGGGAGCGCCTGAGAGAAAAAAAACCCTTTAAAATAGAGTGTCTGATAAAAGTTAAAATCCCCACCAAAACCAAGTGAACGCATAACAAACTTCCATCTATATGCGGCAGTAGCAATAGAGGCAAACTGAAAAACCACTGCTAGAAGCAACATCCATGGATTCATAGAGTAAAATAGTTCAGGCAACTGTTCATAATCTAATTTTTTGGATAAAAACCAAAATATTAAAGCGGCAAAGACGATTTTAATGCTCGTTTTAAAAAGTTCATTTTTATTTAATTTCATCAATTTGAAACCCTGTAAATATAAAAAGTTTTATCTCTAAATCCATTTTTTTTGGCTGTAAATTTCTCTATAAGTTCGGTTTTTTTCCAAATGGCTCTAAGCTCATCCAATCTATCATCTTTTGATACATAAATACCAGATTTTGTGGCAAAATCGACCCCTTTTTGCCATCTATCAAATTCGCTTTTACGGGTAGATGTGGGGATTTGAACATCTTTTTTTAGATAATAACTTAGAGCCGATGCCAAAGTCAAATGATCAGCAAAAATAGCCCCCTCGCCAAGAGTTGCAAGCCTACCTGCAACCTCCTTGTAACCAAAAAGTCTCTCATGCGGATTTTTGGCATTTGTTAGCCCAACACTAAGCGGAAATCTAGCCGCAAATGAGATAAAAAGCGAAAGCATTAAGCCAATTATAGCCGTTTTTTGGATATTTTTTTGCGTGATTAGATGCCCAACCAAAATGGAAGCAGAAACAAAAGCGGGAGCCACCCAGTTAAGCTCCATCTTCTTATAAAGACCTTTGTAAAGGAAAAAAACTATCGTAAAAAGGGCTGGTAGCAACACAAAAAATAGCTTTTCGTTTTTATACCCCTCTTTTTTGGTAAATGCGTAGAGTAAGAGGGCAAAAAACACTGGACCAAAGAGGGCAAACATCCCACCTATAAATTCGAGATTTAGGGCAAGATTGATGGGCTCTTTACCACTTGCTGTGCCGTGATTATATTGAAATGCAAAGCTCTCAAAACCGTTTTGAATATTCCAAATAATTACAGGCAAAAAAACTATGAGTCCACAAACAATCGACAAATAAAGCTTTGATGATAAAAATAGCTTTGGCTTTTTAAATACGATAAATAAAAAATAGCTAAAAAATAGCAAAATCCCCGTATATTTGGACAAGAGAGCCGCTCCACCCAAAGCTCCCGCAAGGACAAAATCCACTCTCTTTCCATCAAAAAAGGCTTTTGCCGCAAAATATAGCGAGCCAGTCCAAAACAAAATAAGTGGGCTATCTGGGGTGGTGATAGTAAGCCCCATCGTAACGGCTGGCGAAGACAAAAAAATTAAAAAAGCCCAAAAAGCGCTTTTTTCGTCAAACAAATACTTAGCCGTCTTAAAAACAAAAAAAGCGGCGCCAAAAAAGCAAAAAATATTAACTAACCGTATTTGCCAAACCTCATCGCCAAAAAGGGTAAAAAGTTTTATCATATAAGCTATCATCGGGGGATGGTCGAGATAACCCAAAGAGAGATGTTTGCTCCAAAGCCAATAATACGCCTCATCCACATAGATAGGCAAAGCGGCGTTGTAAATGGCTGAAAACAAGGCAAAAACGGCGACGATAATTAGCGCTTTGCGTGTTAGGTTGGTAGTCAAATTAGTTTATCCCATAGTATCCAAAAAAGAGCTCCTTATCTCTACAATCTCTTTAATTCCGTGCATAATCGAAACATTTTTGTGATCAAAAAATGATAGCTCTTTTAGGTTTTCTTTCAAAAAATTATATGTGCTCTCAAACTCTACATTTAAGGCTAGCGAAGTGTGGCCATCAATATGCGTTATCACGCCGCTAATGGGCCCCAAAGTCTCAAATGCGCTGTAAAATTCTACCGTTTTGGCGTTTAACCCCTTTTCACCCCTCTTTTTAAATTGCAAAATCCCCTTATCTTTAAGGACAAATGTAAAAACCTCTTTATTTAGCGCCATTGCCACATTAGAGAGTATCTGAAACTCGCTCTTTGAGCCAACCTTTGCTAACTCTTCTAAGAGTTGCGCTTTTAGTTTTGAGGCGGGATTGTTGGTTTTTGAGCCGCTCTCTTTTGGATTTGCCTCAACATCATCGCTCTTTGCCGTTATCTCTTCCATCTCTATCGCTTGAGCGCCTAGGTGAGATCCTTTTTTACTTGGCATCATCTCTTTTGCCTCTTTTTGCTCCAACTGTTTTTCGAGATATTCTAGTATCTTTAGCGTTGCCTCGTCCGTGTCATGCTCTGGCAGCTTACCAAATATCAAGTCGGCTATTTTTTGTGCGGCTTCAAAAAGCGCCCCTTTATCCAGCCCCTCAAAATTTTGAACGAGGGTTGCTAGCAGCTTCTCTGTGATTTCGGCCTTGATGCTCTCTTGGATAGCTTCTACTATATTACTTTTTTGCTCTTTTTGGATGTTTGGGGCTTCCGATTTTGCTCTCTCGGGCTCCATCTTTGTTTGGGTATTTAAGTCTCCTAGAATATGTTTAAACTCTTTTAGCTTTTCTCGCATGGTTTCGTTTACAAACTTTGCCGATGATTCAGGCTCTTTTTGAATCTCTTTTGCGCCGTTTTTTACCTGAGTGGGCGTGGCGATTTTTGGCTCTTCTTTTGCTATTTGCGCCGATTCTTTTTGTTTTGTAGGCTCGACATTTGTTGTAATTTTTAGCTTTTCAGCCACCTCTGCTTTGATTGAGGCTATCTGTGCTTTTGCCGCTTGAGATGGAGTTTGTTCTTTTGTATCCGCCTCCATCTTGGCGTCACTCTTTTGGGTATAAACCTCTTTTGCTATCTCTTTGTCGCTATTTTTGGTTGTTATTTTTGTGACTATTTGTGGCGTACTTTTGGCAAGTTCCGTATCGGCGGCGGCTAGCTTTGTTACATTTTTTTGGAGCATATCCGCTTTTGGTTCATTTATCTTGGTTTGTGGCTCAGGCGCTTGCGTCTGCGCTTTTGGTGTTTCTGACTTTTGTGTTTGCATTGTTGGCGTTTGTTGGGTGGTTGGCGCTGATTGTGGTTGCGTCTTTGTATCCATTTGGGCGGCTGGTGGCTGTATATTTTTTGCGATTTCAGCCCTCACTACCTCTACGAGCTTATTAAACCCAAGAGCCTTTGAGAGGGTATCGGATTTGAAAATATCGCTTTGTAAGATATGCGGTTTTTGGACTAAGTTTTCAAGTGTTAGGGTATTACTAAGCTGATTTTTAACGCCGTCCGCCCAATATTTTGACCCCACTTCAAGCTCTTTTTTAGACAGCATTTCGGTTAGTTTGCCGTCTATATTTGCTAAATATTTGTATCCATCTTTTGTCTCTAAGAGCTTTTGCAACACCTCTACACTTACGGGTAGTCCTAGCTTTTTTTCTAGATTTTGAGCAAGAGCGGCAAGCTCTTTTAGCGCCGCCACACCCTTTAGAGACTCTATCATAACCTTTTTGCGCTCTCCAAAATCTCTAGGGCAACGCTTAGCTTGTCTGCTCGTTTCAATCTATTTTCGCCCTCTTTATTCACAAAAATCACCTCATTTTCATCGCTTCCAAAATTTATTTCATCTCCCAATACATTTAAACACACCCCGTCCACCCCCTTATCCACAAGGGCTTTTTTGGCGTTTAAAAGGGCGTTTTTTTTGTCCATCTCAGCCTTAAAAGCAATAGTTTTTATCCCATTTTTTTTAAGGTTTGCTATTACATCGATAGTTTTTGCAAGCTCCAAAGTAAGGGTATCGCGCTTTTTTATCTTCCCATTTACTTTTTTGCTAGGGGCAAAATCACCCACGGCTGCTGCCATAAAGAGATATGGCTCTTTGGATATGGGTCTAACTGGTTCGCTATTTAATAGGCTTGGAGCTGTGGATTTGGGGAGTTTCGCCCCTTCCATCAAACTCTCAAGCCTACTTTTTAGCTCCTCTGTGCTCTCAAAGCCTATTTTTTTAATAACCGCAGAGTTTAAAGAGCTTTTGGAAGAGAGTAGCCTTACATCTGCGCCTCGTAGATACAATGCCACCGCAAGAGCATCGGCCATCTTGCCACTTGAAAAGTTGCCAATGTATCTGACATCATCTATCCGCTCGATAGTACCACCACCCGTTACCACAGCATTTCGATACTCCCAAAACTCCTCTTTTAATAAAGCTCTAGCGGTAGCCAAAAATATATCTTCTACATCAGCTAGCCCACCTTTGCCCTCATCGCCGCAAGCAAGCGTTTTGGATACGCTATCAACAATGTCGTAGCCGCAAAGGGTAAGCATCTTAATATTTGCCTTTGTAATTGGATGCTCTATCATATTGGTATTTGCCGCAGGGGCTAACACTTTTGGGGCAGTAGTGGCAAGAAGTGTTTGAAGTAAGAGATTATCAGCTATGGCGTTGGCGAGCTTTGCTATCGTATTTGCGCTTGCGGGGGCTACAACAAAGACCTCCGCCCATTTTGCTAAAGCTATATGGTTATTTTCATTCGCCCAGCTCTCAGTATCACTATGAAGGACGATATGTCCACTTAGAGCCTCAAACATTATTGGGCTAATAAATTTTTTTGCCTCCTCGCTCATTACAACCCGCACCTTAGCCCCCGCTTTGGTAAATAACCGGACAAGCTCCAAGGCTTTGTATATAGACACCGAGGCTGTAACCGCTAATCCTATTCGTCTGCCACTTAAAAGAGTCTCATACATCTTTTTTTCCAAAAAACTTATTAAAAAATCCACTAATATTTTTTTGCGCTACCC
>JAVRLX010000093.1:0-5120 GCA_031960985.1 Campylobacterales bacterium | reverse complement strand
ACACTCTCCTATAGAGATCTAAACAATCCGTCATACAAACAAAAAGCGATGGATACGAACAAGATTTATATGGGTTGGTTACAAAAAGATGAGGGAAAGTGGAAGATAGAAAATATCGGTAATGTGACAAACGGGCAGACTCGGATCAAATATGATGAAATGAGCGCTTATTTTACCCCTGAACAAATGTCGGAAATAAAAAAATCCAGAGCAATGGCATATGAGAAATACAAAGCTATAGGCAATCAAATCAAAGATATAGGCAAAGGTTTTATAGTTTTTACCGGCAGCACTGGAGATAAAACTAGAGAATTTTTGTTTCCTAAGATTTCACCTTTAAAAACCTATATATTTAACGAAAAAGATAAACTAATAGAAACTTTTAAAGAAGCATATTATATTGGCACTCCAAACGAAAGCAAAGACTGGAAAATGTTGTGGTCAAAAAAGTTTGAAGAGGGGCAAAAAATACCAATATTTTTTCAACTTGACGAACAACAAAACATCAAACATTTTGGTTTGTCAATGCTTTATAAATTGCCATATGAACACTCTTTGCAAGCTATATTGGAAAAATATCAAAACTATAAAAAAGATCTTGATTTAGCTCAAACCATTTTTGGTTTTATAGATGGCGATAGAGCTTTGAAAGGTAGGATGCAATTTTCACATTTTAAACTTAATGGAAATGCGGATAAGTATAAGACTATATGTCTCCCTCTATCAACACCTAGACCGACTTTTTTTCCGAGTTATGTAGTTCAGTGCGCAGAAAGTGGCACAACACAAAAATATATTACATTTGACAATTCAAATGCTATACTCAGAGGCTTTAAAGTATATCCGCCAAGACACACAACCATAGAATCGAATCCAATGTGCAAAAAGAATCCAAAAATATGTACTACTTTTATACCTTTAAATACTGGAGCTAAATTTACAGGAAAAATTCGTTTCCATAATCTAAAAACAGTTGAAATTGGCGCACTATTGTCGGCGCTAACTTTTTTTAATAAAAATCAAAGTGGTCAATATTTTCACAAAATAGGTATGGCAAAACCCTACGGTTTCGGAACGGTAAGTATTGACGTTAACGGTATAAAAACAGAAAAAACATTTAGTGTGGACGAATATATAAAAAAATTTATCGAACATATGAATAAAACATTGGAGACAGATATTTTAAACAATCCTCGTATCCAAGCTTTTCTAAAGCTCTCATCTTTTGGCTTTGACGATAAAGAGTTGATTTACCTAAAAGAACCAAAAGACTTTATGAAGGCAAAAAGTCTCAAAGAGGTATTGCCTGAAGTTGTTAAAAATGGCTATGATAAATCAAAGTTTTGCAAAGAGTCACACAGTCAAAATAACAACGAATATAAAAGCGCCCCAACCAATCGCCAGCAAAAACCAAAAAGTGCAAAAGATTTAAATGATTTTTTCAAAAATAGGGACATATAGTACGCCTATCGCTTTTAGCCGTACGATGGGATAAAATCTGCAAGGAGTAAGGAGCAAGAGTATGGCAAAAAATCGCCTGCTTGCGACAAAAGACGATACGATTTTGAGAAATTTTGGAAATACTATTTGGAGCTAAAGAGAGCTAATGTCTAACGATAAGTACAGTAACACCCAAAAAATATGCAACATCCTAAAACTACTACACCAAGGCAGAACACTTGAGCCCTCCAGTACGGCTTTGCGAAAGGAGCTGGAGATAGAAGAAAAAACGTTAAGGCGGTATCTATCCGATATAGCTGGATGTTTTGACGGGATACAGACGGAAAAAATCGAGAGAGACGGTAAAAAAGTCATTTCGTACAGATTAGTAGACGACAAACAGGCGTTAGCCGATATGCTACGTTTATTTGTCCGGCAAGATAGTAGCGATTTTTTGGAGATGGTCAGGCTTGTGTATGAAAATGATTCTACTATATTTGAGATGTTTGAGTCTGATTACAAAGCCATTCTCGAAAATAGACTCAAAAAAGAGTCTGATATAATCAAGTTTTATTCAAACCCGCTAGAGGATTTGCAAAACAAAAATAACCGTATTTTTGAAGAGCTCAAAAAGTGCGTTAAGGAGAGACTTTACAAAACTATTACGCTGGAGAGAACCGAAACACAAATCTACAAAGACGCAAAATGCCTAAAACTTTTATTTTCAAAAGGCAACTGGTATCTTGCCATAGAGACGGACGACGACAATCTAAGACTAATCAGAATATCGTTTATAACCAAACTAGACCATCCGTCGTCGTCGAAATTCTCTTTTCAAAAAAGTGTGTTAGATAAATACAAAGACTACTTTGACTCTTTTCAAAATCCGTTTTCCATAAACGCCAAAAAACAAAAGGCGGTTTTGTTGGCAAAGCCAGAGGTTGCTGTGTATTTTAAAGAGGGTATGAAGCCTTTTTTTAAATCCCAACAATACATATCCACAGAACAAAACGGCTCTATCAAATTTAGCGTAGATTTTACCCAGCCCATGGAGATTAAGCCATTTATAAAAGAGTGGTCGCCGTATATTTCGGTACTAGAGCCGTTAGAATTAAAGCAAGATATAGCCTCCGACCTCAAGCAACTTCTAAAAGATCTATCCGTCGATTAAATAATCTCCGTCAAACGACTTTTTTGACCCTCAGCCATATTATACTTCTATCAACTTTTTGGATTTGGAGTCTTAAAAAAGCTCTGAATCCAAAAAAAGCATTTCAAAGCTCCATTTTTTGACTTTTGCGTTTTATATAATTTCCCTAGATTTTATAAAGGAGGTTGGCAAATGTTCATTCCAAGCGATTGCGACTTGTTCGACATTCTTTTTGGCGATGGATGTCCGTTTAGGTTACCGTTTTGACCGAGGCGGTCTAACGACCTTTTGTTATGCTTATAAATCTTACAAAGGAGGTACACATGCCGTTAATTGCGATACTTATCCCTGTCGCAATTGCTGTTTTGGAAGCTATCCAAGACTGTAGTTGCGAACCCGAATCCAAGTAGTCAGCCCCGAGGCGGTCTAACGACCTTTTGCTCTGTTTTTAGCCTACAAAGGAGGTTTACCATGCTCATAGTCTCGTCTATAGCTATCGAAGCGGCGGCGGCTATCTCAAACGCTACTGTCGCTATCGATCGCAAATCTTTGTAGTCAGCCCGAGGCGGTCTATTAGACCTTTTTACTACGTTTTATCTCTCTGCTAATTTGATATTTTGCAAAACTTTTCATAATCTTTCAAAAAACTTTTAATTTTCCCTTTATAGTTGGATATATTGCCTGAAGAGTTTGCATGTAGCAGATCGTTTCTTGTTTCTTCCAGGTTATAAATAAATGCCCTAAAGGATTTAAGCCCATCTCCAAATAATTCACAAATAGTTATTGCGTCTTGTTTGTCAAACTTTGTTTCATTTGGTTTATTATCGCCTTTTTTGCCAAAATTAGGATCAAATTTTTCGCCTTTTGAAATCATTTTTTTGCAATCGTTAGCTAAAACATAAAGATTTGATTTTTCTTCTATCTTCTCTATCTTCTTTTTTAGCTCTGGTATCTGTTTTGCTATCGTTTTAATATAAAGCCCAACCCCCTCGTTCAGTATCGCTAGGCTATTGCTATAGTACCCACGCTCAAAAAGCGCATTTGCAATGTCGTAATAAGATTTATATCTTTTTTTACCCTCTACGGTAAAGCTTTTTTCGATTAATCCCCTTAACTCCTTCAGATCTTTTTCAAAAGAGAAAAAACGAACTGAGCCGTCTTTTAGCGTTTTGTCGATCTCCTCTATGAGCTTTATGGAGCTTTTGGTGGCTAGACTCTCTAGGGATAACGACAAAATATCTTCTGAAAATTTTTTCATAGCAAAGATAAGCCCTCTTAGCCCCTCTTTTTTTATCTCTATGTGGTTTGAGATGGTAAAGTTATCCTTGAAGTTGGTAATGACAAAGGCAAAGCTAGCCAAATCAACATATTGTTTTAAGTCTATGACCTCGTAGCTTTCATAAGCTTTTATCTCTTTGGCAAAGAGTATTTTTGAAATTTTGCTGTTATTTCCAAGACCCCTTACGATAACGTCTACAATCATCAAAATAGGCAGATGCCTAAAACCGTGCGATACGTCCACTATCACCTCGTCGTAACTAGATACTATCTTGTCCAGTATCGAAAATATTTTCTCAAAGTCATCTTCGTCGCCAATAAGTCCTTTTAAATCGTCAAATATTATTTTGTCGCTATATCCAGTCTCTTTTAGTACTATTGTTTGGGCTTTTTTCGATTCTTTGGTATAGATTGGCTCTATTATGTATTCTTTGCCGTATTCGTCTATCAAAATCGGGAGCATATTGTAGGACTCTTTGGTTTTTTCTTCAAGTTCATAAGAACATTTTTTGGCAAGTTCGCTACCTTTTATCGTGCCACTCATCCCAAGTATAGTAACAACTGCTTTTTTCATACAGCCTCCTCTTAATATTTTCTATAAATACAATGCCGAAACTGGCTCGTCTTGTGGACTATGCCATCCACTACCGTCTCCGTGGATACTCTTTGGTTTGTAGAGTAAACAGCCGTTACCCCAATCTCTTTGCAAAAAGATACAAGCTCGTAGCAAGCCCCAAAATCCCCCTGTATCAAAACAAAGTCGTTTTTACAGGCTCTACTTTTAATAAAATCCTTGATAGGGCAAAGAATCTCGCTTATGCTTGGAAGTTCAGACGGAATGGCGCTCCATATAGCTTGTAAATCCTCCGGTAGAGTTATAAACTCATTTACCCCAAGCGAACTTATAGCGTCGTTTTTTTGCGCTTGCGTGAGCGTGTGATTAAAAATCAAAAATAGTTTTTTCATTAAATTTTAGCCTCCCGATATTTCGATTCTATTTTTTCTATTTTCTTTTGCCCTATTATACCCTTTATGTCCGCCATGCAGTCTAGTTGTTGGCTTGATTGGCCATATTATTCTCTGTTTTTTCATAAATTTATCCTCGTATAATAAATTTATCACTTTGTTTTGGCACAATAATAGCTTATTAAACGGTCAAAAAATACCTCTCAACATACAAATTTAATGGATTAAAATGCTAACGGCGTCTCTGGAGACTATATTTACCACGACAAACTTAGAGTCGGCGTTT
>JAVRLX010000092.1:0-5156 GCA_031960985.1 Campylobacterales bacterium | reverse complement strand
TGATTTAGTGTTTATGGATTGTTTTTGTGGTGAAAAATTATACCATTTACGCTATTTCAAGAGGCTTTTTTAAAATTTAAATTAGCTTAAATTGTGAGTTATTTTTGGTAATTTGCAAGGGGCTCGAGATTATAAAAAAAGAAGCCAACGGCGCTTTGGATGAAAAGACCATGGAGGCTCTATCTAAAAACGAAGGGCTAGCTCCGGCAGTCGTGGCAAAGACGCTAAGTGTTTTGGGGAAAATAAAACACGAAATAGAAAAACCATCAGAAATAGCATATATGATGATGGACAATATGCTAAAAGCGCAAGGTCGAAAAGGTCTAGAAGATAGCAATGTAAATAGCTTGCCACTATTTTATGACCCAACTTTGGTTAATGCAAATATAGATTTACGGGAACTTGCAGCGGGCATAGAGTCAGCCAAAAGCGCTAGAATCTGTCTGTATGGTGTGTCAGGTACAGGCAAAAGTGCATACGGCAGGTGGCTTAGCGAATATCTAAACAAACCGCTCATACTAAAAAAAGGTTCAGACCTTTTGTCCAAGTGGGTCGGCGGCACAGAGAAAAATATCAAAATGGCATTTGAAGAGGCAAAAGACGAAGGCGCAGTGCTTGTGTTTGACGAAGTGGATAGCTTTTTGGCCGACAGAAAAAATGCTCGGGTAGGCTGGGAGATAACCCAAGTCAACGAGATGCTAACCCAAATGGAAAACTTCAATGGAGTATTTCTGGCGACTACAAATCTTATGGAAAATTTAGATGAAGCGTGCATAAGGCGGTTTGATGCCAAGGTAGAATTCGGCTATCTAAAAAGCGTTCAATCGACAAACCTATTTAAAAAATGCACAAAAGAGCTGGGTGTTAAAATAACCACAGATGCAAAAGACAGTATAAAAGCTCTGTCCAATCTAGCACTAGGCGACTTTGCTACCGTGATGCGACAGCATAGATTTAACAAAATAAAAAAAGCAAGCGACTTTGTAGAGAGACTAAGAGCCGAAACGGCTCTAAAGAAAGATATTGGCTCGCCAAAAATGGGGTTTTTGGCTTGAGTAAAGTGCTATTACGGATTGGAAGGGGGGAAATTTATATCGTCTCCTATATCCTTCCCCAGTCCTAGGAGCATTGCGATCGTAACTATATCGCCTCTAGTTAACTTCATCAACACCGACTTCGCATAGCTCTATATCTTGATGAAGCTTTAGTCTTGCCAAGCTTCTCCTCTTTGTCAATTTGTTCTATAAGCGGCTTAACTAGGCTTTCGTATTTTGAAGAAAAAAATACCCAATCGTCAGATGGGCTCTTTTGTCTACGATTTCGCCTACATCTATATTTTTCATCAAAGACGGCTTGGACTGAATGTCTGATATATCGTAAGTTAGTATTTGTATTACCCTTAGTGTGTTTACATGGATATTATATAGTACTTAGATTATGGGTCGGAGCCAATTTTAGCTCTAATAACAAAATCTTTCATTCGGTAGATATCGAGGCTTGAATGAATTATAAATTTTCGATTCAGAACTAGACACAAGGCTGTCTGCCTGTTTATATAAAATCTAATCGCAAAATCAAACAAAGAGTTCAAGATGAAAGTCCTCATGTTAGCAATCCCCGCAACACACACAACGCAATCTATCACAATGCCTAAGCAAATAGCTACGACACTGACCAAAATAAGTAATTTCGTTAACCGCGCTACGAATAACACGCTAATGCCGCGATACATCCAAAACCTGCCCAAAGGCTGGAGTTTGGTGGGTAGTTCTGGCTCCCATCGGCAAAGATGTATTTCAAAACATAAATGCAGTCCATACCACGGAAATGATTCGTATGAAGGTCACAAGTCAATAGTAGACGTTAATGGCAGCTTTCAATTAAACGCCTTTTACGGCATTTGGGCGCTAAAGAAGTAGAAAGAGTGGCTGGAAGCACTTTCGCCAGCATATGCAGTGCCCTAAAACAAAAAAAGGAGACGCAAAAGATGAAAAATGTAAACAACAATAGCAAAACTCGTCCGATAAACAGAATAAGACGAACAAGGGGTGTATTGCCTCCAAAGCGCACGACTGTCACTGGCAGCACATCGTTTGAGCAGCTTGTAGCAACTACAGTAGAAAGGGCTATGCGGGCATACGATGAGCAGGCACATTTTCATCCAGCCGTAAAAGTTACATTTTCAGCAGAAGCGCTGCAGCTGTATCGTGATTTATATGGCATACAAGGTGAGTCGTCTTTTATTTAAATCTGTAACGTTCCTCTAACTTTGTAACGGATGTATTGGTATCAAAACCTAGATGACTCTTTTGCAAATTAGCAAAATAGAAATATTGTCCTCCCCGCCAGCTTTCATGGCGGCATTAAAGATTCTCTGGACACTATCGCTAAGATTTGCGTCTATAAGTTTTGCTATTTCATTATCGTTAAGCATATCTGTTATGCCGTCGGTGCAGATTAAAAAAGTACACTCTTCTTCAGTATCAAGTCTTTTTGAATAAATATCAAATTCATCGCCATCGCTGTTTGCAATTAGGTAGCTGTCAAGCATTTTATATTGTTCGCCATATAGATGGCTTTCGTCTGCTTTTATCTCTCCGCTTTCTATATATTTATTAAGAACAGTGTGGTCATGGCTGAGCTGTTGCAGTTTGTAGTTTTCATATTTATAAACTCTTGAGTCACCGACATTGAAAATATATGTTTTATCGGTCAAAAAAGCCAGTCCCGCGAGGGTACATGAGCCGTCTTTGTATTGCCTGTTAGATACGGCATAGTTTGCTAGCTCGTTTTGGACTAACTTTATACTTTTTTGCGGCAAAAACTCCGTAGAAGTGGCAAATATACGCTCAAGAGCCTCAAGCGCTTTAAAGCTTATTATTTCAGCCTTTGGCGACGTGCTAACACCGTCCGCAACGGCGAATATAGCTTTTGATGCCGTAAAACTTGAGGATGTTAGCACGCCTTCGTTTTCTTGGATTATTTTGGAATTAACCAAAATTGAGTCTTGATTGATATATTTTTTTATTGCCCCACGATGGGAGATATAAGAGTATGAAAACTCTAGCATTCGACTTTTTTTGCGATAGTGGACTGCCCTTTATGGGCTCCTGATTCCATGCAAAATATTTTTATTTCCAGCTCATTTATTAGTCTAAATAGATTTTTGTATTTATCTTGTTCTTGCAGTGGTTTGGCTGGCTTAGAACCTTCGTAAATCAAAACAACTTTTTGTATTTTTATTGTTTCTGGGTCTGTATTTTCTATTTCCGGTACTAGCTCTTTAATTTTTTTAGACTCTCTAATGTCGATTTTTAGTTTGCCAGTATCTATAGTTCTAAAATAAGTTTCTATTTCGCAAATACATCTCAGGAGAGTTTCTGTGCTGTTTTCATTTTTGAGCTCTATAAAGCTGAGAGTATTTGAAGCCTTGTCAAATGCCAACAAATCTATTTTTCCTGCTTTATCATTATTTAAATTTTTCAGTGGAACTTCATAGTCAATAATACTCCCTAAGCCCTCGATATATTTGCCGTATAAGGTTTTAGCGATTATTTTTTCCGCGCTATCTTCTGATTTGTCGTCGGATGTATTGCCATCGTGATCTTGTATATATGTGCTACTGCGCGTTATTCGCTCTATGCCACAAAAACATTTTTCTAAATCCTCTAAAATCATTTCAGAAAAAACTTCGATATATGGAGTTTTTTTATCTGTTGTTACACCTGACCAGTTGATACAGTTTTTTTTATATAAAGGGGTAGTCCAATCCTTAAATATATCCATAGCTTCTTTGGTTGAATAATGTGGATTTTTCTGTACTTTTTCACTCATATTATGCTCCTCGTTAAATTGATATAAAATATATTACCTCAGTTATCTTTGCATACACCATCAACCAGCACAGCAATCCGCTGCATTTATATTTTAATGCTTTGCGAATTTTCTATTTTTATCGCATTTGGATATTTCTCATAAAAAAGCTCTTTATGTTCCGTGTGTATCGGTAAAATACTTTTTGGTTCTAGTGATTTTATAAGCCTATCAATATCGTTTGCACTGGCATGCCCTCCGACATGAACCTTGTGAAAATCTACATTTGGGGCAGACTGAATGGCTTGGTATATTTCGTAGCCTTTTTCGTTGTATTCGGACTTTAGATAGCCTGCCCACTGAGAGTAGATGTAAAGTTTTCGCCCACCTATCTGCTCTATGAGCTCTTTGGCTATATATGTAGACATTTTTACGACATATTTGTGTGGGCTGTTTGCTATATCATCTAGTTTTACCGTATTTTTATAGATTTTAAGAAGCTCGTTTGCATATAGATTTGAATTTTTAGCCTTTTGATAGTGAGACGACGCATATTTACCCCTAGCTAGTACTTTGATATTTTGATAATCCAAAGAAAAGTGGTTTTTGCCTGTTATTTTTTCTAAATATTGTGAAATAGTTTCGATGATTATTGCAGTGTAAATATCTACCACAAATACTTTGCCGCTCGCAAGAGTCGCTTTGTACGCAGATATAAGCCTGTCGTAGTTTTGTGCGCTAAAATCCATAAACACCAATGAGTCATTATGGGCTTTTAGCAGCTCTTTTAGTCTATTTTCCACCTCAAGTTCCGAATGCAGGTCTTGCGCTCTGGAATTGCTGCCCATGGTGGTGCCCTCGACAATAATAGCGTCTATATTTTTTGGAGGATTTTTTAGCAGATTGTCAAAATATTTCTCGCTTCTGCCTACGGCTCTAAAATCTCCGGTATAAAAAATCTTTTTTCCATTAGCCTCAATTAAAAAAGCGTATGAATCTATGATTGAATGGTCTGTCGGAAAAGCGGTTATTTTAAAATCGCCGATTGTGAAAGGCTCAAACGCTCTAAAGTTATTTACATTGCCAAGCGCCTGCCTATCTGGCAAAAAAACGCTAGATACGCGAACAATGCTTTGTGTCAGTTCTCCGGCATATACAGGCACTTCGTTTAGCTCATGAATTTTTGCATAGTGGTCGAAATGCGCATGGCTAAGCAGTATCGCATCTGGTTTTAGATTTTTATGTTCTGCGGGTAAGGCATCTTTTGAGACGGGAGTGCCAAAGTCCAGCAGTATACTTGTAGTGTCGGTGCTAATTTCTATGCAGTTGCCGCCTATCTCGCC
>JAVRLX010000091.1:2245-5158 GCA_031960985.1 Campylobacterales bacterium | reverse complement strand
GAGCTTTTTCGCGTTTTAAAGGATGGCAAATTTTGCGCTTTACTCATCGGTGACACAAGACGCAAAAAGATGTATCAACCACTTGCTTTTATGGTGATGCAGAGATTTCTGGGAGTTGGTTTTGCGCTTAAAGAGGATATTATCAAGCATCAGCACAACTGCCAAGCGACTGGCTTTTGGGTCAACAAATCAAAAGAGGCGAATTTTTTACTCATCATGCACGAACATTTATTTGTATTTTACAAGCCATGAGCTATTTGCTAACAACTGGAACTTCAAAAGGCCGAGATAAAAAATCTAACTCTTATAGATAGTGCGACAGGTCTATCTTTTTGCAACTTTCTACACAACAAACCTACAATGCGATAAACGCTTCTGCACAATCAACAACAATACGTTTTTTGGCTGGATAGCTTTCAAAAAGCTTTTGCTGATTGTTATTTAAAACAGAGTGATATTTGACTTCAATAAGGGTTTCATCATCTGTAATAAAATCTATCTCATTGCCGTCTTCGTAAACATAGTGAGGTTTTTTTTGTTTGAGCTTAAGATAAACAAGATTTTCAAAAATAGCTCCTTTATCACGGTATCCTGTAATCAGATTGCGAAGTCCCACATCCCCTGCATAGATTTTTTTTGGTTGGCGAACTCTTTCATTGAGTTTACCATGTCTCTCAACAGTATAGATAAGGTAAGTTTCTTCAAAATAGCTTTGAAAGCGTCTGGCTGTATCCACCCCAATTCCTAATATATTGGCCATTTTATTTAGACTGAGTTGCTTTCCGGAACGTTCCATTAAGAGTTTAAAAAAATCTTTGACCATTTGTTCATCTTTGATTTTATGAAAAGCGATAATATCTTTATAGATGATATTGTCGACAAGATTGGAAAGATAGGAAATATCTCCCGTAAGAACATATTCAGGCATTCCACCATCTTTCATATATTCTTCAAAATAACTCTCCACCAAATGAGTATCTGCTTTTTTAATCACGATTTTTTTAAATTTCAAATACTCTTCAAAAGAGAGGGGCATGACTTCAACCAAACGCTGACGACCTGTTAAAAAAGCTTGGCTATCTTTAAGCAAGGAGGCGGAAGAAGCGGATGCAAAGATTTTGACACCACCTAAATCATAAAGATTTTTAAGTTCCTGCTGATAAGATTTTTTAGATGTTACTTCATCAAAAAAGAGGTAGATCATTTGAGAATTTGGAAGTTTATGAAGTTTGCGATACGCTGTTACAATATCTGCAATGCTCTGCCCCTCAAGAGCATACAAATCTAAGCTAATATAAAAGATGTGTTTTGGATCAATATTTTTTGCATATAAGAGTAGATTGATAACACCTTTCAGAAGCGTCGTTTTCCCAACCCGACGAAGACCGGTTAGAAAAATAATATCTTTATTGTCGATGTAGCTTTCTAATTCATTTAAATAAATATCTCTTTGAATGGCATTTAAGATAAATGACTCTTCCCACCAAGGATTTGATTTGTAAAAAAGCGCTTCCATTTTTATTCCAATAGTATAAAATATTTCATAAGTATACTATGTCGTAGTATACAAATCAATTTTCTTGTGCGCATTTTAAAGCAAGCTAAATGTTGGCAAGGTGATATATTTAACAGCTTTTAGTCTTATAATAAGCTAACAGCTATGTATGTATCCCCAAGCGTTATAGCCTTGCTCTCTATCAGCAGGGTTAGCGCCGCTTTGTAGCTCTTTTTGCTTAGTCCAAATACTTTTTTTATCTCTTCGGCGTCGCTTTTGTAAGTAAATGGCATTTTACCTCCGTTTTTTGCTAATACTGAAAGGATTTTTTTGCTTGCCTCATCTTTTCGTTTTTCACCCATCGCCCGCAGGCTAATGTCTAGTTTGCCATCATCTCTAACAAGTTTTACATATCCTTTTCGCAAGTCGCCTATTTGTATTTGTTCAAATATCTCGTTTTGATACGCCATCCCTTCATAGGAGTTATTAACAATAACCTTGTAGCCCATTGGCGTACGGGCTAACACTAGCGCCTCCACCTCTTCTTTTGGCTTTAGCGCCGCCGTATCTTTGGATAAATATCGCATTATTCGCTCATCCCCCACGAGCCTATCCGTCTCGCTGTCGTATACTACCCTAATAATACGCTTATCGCCCACTTTAAAGGGGGTCTTTTGATTTCTTTTTGGAACAAAAAGGTCTTTTGGCAATCCCCAATCTACAAAAGCGCCAAAACTCTCTACGCTTACAACCTCAAAAAATCCAAACTCATCCACCATCGCCATAGGACGCTCGGAGAGGGCCACAAGCCTATCTTCCGAGTCGGTAGTCACAAACACGGCTATCTCATCGCCTACCTTCATAGACTTTGTCATATAACGCTTTGGCAGTAGCGCCGCCTCGCCGTCTCCCGCTACCAAAAAAGCCCCATGAGGGGTAATTCTATCTATTTTTAGCGTATTAATTTTGCCAAGCTCTATTTTCTTATTCATTGCGCTTTCTTTTTTGCTTTGATTATAACCTTTTTTAAAATAACTTTTTTGGATTTTTTGTGTAGTATAGATAAAAACAAAAGAGGTAGGATAGCTATGCGAAAGTACAATCAATTAGATCGCAAGGCGATGCTAAAACTCCTATCCGACTATAAAACCGCCGTAGATGCAACAACTATCCTATCTACCACAGACAAAAACGGCGTAATTACATACGCCAATGAAAAATTTTGCGAAATATCTGGCTACTCTTTGGATGAGCTAATTGGACATAAACATAATATTGTCAGACATCCCGATATGCCAAAAGAGGTATTTAGAGAGCTTTGGGAGACTATACAAAGGGGCGATACGTGGCAGGGAATAGTTAAAAACAGAGCCAAAGATGGGCACACCTATGTAGTGGAGGCAAATATCATTCCCGTT
>JAVRLX010000091.1:0-2145 GCA_031960985.1 Campylobacterales bacterium | reverse complement strand
TGTAGTGGAGGCAAATATCATTCCCGTTAAAAATGAAAGTGGGGAGATAGAGGAGTACATCGGTATCCGCAAAGACATAACAGCCGAATATCTGCGCTCTGAAAATATCAAAAGCGAACTGGAACTTCAAAAGGCGGAGATAAAAAATCTAACTCTTATAGATGGTGTGACAGGTCTTGCAAATCAACAAGCTTTTTGCAACTTTTTACACAACAATGAGGGCAAAACAATCACCCTTATAGCATTCAGGGTTGACCATCTTTCAAATATAAAAGACGTTTTGGGGTATGGATTTGCGGATGCCTATATGCGACAGTTTATCGAAAATGTATCTAGCTACTTTGAAGGTTTTGCCAATAGGCTTGGAATATACAGAATAGATACAGATGATATTTGCATAATATTAGACGGCGAAATGCCGCACGCCAAAAAAGTCGCCGAGGATTTGATATCGATGGCGAAGTTTTTTTACGCCACATACAACAATATATCGCTTAACTCACCTATTACCGTCGCAGTTTACACCGGCTCACAAAACCTAAGACACAAAATAGTAACGCTCCTTTCGTTTGCGTTTGATAGGCACAGGGGTGAATACATAATCGGCGACGACGAAAGCGCTTGTTTTGTAGACGAGCTTCCGGTTAATATTTTTTGGCTCGGCAAATACTCTGGGGCGATAGCGGACGAGCAGATGATTTCGTTTTTTCAGCCGATTTTGAACAACCATACACAGCAAATCGAAAAATACGAATGCCTAGCTAGAATACGAGATAATGGCAAAATAATTTCACCTGATAAATTTATAGACCTCGCAACAAGGGCAAGGCAGATACCTTTTCTGACCAAAGCTATAGTCAGAAAAGCGTTTGAAACCTTCAGCAAATATCCAAATCTTGAATTTTCAATCAATGTTTCCGCAATGGATTTGCAAGATGAGTTTTTACTAAAGCAGATTAACTATTGGCAGGAAAAAACTGGGATTGATCCATCGAGAGTGGTATTTGAGATACTAGAATCAGAGGATATATACAGATACGGCATCCTCAAAAAATCGATAGCAAACCTAAAAGATGTAGGCTACAAAATAGCCATCGATGATTTTGGCACAGGATACTCCAATTTTATATCGCTATTTAACTACCGCGTTGACTACATCAAAATAGATGGCTCGCTAATCAAAGAGATAGCGCTAGACGACGCAAAAGCTAAAATGGTTGAAAATCTCAACAAATTTATACATATGTGCGGCGCACAGTCGATTGCAGAATTCGTCAGTGACGACAAGATACAAAAAATAGCCCTTGAAATAGGGATAGACTACTCTCAAGGCTACTATATAGGCGCCCCATCACAGGAAATTATCATCACATAAAAAGTTAAAGGGGTATGACTAATATTTCCAAAAGCTCCTCTGGCGTATCTATTATTTTATCGGCGCCACACTCCATAAGCTCATCTCTATCTCTAAAACCCCAAGTTACCCCAACAGAGTAAAATCCACCATTTTTGGCTGTCAAAATATCATTTTTGGTATCCCCAACAATCGCTATCTCAGATGGATTTAGTCCAAAAATTTTGGCTATCTCTAAAGCGCCTGTGGGATCTGGTTTGATAGCTACTCCATTTCGCTCGCCAAAAACCGCTTCAAATTTGCAACTACCAAAATACTTTTGAGCGCACATTTTTGTTAGATGATCTGGCTTGTTTGAGAGAATTGCTAGTTTGATAGCTTTTGCATTAAGCTCGCTTAAGAGTTCTTGTACGCCGACATATGGCTTTGAGCTTCCTTTAAACTCTTCATACACTTTTTTAAACTCATCCGCCATCGCCCTTATCAAGCCTTCATCTTTTGAGCCGCTTGAAGCGGCCATGAGGTTATATGCCCCCTGCCCTGCTAAATACCGATACTCCTCTTTGGCTCTAACCTCAAATCCAAAAGCCAAAAGGACAGCATTTGCAGAGTTTGCTACATCATCCAATGAATCAAGTAGCGTGCCATCCAAATCAAATATAACCCCTCTTATAGCCATCTACTTAACTAAAGCCTTTATCCAATCTATCATTTTTTGATTAATAGCCGGCACTGGAGCTTCCAAAAAGCTAATTACAAAATCATCTTGTCTCTCGCAAACTCCAATTGAG